>JBBPYJ010000109.1:0-10614 GCA_038200025.1 Propionibacteriales bacterium | reverse complement strand
CGGGAGCCAGCCGCAAGATCGGGTTCTGAGCAGCCTGGACGCGCTCCCTGCCGTCCGATGCGTGCCGAACCGTGCACGAAGCACGGGTTGGTACGCCTCAGGCGTCGGAATGTGTTCCGAACCGTTCATGGTGCATGACTTGGTACTCGGCGCCGTTGACGGATCGTGCACCCACAGATGGACGACGCTCGGCGTCGTCGGCAATGCGGGCACCGGCATCTAGTACGCCGTACTGGAAGGTCTCCTGTGACACCCGCATTCGCTCAAGATCGTGCACGCCTGCTTCGCCGGGAACTGGCTACGGCCGGAGTCGAGGTGCCGCACTCCCTGGCTCTGGAACTGGTAGCCCACCAGCACGGCTTCCAGGACTGGAACACGCTCGCCGCTACCGAGGTCGGCGCCGACCCTTGGAGCCGTTCCTCGAGCGTGAGGAGTACGAGCACGTTTCGGACACGATGACGCTCGGACAGCTGCGGGCCGTGATCGCGGGGCTCCCAACGACACGCCGGTGATGGTCTTCCAGTTGGCTCGGCGGCAGTGCGACCCAGCGTGATGTTCGAGCATCGACCGACGCTCCAGATCGAAGGCAACTATCCAACCGGGAAGTACCTCGTTCCCCGACGCCTGATGCTCGAGCTCTCGGGCTTGCCCGTCGATGAAGACTCGGACGTCGGTGGTGTGGTCATCGATGCCTTGGAGGACGTCGTCCGCCGCGTCGTCGGGCGTCTCGACCCGGGCACCTGGGCTCTTGAGCAAGTCGACCCCCAGACCTGGCCTTGGGTGTCTGGGTAACGGGATCAGGCGTCGCGGACCCGACCCCGAAGCGCCTTGGTCTGCCCGCGCCGGGTCTTACCGTCCAGCCGGCGGCGCTGGGCCGACCGGCTGGGCTTGGTGGCCCGTCGCGGCGGTGGCGGTGGGGCGAGGGCCTCGCGGATCAGTTGGGCCAACCGCTCTCCGGCGGCCACTCGGTTGCGGTGCTGGGAGCGATGCTCGGAGGCGACGACCACGATCCGGCCGCCGATAAGGCGAGACTCCAGACGGTGCCAGGCCCGTCGTTGCTGGGTCTGGGTCAGGGCCGTTGACGACTCCAGGTCCCATTCGAGCTGAACCCGGCTGTCAGTGGTGTTCACCGACTGACCACCCGGTCCTGGCGAGCGGGAGAACCGCTCCACCAGTTCGGCCGCCGGCACGGTCAACCCGTCGGGCAGTCCCGGACCGGGCGGCACCCGTAGGTCAGGCACCGACGGCTCCGGTGCCTCCATGGCGGCGCCACTCGATCGCGGGACAGGTGTCCATCACCATCGCCAGTCCCGCCTTAGTGGTGCGCTCGAAGGCCTCGTGGTCGACCACCCCCAACTGGAACCAGACCCCTTGGGCGCCGATCGTGACCGCCTGGTCGGCGAACTCACCGGCTGCCTCGGAGCGGCGGAACACGTCGACGACGTCGATGTCGAACGGAACGTCGGCCAGCGCGGCGTACCCCTGCTCGCCCAGCACTGTCGCCGCATGGGGATGGATGGGCACGATCCGCTTGCCGTGCTGCTGGAGCAGTGAGGCGATGGAGTACGCCGTCTTGCTCGGGTCGTCGGACAGGCCTACGACAGCCCAGGTGACGCATTCGTCCAGCATTAGCGAGATCGCTTCATCGGACTGCCAGTCGTGGGACATGTCACCAATGTATCCGTGGTCGCGAGAGCTCTGCGAACCTAGAATCGAGGCATGGTCGACACCAATGAGGCGCCGCTCTTCGGACTCACCGAGGAGCACCAGGCGATCCGCGAAGCCGTCCGTGCGTTGTGCGACGCGAAGGTCGCGCCCTTTGCGGCGGAGGTCGATGAGGAGGCCCGCTACCCGCGTGAGGCCTCCGACGCGCTGACCGCCGCGGACTTCCACGCCCCCCACGTCCCCGAGGCGTACGGCGGCGCCGGTGCCGACGCGTTGGCCACCGTGCTGGTGATCGAGGAAGTTGCCCGGGCCTGCGCGTCCAGCAGCCTGATCCCGGCGGTCAACAAACTCGGCTCGCTGCCGGTGATGCTGGCCGGGTCCGAGGACCTCAAGCAGGCCTACCTGCCTCGACTGGCTGCTGGCGAGGGCGGCTTCTCCTACTGCCTGTCCGAGCCCGAGGCCGGCTCCGACGCCCTGTCCATGAAAACCAAGGCCGTCCGCGACGGTGATGACTGGATGCTCGACGGCGTCAAGCGGTGGATCACCAACGCCGGCGAGTCGGAGTTCTACACCGTGATCGCGGTGACCGATCCGGAGGCGGGCGCCAAGGGCATCTCGGCCTTCGTGGTCGAGAAGTCCGACGAGGGGGTGTCCTTTGGAGCCCCGGAGAAGAAGTTGGGGATCAAGGGGTCGCCGACCCGCGAGGTCTACTTCGACAAGGTCCGGATCTCGGCGTCGCGGATGATCGGGGCCGAGGGGACCGGCTTCGAGACCGCGATGCGGACCCTGGACCACACCCGGATCACCATCGCCGCGCAGGCGGTCGGGGTGGCCCAGGGCGCGCTGGACCACGCGCTGGACTACGCCCGCGAGCGTCAACAGTTCGGCAAGGCGATCGCGGACTTCCAGGGTCTGCAGTTCCTGCTGGCCGACATGGGGATGCGGATCGAGGCGGCGCGGCAGCTGACCTATGCCGCCGCCGGCCGCTCCGAGCGCAACGACCCCGACCTCACCTTCTTCGGTGCCGCGGCCAAGTGCTTCGCCTCGGACATGGCGATGGCGGTCACCGTTGACGCGGTCCAGGTGCTGGGCGGCTACGGCTACACCCGGGACTACCCGGTGGAGCGGATGATGCGGGACGCCAAGATCACCCAGATCTACGAGGGCACCAACCAGGTCCAGCGGATCGTGATGGCGCGCCAGTTGCTGGCCGGCATCCAGTCCGAGCTCTAGTCAGCCGGTCAGGTCCCAGTTCTCTTCGACGTAGAGGTGGACGCGCACCGGCATCTTGTGGATGATCGGCGGCGGAAGTGCTGGTGCGGTCGAGGTCAGGCGGTGACCGGTCGGGGTGATCGTCACCGCCTGATGCAGCTCACCGGCTTGGTCGGGCGCCGGTCCGGCTCGCCAATCCGGCGCCTGCTTGGCGTGGTTGCACTGCACGCAAAGCCCTTGTCCGTTGTCCGCCGCGGTCGCTCCGCCGGCCACCACGGACCGGATATGATTGTGGTTCCTGATCGGCGCATCGCACCACGGGGAGGGTGTCGGCCATGATCTGCCCTCTGGGGCGCGAGTCGCCGACCCCGATCAGCGAGTCGGCGACCCGGCCCAAGGTCCCCCAGACGGCGATGCCTTGGGTCGCGGGCAGCGGGGCAGTCAGATAGCTCATCGTGTCCGGGGCGGGCCGGATGCTGACCCGGCGCTCGGTCTCGGCCTTGCGGGCCCGGTTCACCACCGACTGGATCTAGGGCGTAGGCGAGCTTCTGGGTCTCTGCCGCCAGCGTCGGTCACCCCAGCCGTCGACATGCGCGTGGTCGGCGAAGAGCTTCTCGTCGATGGCCTGGCGGTCGGCCAGGCTCGAGCAGCCGGTCTCGCGAGCCACGATGGTGGCCCTCCACTCCGATAGCACGCCCGCCTCCATGGCAGCCAGGGCGTGAGGCATCTCGTGCACCAGCACCTTGGCGAGTCCCAGGTGCTGTGGCTGTGAGGGATGGGCCGGCGGACCTGATGCGAAGGCGGCTGGTGCCGCGGGCGTCCCGGCAGCCGAGGGAATGGGTACGCGCGGATACGAAGTGCGAAGTCGAGGACAGCAGGGCCCCGGGGTCCGGCGGACGTACCAGGAAGCACCTGTATGGCGAGGCGCGGAAGGCCAAGACCGAGGGCCGCTCGAAGATGACCAAGGAGGAGTTGAGAGAAGGAGGTCGAGGGGGGAAGTAGTCCGAACGCCACTCTGACCGCGGTGGTGTTCCGGTCACCCGTAGGGAGGTGTCGCTCGATCATCGACCCCTGATTGTCTTGGTTGGTTCGACATCTAGCGGACCGACCGGAGGCACTCGATGCCCAATCAGCAGCGACAGCAAGACCGATCGGTCGCGACCTCGGCCGCCCTGTCGCGGGCCCGGGTCGCCGATCCGGACGAACGGACCCGGCTCGAGCACGAGGTCGTCCGCCTGAACCTCAAGGTAGCCAAGGACGTGGCCCACCGCTACAGCGGGCGAGGGATCGCTACCGACGACCTGGAGCAGGTCGCCTGTCTGGCGCTGGTCAAAGCTGCCCGCCGATTCGACGCGGACAAGGGGGCGGAATTCCTCAGTTACGCGGTGCCCACCATCCGCGGCGAGTTGCAGCGGCACTTCCGCGACTCCGGCTGGATGGTCCGTCCGCCGCGGTCGCTTCAGGAGATGCAGTCGCGCGTCACAGCTGCCGAACCCCTGCTGGCCCAGCGACTAGGGCGACCGCCGACGCCAGCGGAGATCGCTGAGCACCTGGGGGTCCAGACCGACCAGGTCACCGAGGCGCAGTCTGCCAGTGGTTGTTTCTCCCCGAGCTCTCTGGACGACCCCGAGCACGCCAGCCACACGACCCGGCTGAGCAGCGACGAGAGCGGGTACGCCGCCGCCGAGGCGCGGGTGACCGTCGGCGGGCTGCTGAACGGTTTGTCGGTTCGAGATCGTCGACTGCTGCAGATGCGCTACGTGCTCGGCTGCACGCAGGCCGAGATCGGCGACGAGATCGGCGTCACCCAGACCCAGGTATCGCGACAGCTGAGCAGCCTGCTCGACCGCCTCCGGCTGCGCGCCGGGGTAGCCTGAGCAACCCCCTAGCCGTAGGAGAGGATCAGCGATGACCACAGTGAAGTCCGGTTCGGTCGACATCCACCTCGAGGACACCGGTGGTGACGGTCGTCCCGTCGTACTCATCCACGGGTGGCCGCTCAGCGGCGAGTCCTGGTCCGAGCAGGTCCCGACACTGCGGGACGCAGGTCATCGGGTGGTCACCTACGACCGCCGCGGCTTCGGCAAGTCGGGAAAACCCGGCGCGGACTCGTCTTACGACTACGACACGCTGACCAGGGACCTGGACGCGGTGCTGACCGCGTTGAACCTGCACGACGTCGCGTTGGTGGGCTTCTCGATGGGCGGCGGCGAGGTGGCCCGCTACGTCGGTGCCTACGGTCAGGAACGACTGCGGGCCATCGTCCTGGCCTCAGCCATCCCGCCGTGCCTGCTGAAAGATGAGGATCACCCCGACGGGGCGCTGAGCGCCAGCGACGTTGCTGGGATGCAGGAGCAGCTTCGCGACGACCGCGAAGGTTTCCTCGACGGGTTCATGACCGGCTTCTTCTCTGCGGGCGACGACCTGAAGGTCACCGAGGAGCAGCGGCGTATGGCGCTGGGTCTAGCCGCTCAGGCCGACCTGCACGCGGCGGCGGAGACAATCGCCTCGTGGGTCACCGACTTCTCCGACGACCTGGCCAAGGTCACCGTGCCCCTGCTCGTCATCCACGGTGATTCCGACGGGGTCGTGCCGCTCGAGGTCTCGGGCCGGCGGGCCCACGAACAGGTAACCGGCAGCCGCCTGGTCACGATCGAGCAGGGACCGCACGGGATCAACGTCAGCCACGCGACGGAGTTCAACGACGCGCTGCTGGCCTTCCTCGCCGAGGTCTGACTCAGCCACCTCCACCGGGCGGTAGGCCCGAGGGCGTGCACAGCTCATCGGGGATAGCGCCAGTGTCGTCTGCAGCGATCAGGTCGAATAGTCGCTGCGACCGGTCGGGGTCCCAGTTGACGGCCAGGTCTGAGATCGGGACCCCGCAGGTGCGCCCGGACTCCCCGCCGCTGGCCCGCATCGCCAGCGCGAAGCGGCCCATGTTCAGCGGGTTGGTGCCCTCGCTGACGGTGAAGAAGCTCGGCATCGCCATATTCAGGTTCCAGTAGCGAAGTGGGTTGAGCACCGACCACGGCGAGAGCGCCTTGTCGCCGACCGCGGCGACCACTTCGCGCTGGTGTCGGGCGCGGTCGATATCGCCCAGGCCCGAGGTGTGCCGGGACCGAGCGAAGCCCAGGGCCACCTTGCCGTCGGCCGGCTGGCACCCTTTCTTGATGTCCAGGTTGGCCAACGGGTCGTCCATCGCCTCGGTCGGGCAGATCTCGATGCCGCCGACGGCATCCACGACGTTGACGAACCCGCCCAACCCGATCTCGACGTAGTGATCGATCCGGATGCCGGTCTCGTTCTCGAGGGTCTGCACCAGCAGCTTAGGGCCGTCGAAGGCGTACGCCGCGTTGATCTTGTTCTCACCGCGGTCCGGGATGTCCACGATCGAGTCCCGGGGGATCGACATCAGCAGGTCCGGTCCGGACCCGGTGTGCAGCAGCATGATCGTGTCGGTGCGCTGGCCCACCTCGCCACCGGTGCCGAGCTCCTTGCGCTCGGCCGGGGTGAGGTCGTCGCGGGAGTCGCTGCCGACCAGCAGGTACGTCGTTCCCGGCTGCGGGGCGGGGCGGTCGCCCTGGGGGAATGCCTGGACTTTGTCCACCTTTGACCACGCGTAGAACGGCACCACGACCAGGAACACCAGCCACGCCAGCAGCACCCACTTGACCAGCCCGAACCGCAACCGACGGCGGGGTCGGCGTGGTCTGGGCTCGCGGGCCGGCATCGGCTGCCGGGGCAGCTGGGGGGCCATCGGTGGGGGCAGCGGCGGGGGTGGCTGCTGGACCGGCAGCACCCGGGTCGGCTCGGGGGTGGCCCCGTCCTGAGCTTCTCGTGCACGCCGGCTGCGCTGCTGTCGGGGTTCCCGGCCCTGCCCGCCTCGGTCGCCTTTGCCGTAGAGCCATTCGTATTCTGCGGATCCCTCCACCGGGCGGGGGTCTCCACGGCGTCGATCGGTCATAGGACCCGAGACTACCGCCACCGCCCACGAAAAACCGTCGGCGCGTCGCGACGGCTTGTGACGGGTGTGACTGGTGATACTGAGACCAGCCCTTCACTTCCCCAATAGATCGGCGATCGCATGCTCGACGGTGTCACCGTGTCGCGCAACCTCGACGACCGCGCTCGGCGCGTGCGTTTCCGCCGCGCGATGTCGCTGATGTTGATGACCCTGTTCGCCCCTGGCTCCGCACAGCTGCTCGCTGGGAACCGTCAGGTCGGCCGCATCGCCCTGCGCGTCTGGGTCGGGCTGTGGGTGGTGGGCATCGGCACGCTGCTGACCACCCTGGTGTGGCACGGGGCCGGGTTCTACCTGGTCTCCAACACCGTGGTGCTCGCCATCTTGCGAGTCGCGCTGATGCTCGCCGCCGTCGCCTGGGTGGCGCTCTTCACCGATGCCTGGCGACTGGGGCAGCCGTTGTCGCTGCAGCAGAGCCATCGGCTGGCGGTCGTCGGGGTCAACGGTTTCCTCAGCCTCGGGATGGCCGGCGTACTGCTCTTCAGCGCCCACCTCGTCGGCGTCCAACGGGAGTTCATCGTCACCATGTTCGGTGGCCACGATGTTGTGGGTGCCCACGACGGCCGATTCAACGTGCTGCTCGTCGGCGGGGACTCCGGCGCCGGTCGCTGGGGCCTACGGCCGGACTCGATGACGGTGGCCAGCATCGACGCCGAGACCGGCCGCACGGTGCTGATCAGCCTGCCGCGCAACCTGCAGAACTTCGGCTTCCGTAAGGGCTCGGTGATGCACAAGCAGTTCCCCCAGGGGTTCGACTGCGAGGACTGCTACCTCAACGGCGCCAGCACCTGGGCCCAGGACAACACCGAGCTGTTCGGCAAGTCCGAGACCCCTGGTATGGACGCCACGATCATGGCCGTCGAGGGCATTACCGATTTGAAGATCAACTACTGGTCGATGGTCAACCTCCAGGGGTTCCGCGACCTCGTCGACGCCGTCGGCGGGGTCAAGCTCAATGTCCGCTCCCGGATCCCGGTAGGTGGTCTGGGCAGCGATGTCACCGGCTACATCGAGCCGGGGGTGCGGGTCCTCGACGGGCACGACACCTTGTGGTTCGCCCGGGCCCGGGAGGGCTCGGACGACTACTCGCGGATGGCCCGGCAGAAGTGCGTGATGAGCGCGATGCTCAAGCAGGTCAGCCCCCAGTCGGCGATGAAGAACTTCGAGGGCATCGCCGCGGCGTCGTCGGAGATGATCTCGACCAACCTGCCGGCCCGCGAGCTGGACACCTTCATGGAGTTGGCGCTCAAGGCGCGCAACCAGAAGATCTCGACCCTGTCGCTGGTTCCTCCGCTCATCAACACCGCGGACCCAGACATCGCGCTGATCCAGAAGTCGGTGACCGACGCGATCGACAGCGCCGAGGGGGTCACCGCCAAGTCGGCCCTCGACCCGGCGTCGACCGACGGCAGCGCGTCGAAGCCGAAGGCCAAGAAGCAGCAGGCTCCAGAGTCGGTCACCGGTGGCTCGGTCGGCAGCCTGGGCGACGGGTACGCTGCCAACCAGGCCGACGACCTCGCGTCGACCTGCTGACGGCGCCTCCTGACGGGTCGATCCCGGGCCCGTTAAAGTCGGGGCCGTGACCGGCAATGGCGAGCAGCAGATCATCGCCGTGGTGGTGACCTTCAACCGGTTGCCCCTGCTGCGTCGGCTGATCGAGCGGCTGCACACGATCGCGGGGCTGCGCGAGGTGCTGATCATCGACAACGCCTCGACCGACGGCACCGGCGAGTGGCTGCGATCCGACGAGCCGTCGGGGCAGATCTCGGTCCAGCACCGCACGCTGTCGACCAATCGTGGTGGAGCAGGCGGCTTCCACGACGGGCTGGCCTGGGCGATCGACCAGGGTGCGGATCTGGTCTGGATGATGGACGACGACGGTCTTCCCGACCCCGACTGCCTGGAGCGACTCCTGGCCCATCGCGACCTGGACTTCTGGGGACCGGCCGTGGTGGACGAGGACGACCCCGAGCGGCTGGTGTTCCCGATCCGACTTCCCGGTGGCACCAAGGTGGTGCACCGGATGGCCGATGTGGTGGCCGCTGCCACCGACGGACTGATTCGCGACGTGGTGATCCCCTTCAACGGGGTGCTGGTGACCGCCGAGCTCGTCGATCGGATTGGGCTGCCTCGCGAGGAGTTCTTCATCTGGGGCGACGACCACGAATACCGGTTGCGGGCCGAGGAGGCCGGCGGCCGGGTCGCCACCGTCGTGGACACCGCCGTTCGACATCCCAGCGTCGGCGACCTCGGCACCCCGATGATGTTCGGGCGGACGACGTACAACCACAGTCCCAGCGAACTCAAGCACTACTGCATGGCGCGCAACAACCTGGTCAACCTGCGCGACTACCGCGGCTCTGCCCACGCGCTGGCCTTCGTGGTCAAGACCGGCTGGTTCTACACGATCACCCGCCCCGACCTGGCCCGGCTGCGGCTCAGCGTGGTCGCGATGCTGGCCGCGCTGCGCGGGGACTTCACCGGACATCAACGGTTCCTGAAGTGACCTACGTCGAGACCGGGACCGTCGCGGTCGTGGTGGTCACCTTCAATCGGGCCGACCTGCTGGACCAGATGCTCGACGGTCTGGCCGCCCAGACCCACCCGCCCGATCTGGTTCTGGTGGTGGACAACGCGAGCACCGACCACACCTGCGAGGTGTTGGCGGCCCGCGAGGATCTACCGCTCGAGGCGATCCATCTCACCGAGAACACCGGGGGAGCCGGCGGCTTCCACCACGGACTCGGGATAGCCCATGCCCGCGGCTTCGACCGGATCTGGCTGATGGACGACGACGTGCTGCCCGCCCCCGATTGCCTGCAAGTGCTGCTCGCCCAGGACGAGGACTGCCTGATGGCGGTTCGCGAGGACCGGCACGGCGCGCTGGTCGAGAAGGCGGCGGTGCACTTCGACCTGCGCAACCCGCTGACGCCGCGACCGAAGACGGCGAGCGTGGAGACGACGTACGCCGATCGCGCAGCGATGCCCGAGCGGGTCGAGCTCCAGAACGTCGCCTTCGAGGGCTTCCTGGTGCGCCGGGAGGTGGTCGACGCGATCGGGCTGCCCGACCCGACCTACTTCATCTTCTACGACGACGTGGACTTTGCGATCCGGGCCCGGCGGGCGGGATATCGGCTCTGGGGGGTGCGCGACGCGGTGCTGGTGCGCCAGCTCGACTTCGACCAGCAGCACGCCCTGGACTCGTGGAAGGGCTACTACATGTATCGCAACCTGTTCATGGTGCACTTCCGCTTCGGCGAGAACGCGCTGGTGCGCGCCAAGCCCTACGCCATCGCCGCCGCGGTGTCGGTGCTCAGCCCGCTGCGCGGGGGTCGGGCCGAGGCGGGCAACGTGCTCCGTGGGGTCCGGGACGCGCGTCGGCTGCGCTAATCGCTCGCCCGGTGCGGCGATGACTGCCATAGTCACCAGATGGTGGATCGTGGGATCGCGTTGGATCGGGCTCGGCTGCACGCTCAGGCCTGGTTGGACTCGCTCGACAGCCGGCCGGTGCCGCCACAGGCCACCGGCGCCGAGGTCGGGGACCGGCTCGGCACCGAGCTACCGGACCGTCCTACGGACCCGTGCGAGGTGCTGGACCTGCTCGCCGGCGCCGGGGGGGCCGGGGGCCCCGCCCCGGGGGGGGGGCGGGTGGTGGGGGTGGGGCGCCGGGGGGGGCCCCCCGCCGCCCGCCCCCCGGCCGGGCGGGGCGGGGGGGG
>JBBPYJ010000108.1:0-21486 GCA_038200025.1 Propionibacteriales bacterium | reverse complement strand
GTCGACAAGATCGGCGAGGTGATCGGGCCCAAGGGCAAGGTCATCAACCAGATCCAGGACGACACCGGTGCGCAGTTGTCCATCGAGGACGACGGCACGATCTACATCGGTGCCACCAACGGCGAGGCAGCCGAGGCGGCCCGTCAGGCCGTCAACGCCATTGCCAACCCGACGATGCCCGAGGTCGGCGAGCGCTACCTCGGCACCGTGGTCAAGACCACCAACTTCGGTGCGTTCATCTCGCTGCTGCCCGGCAAGGACGGCCTGCTGCACATCAGCAAGCTGCGTGCGCTGGCCGGCGGCAAGCGCGTCGACGCCGTCGAGGACGTGTTGTCGGTGGGCCAGAAGATCCAGGTCCAGATCGCCGAGATCGACGACCGCGGCAAGCTGTCGCTGGCTCCCGTGGTCGACGAGGACGCCGCCGCCAGCGGGTCCGATGGGTCGTCTGCGTCGCAGTGATCGCAGCTGCGAGGAACTGACAGGTCAGGCGTGACCACACGTCGTACACCGCAGACAACCGGTCGGCTGATTGCCGGCCGGTTGTCTGCGTCCCAAGAGGTGGGGTCGACCCAGACCGTCCTCGAAGTCGCCGACGCCGACGGACTGGTGACCTCGCAGGTGCAGCGAACCGTGCTGCCCGGCGGGTTGCGGGTGATCAGCGAGCATCTGGCGGGCGTCCGGTCGGCCAGTATCGGTGTCTGGGTCGGGGTCGGTTCGCGCGACGAGAAGCCCAGCCTGCACGGCTGTTCGCACTTCCTCGAGCACCTGTTGTTCAAGGGCACCGCCCACAGGTCCGCGATGGACATCTCCGCGGCTCTGGACGAGGTGGGTGCGGAGTTCAATGCGTTCACCGCCAAGGAGTACACCTGCTTCCACGCGCGGGTTCTCGACGAGGACCTGCCGCTGGCCATCGACGTGCTCGGCGACATGATCGCCGGCTCGCTACTCCGCCCGGCTGATGTCGAGGCCGAGCGTGAGGTGATCCTCGACGAGATCGCCATGCACGACGACGATCCCGACGACGTCGTCCACAACCTGCTCGCCGCGCAAGCCTGGGGGGACAGCCCGTTGGGTCGGCCGATCGCGGGCACGCAGGAGTCGATCGCCGCGTTGGCCCGGGAGCAGATCTGGCGCTTCTACCGCCGGCATTACCGGCCCGCCAACGTCGTGGTGTCGGCGGCCGGCAACGTCGATCACGCCGAGCTGGTCGCCGGGGTTCAGGCTGCCTTCGGGCGTGGCGGCTTCCTGCGCGGCGAAGAATTGCCCCGTACGCCGCCCTCTCGCGAGAAGGCCCGCCGCGTGTCGCCGGGTGCCACGTCTGCGTCGCGCCAGTTCGAGCAGGTGAACCTGGTGCTCGCTCGTCAGGGGGTGACCCGCAGCGACCCCCGTCGATTCGCCCTGGCCATCTTGGACACCACGTTGGGTGGCGGCACGTCGTCGCGGCTCTTCCAGGAGGTGCGCGAGCGCCGTGGGCTGGCCTATTCGGTCTACTCCTTCACGTCCTCGCATGCCGACGCCGGCCTGGTCGGGGTCGGGGTCGGCTGCCTGCCGGGCAAGGTCGAGGCGGTGCTGGAGACGGTCCGCCACGAGCTGGCGACGATCGCCGATGAGGGGATCACTACGGTCGAACTGACCCGGGCCCAGGGGCAGCTCCGGCGCGGTCTGGTGCTCGGCATGGAGGACTCCGGCTCGCGGATGTCCCGGTTAGGCAAGGCCGAGATCGTCTATGGCGAGCTGCTCAGCCTGGACGAGGTGGTGGCGCGCATCGACGCGGTGACCCTCGACGACGTACGTCGGGTGGCCGCCGACCTCTTCACCACCCCCGAGATCCTGACGATCGTGGGCCCCGCCTGAGTCCCGCTCCAGCAAAGCCTCAGTCGCTCAGCGGCGGGCGATTAGGCCAACGACCGCAGGGGCTTTCTGCTCCACGACCGAGATCCGGAACCCGCCTTCACGCAGGGCGGTAGAGGCCTTGCCGACTATATTCGGCACCAGCTCGCGCTGGTGGGCCTCGTAGAACAAGAACACCGCACCGCCGGGCACCACGCGCTCGTGCAGCAGGGCGATCTCGTCGGCGCACTCGCGGACCCAGAAGAGGTTGACGTTGAAGGCGAAGACCTTGTTCAGCCGTTTCACCGGCACCCGCAGGGTGGCCAGGTCGATCTGGCGGACGGTCAGGCGCCCGGCATCGACATACTTGGAGTTGCGGCGCTTGGTGCGGTCCACGCCGGACTCGGACCGGTCGATGGCGAAGAGCTTGCCGGTCTCCAACCGAGCGCAGATGAGCTCTGCCCCGGCACCCGGACCGCAGCCGATCTCCAGCACCTGGTCGTTGGGTTGGACGTCCATCAGGTCGACCGCCCACTTGATTCGCGGCGGAATCGTCTGCATCGGCATAGCCCCAGCCTGCCACTAGTAGGCCTGCCGGTGTCGCACCCGTCCGGGGTGAGAGGCTGACGGGGTGACGAAGGCGATGAAGGTGGGGGTGCTCGGTGCCCGCGGACGAGTCGGCAGCGAAGTGTGTCGGGCGGTCGAGGACGCCGATGGACTGGACCTGGTGGCCGGTCTCGACGTCGGGGAGAACATCTCCGAGCTGGTGACCGTCGGGGCACAGGCGGTGGTGGACTTCACCCACCCCGACGCGGTGATGGACAGCCTGGAGTTCTGCATCGACCACGGCATCCACGCGGTCGTCGGCACCACGGGCTTCGACGACTCCCGGCTCGATCTGGTGCGCAGCTGGCTCCAGGCGTCGCCGGACACCGGGGTCCTGATCGCCCCCAACTTCTCGATCGGGGCGCTGTTGATGATGCGGTTCTCCGCCCAAGCCGCCCGGTTCTATGAGTCGGTGGAGATCACCGAGCTGCACCACCCTGACAAGGCGGACGCGCCGTCGGGGACCGCGCGACGTACGGCGCAGCTCATCGCCGCAGCCCGGGCCGAGGCGGGACTGGGGGCGGTGCCGGACGCGACCTCGAGCGCGCTGGAAGGCGCTCGTGGCGCCGAGGTCGACGGGGTGCCAGTGCACAGCCTGCGGGTGCGCGGACTGGTGGCGCACCAGGAGGTGATCCTGGGCGGGCCGGGGGAGACCCTGACGATCCGGCACGACTCCTTGGACCGGGTGTCGTTCACCCCCGGGGTGCTGGCGGCGCTACGCGCTATCGCGGCCCGTCCCGGCCTCACCGTCGGGCTCGAGCAGCTGCTCGACCTCGAGTGAGACCGGGCGGACCGATCCGATGATCAGGGCTCGACGGTGACCTTGATCGCCTCGCCGTTCTTGACGATCGAGAACGCGTCCAACACGTCGTCGAGAGGGATGTGGCGGGTGATCAGGTCCTTCACGGGCACCCGGCCGGTGGCGATGTATTGCAGGGCGCGCTTGTTGTGCTCGGGGGCCGAGCCGTTGGCACCGTGGATGTGCAGCTGGCGGTAGTGCACGACGTTGGAGTCGCAGCTGATGGTCGGGTCGGTCTTGGGCAGGCCACCGAAGAAAGAGATCCGGCCGTTGCGCGCCGCCATCGAGATGGCCTGCTCCTGGGTGACGTTGGCGGACGTGGCGGTGATGATGATGTCGGCGCCACGGCCGCCGGTCAGCTCCATCACCCGAGCGACAACGTCGACCTCGGCGCCGTTGATGGTCTCCTCGGGGGACACCGCGTCGGCCGACATCTTCAGCCGCTCGTTGTTGACGTCTACCAGGTAGACCGGGCCAGCCTTGTGCACACCGCGGGCGATCCGGATGTGCATGCAGCCGATAGGGCCGGCACCGAAGACCACGACGGTGTCGCCCTCCTCGATGTCGAGCAGCTCCTGGGCGTTGATCGCGCAGGCGAAGGGCTCGGCCGCGGAGGCCTCGTCGTACCCCACGTTATCGGGGATCTTGTTGAGTCCGTCGACCTTGAGCACCTGCTCGGGCACGATCATGAATTCGGCGAAGCCGCCGTCGTACTGGTAGCCGACCGACGTCTGGTTCGCACAGACCGCCATCCACCCCTTCTTGCACTCGTAGCAGTCACCGCACGGCACGGCGGCTATCACCTGGGCGCGGTCGCCGACCGACCAGTTCGCCTCGTACGTCGCGTTGACGTCGGCGCCGACCTCGACCACCTCGCCGGCGATCTCGTGACCGATGGTGCGCGGGGGAGTGAGGTTCTGGTGGCCGTTGTAGAAGATCTTGACGTCGGTGCCACAAGTCGAGCAGTTCTTGACCTTGAGCTTGATCTCGTCCGGGCCGCATTCGGGCTCGGGCACGTCCTCGAGCCGGACGTCTTCGGGAGCGTAGAACCGCAGGGCCTTCATGGATCTCCTTCGAGAAGATGAGTTGTTGGTGAGATCACCGTAGCGCACTTAGGTGGGAAAATCTTCGATCGTGTTGTCTGAGACCCTTGACTATGCCCAAATGGGCCGGATATAAAGATGAACACAGATCCGGGTGATCGCCATCACAGCCCACCTCATTCGTATCCACCCGAGTCGGCACACCGCGTCGGCCCTCGTCAAGGAAGGTCCCCATGGCCAGCACAACAGATACCCCGTCTCGGGGTGGAGCGCGCCTGCACGTGCAGCGCTTCGGCACGTTCTTGTCCAACATGGTCCTGCCCAACATCGGGGCGTTCATCGCCTGGGGCCTGATCACCGCCTTGTTCATCCAGACCGGCTGGATCACCCTGATCGGCGAAAAGGTCTTCGGCTACGTGCCGGGCCTGGAGGCGGGGCAGTCCACCTACGGGTTCGTATCGGCCCTCGGGGGCTGGGACGCCGACGGCGGCGGGATCGTCGGTCCGATGATCACCTATCTGCTGCCGTTGCTGATCGGCTACACCGGTGGCCGGATGATGTACAACGACAACATCCGTGGTGGTGTCGTCGGTGCCATCGCGACCATGGGTGCGATCGCGGGTGCGAGCGTGCCGATGTTCCTCGGCGCGATGGTGATGGGCCCGCTCGGTGGCTGGTCCATGAGGAAGCTCGACGAGCTGTGGTCGCACAAGATCCGTCCCGGTTTCGAGATGCTCATCAACAACTTCTCCGCGGGCATCTGGGGTGGATTCCTGGCGGTGATCGGGTTCGTCGTGGCCGGCCCGTTCGTGGAGGCGTTCAGCAAGGTGGCCTCCAACGTCGTGGACACCCTGGTCAACAACAACCTGCTCCCGTTGACCTCGGTCTTCATCGAGCCGGCCAAGATCCTGTTCCTCAACAACGCCATCAACCAGGGCATCCTGACCCCGCTCGGCACCGCTGAGGCCCTCGACAAGGGCAAGTCGATCCTGTTCCTGCTCGAGGCCAACCCCGGTCCGGGCCTGGGTCTGCTCCTGGCCTTCATGGTCTTCGGCAAGGGGATCGCCAAGGCGTCTGCTCCCGGCGCGATCCTGATCCAGTTCATCGGCGGCATCCACGAGATCTACTTCCCCTACGTGCTGATGAAGCCCAAGCTGGTCCTGGCCGTGATGGCCGGGGGAATGGCCGGGGTGGCCACCAACGTCGCCTTCGGCTCCGGTCTGCGGTCCCCGGCCTCGCCGGGCTCGATCATCGCCGTCTGGGCCGCCGCGCCTCCGAGCAGCCTGATAGGCGTCACTTTGTCGGTCGTCGTCGCCGCCGGTGTCTCCTTCGCGGTGGCCGGCGCCTTGCTGAAGTTCGACAAGGGCGACGACGAGGGTGACCTCACCTCCGCCACCTCGCAGATGGAAGCCAACAAGGGCAAGAAGTCCTCGGTCGGCTCCATGCTGACCGGCGGTGGCGAGGTTGCCACCGGCCCGATCAAGCAGATCGTCTTCGCCTGCGACGCCGGCATGGGTTCGTCGGCGATGGGCGCCTCGGTGCTGCGTAAGAAGGTCCACGGGGCCGGCTTCACCGAAGTCACCGTCATCAACAAGGCGATCTCGAACCTGACCGACACCTTCGATGTGGTGGTGTCGCACCAGGACCTGACTGACCGGGCTCGGCAGAAGACCGGTTCGGCGGTGCATGTGTCGGTCGACAACTTCATGGCCAGCCCGCGGTACGACGAGATCGTCGAGCTGGTCCAGCAGCGCAACGCTGCGGCGATGGCCGGCGCGGGAGCGCGCGTGGGCGGATCCGCACCTGCCGCTCCTCCGGCTGTGGGCTCGGCTGGGGGTCCGTCCGGCGACGATGCGGAGGTGCTCGCGACTGAGTCGATCGTGCTGAACGGCGCGGGCCGCACACGGGCCGACGCCATCACCGAGGCCGGTCAGCTGCTGGTCGCCTGCGGTGCGGTTGACGCGTCGTACGTCGATGCGATGCACACCCGCGAGGAGTCGGTGTCGACCTACATGGGCAACCTGCTGGCGATCCCGCACGGCACCAACGAGGCCAAGCCTTCGATCAAGCGCACCGCGATCTCTTTCGTGCGCTACCCCGAAGGCCTGGACTGGAACGGCAAGCCAGTCGAGTTCGTCGTCGGGATCGCCGGTGCCGGCAACGACCACCTGAAGCTGCTGGGCAAGATCGCCGAGGTCTTCCTCGACGAGGCCCAGGTCGAGCGGCTTCGTCAGGCGTCCTCGCCCGTCGACATCATGGCGGTCCTGGATTCGGTGAAGGTCTGATGAACATCTGAACCCCTGAGGAAAGGGTTGGCCCCGGGAGCTCTGCGCTCCCGGGGGCGATCTGCATTTCAACCGATCAGCCGGAGGGCAGCGGCTGCTGCAGCGGCGCCGACCACCACCACCAGGAACGGCGCCCGCAGGAGCAACAGCACCAGGGCCACCGCCAAGCCCAGGAGCCGAGCGTCGATCACCATTGCCGGGCCGTCGGCGAAGACCTGTACGGCCACCAGTGCGGCCAGCAGAGCGACCGGGATGAGGTCTGCCACCCGGGCGACGACCGGGTGGTCCAGCACCCGCGGCGGCACCGAGAGCCCGGCCAGCTTCAGCAGGTAGCAGACCCCGGAGGCCAGCAGGATCGCGGTCCAGGTGGTCGGACTCATCGCTCGTCCACCCGTCCGGGGTGGGCCGGCGCCTCAGGCAGCTCGGCAAGGGCGGCACCTCGCGACAGCAGGCCGGCGAGCAGCGCGACTCCACCGGCGGCCAGCACGGGGACGCCGGGCGCGGTCACCGGCACCAGCCCAAGAGCGACGATCGCGGCGGCGAGAGCCACCAGCCGGTTGCGGTTGTCGGCCAGCCGTGGCCACACCAGCGCCAGGAACGCCGCGCCGACCGCGGCGTCGAGTCCGTAGGTGCGCGGGTCGCCGATCGCGGTCCCCGCCGCCGCGCCGATGGCGGTGGCTGTGTTCCACATCAAGAAGACCGAGAGGCCGGTGGTCAGGAAGCCGGTCCGCACTGCGGGTCGCGAGTCGCGGGTCACCCCCATGGCGGTGGACTCGTCGATGAGCAGATGCGCGGCACCGAGGCGTCGTACGCCGCTGTAGGCCAGCAGCGGCGCCATCCGCAGGCCGTAGAGGGTGTTGCGCGAGCCCAGCAGCACTGCGGTCAGGGCGCCCGAGAACGGATTGCCCCCGGCTGCGGCGACCCCCACCAGCGCGAACTGGGAGGCGCCGGTGAACATCAGCAGGGACAGCACGCAGGTCTGGGCGACGGTCAGCCCGGCCGCGACCGAGACCGCCCCGAAGGAGATCCCGTAGGTCCCGGTGGCGACCCCGACGGCCAGGGAGTCCCGGATGATCGCGGCGCGACCGGCGGGCCAGTCGTTCGGAGCGGGTGCAGCGGGCGGGGCGTCCTCCGGGGCGGACGAGCCCGTCACTCAACCTCCAGCGACGTGTGCAGCCGGACCTGCTTGACCACCGTGGTTCCCGAGCCGTCCAGGTCGAGCTCGCGATGCGCGGTGTCGGCGGCCCAACCGGCCTCCTCGAAGAACTTCCGGAGCGCGTCGTCGGTGGCGTTCACCCAGGTCACCGCCCGGGTGAACCGGTCCGCGCGCAGGGTGTCGACACCAGCCTGCAGCAGCCGCGAGCCGTGCCCGGCCCGACGGTCGGCCGGGTCGACGGTCAGGTCGGCGAGCTCCCCGTCGGTGACCGGGTCGCAGTCGGGATCCATGGCGGGGGCTGTCAGCGCGAAACCGACCACGCGGTTGCGGTCCAGCGCGACCAGGGCGCGCTGACGCGCATCCTTGGGCCGCGACAGCAGCGCCTGCCAGGCCTGTGGGTGCTCGGCAAAGGCCTCTGCTGTCAGCGCCTCCTCGGGCAGCAGGTCGGCGTAGAGGTCGCGCCAGGCGCGGGCCTGGACGGCCGCGATCGCCCCGGCGTCGTCGGACCACGCGATCCGGGCGGAGACATCGGCAGTGGGGGAGTTCGGCGTGACCATGCCCCCAAGTGTTCCCTGCGGGAGATAGTCCCTGACGTTCGGACCCCGGATCGAGCCGTTGAAGAGTCCGTACGCCAGGGACTATCCGGGTTGGGACGGTCCGGTCGGTCCGGTAGGCGGTGCTGTCAGGTTGGTTCGCTAGGGTCGGGATATGGAAATTCGAAATCTTGGAGCGAGCGGCCTGAGGATCTCGGCCATCGCCTACGGAAACTGGCTCACCCACGGTTCGCAGGTGGAGAAGGAGGCGGCCCACGCCTGCGTGCGGCAGGCGCTCGACGAGGGCATCACGACCTTCGACACCGCCGACGTCTACGCCAACACCGCCGCGGAGACAGTGCTCGGCGAGGCGCTGAAGGGCGAGCGTCGCGAGGGTCTGGAGATCTTCACGAAGGTCTACTTCCCCACCAACGAGCGCAAGCAGAACGACGACGGGCTCTCGCGCAAGCACATCCGGGAGTCGATCGAGGGGTCGCTGCGGCGTCTGGGCACCGAGTACGTCGATCTCTACCAGGCTCACCGGTTCGACAACGCGACTCCGCTGGAGGAGACGATGGAGGCCTTCGCCGACGTCGTCCACTCAGGCAAGGCGCACTACATCGGGGTCAGCGAGTGGACGGCCGAGCAGATCCGCCAAGGGCACGCCCTGGCCCGCGAGCTGCACATCCCGTTCGTGTCCAACCAGCCGCAGTACAACATGTTGTGGCGCGTCATCGAGGACGAGGTGGTGCCCACCAGCGAGGAGCTCGGCCTCGGCCAGATCGTGTGGAGCCCGATCGCCCAGGGCGTGCTGACCGGGAAGTACAAGCCCGGCGAGCAGCCGCCAGAAGGGTCGCGAGCCACCGACACCAAGGGTGGCGCGGACATGATCGAGCGGTTCATGAACGACGACGTCCTGACCCGCGTGCAGAAGCTGGGCCCGGTGGCCGAGGAGGCCGGGCTGACGATGGCGCAGCTCGCGGTCGCCTGGGTGCTGCAGAACAAGAACGTGTCCGCGGCGATCATCGGTGCCAGTCGGCCCGAGCAGGTCACCGACAACGTCAAGGCGGCCGGCGTACGACTGGAGGAGTCGACGATGAGCGCGATCGACGAGATTCTCGACGGCGCTATCGAGCGGGATCCGAGGAAGACGGGCTCACCGGACCGGCGGTCGACCGACTGAGCAGTACGGCGCCGCCGACTGCGAGCGTCATGCCCAGCGCCACCACCACGACCCAGCCGTCGCGGACCGAGTCGCCGAGCGCCCAGATGCCGACCAGGGCCGGCACCACGGTCTGACCCACCACCAGCGGTGCGGACGCCCCGGCGACGGCGGCGCGGTTCAGGGCCAGGGAGTAGAGCCAGAAGGCCAGCAACCCGTACGCCGGCACCGCCAGCGCCGCTGCTAGGACGGGGAGGTCCAGGGGGGTGGCCACCGCGCGCACCCCGATCGCGGACCCGGCGTACCCCAGTCCGGCGACCGCTCCCAGGACCCCCGCACCGACCCGGCCGCTGACGAGGCCGACGACGCCGAGCACCACGACCCCGACCCACAGCAGCAGCGCGAAGGCCACCGACGACCGACTCGCCCCGGGTTCGCCGGAGCCGATGCTGACCAGCACCAACCCGGCGACGATGCCGGCCACCGCCAGCCACTCCGCAGTGCCCAGCCGCTCGCGCAACCGGGCGGCGCCGAGGGCGGTGATCGGCAGGGACAGCGAGACCGCGGCCTGGGCCAGGTAGAGCGGGAGATACCAGATGGACACCGCGTGCAGCACGAAGCCGGCCAGATAGGCGGCGATCACCAGCAGCAGGTAGCGGTTGTGGATCGCGGCGATCACGAACCCGGCCAGCGACTCCATCGGGTGCTGTTCGGTGCGCACCGCATAGGCCTGCAGCACTGCGGCAACGCCGAACAGGGCCGCCGCGACCACCGCGGCGACCAGTCCGATCAGGGTGCCGGTCATCGTTGACGTGCCGTCGCTCGTCGACCGCTGATGATCGGGTCGGACCCGGCGGTGCTCAGCGGTAGTTCTCGGGCAACGGCTGCCCGATCTTGAGCTGCGCCTTGGGCATCCGCATGAACTTCATCTGCAGCGATCGCATGATCGCGTAGTAGGTGGTGCCCTTCAACGGCGCCTCGGGGAAGCGGCGCCCCAGCTCACGGCGCAGGTTCCAGCGTATACGGAAGATGTCGAAGACCACCAGCAGGATCGCGCCCATCATCACCGCGTTGCCGATCTGGGCCAGCGTGGCGTTGCCGGAGTAGCCGAGCACCATCGTCCCCAGCAGCAGTGGCAGCAACAGTTCGATGAACGAGAACCTCACGTCGATGAAGTCCCGGATGAAGCGTTTGACCGCACCCTTGTCGCGAGCCGGGAGGAAGCGCTCATCGCCGGTCTTCATCGCCATCCGCATCTTCTGGGTCTGCTCGGCGCGGACGCTGCGCTGGGCGGCGGACTGCTCCTTGCGCGAGCGCGGAGTCTTGGCCCGCGCCTTGGCGGCAGCCTGCGCCTCGCGGCGGCTCGGGGTCGCGCGGCCTTTGCCGTCGACCTTGACGGGGGCGACCGACTCGGTCGGGACTTTGCTACGACGGAACAACGCGGTGGCCTTCGGTGTGGAGAGATGCCTCGATGTGATCAGCCTACCGCCGCTGGCCATGGGTGCGGGCGCGACGATGCGCAGACTTGTCAGAGCGCCTAGGGTGAGGTCATGAGTCTTTGGCAGCGTATGACGCTGATCTTCAGGTCCAAGGCCAACAAGGCGATGGACCGCGCGGAGGACCCCCGCGAGACCCTTGACTACAGCTATCAGCGGCAGATGGAGCTGTTGACGAAGGTACGCCGCGGCGTGGCCGACGTCGCCACCAGCCGCAAGCGGGTCGAGCTCCAGATCGCCCAGCTCGAGCAGCAGTCGGAGAAGCTGCAGGGGCAGGCCCAGAAGGCGCTCTCGATGGACCGCGAGGATCTGGCCCGGGAGGCGCTGACCCGCAAGTCGGGAGTGTCCCAGCAGATCGGCGACATGCAAACCCAGTTCGCTCAGCTCCAGGGTGAGGAGGAGAAGCTGACCCTGGCGCAGCGTCGGCTGCAGGCCAAGGTGGAGGCCTTCCGCACCAAGAAGGAGACCATCAAGGCCACCTACACCGCGGCCGAGGCCCAGACCCGCATCAACGAGGCGCTGTCCGGCGTCGGCGAGGAGATGGGCGACGTCGGGATGGCGGTCCAGCGCGCCGAGGACAAGACCGCCCAGATGCAGGCGCGTGCCGGTGCCATCGACGAGCTGATCGCCTCGGGTGCACTCGACGATGTCACCTCCTCTAGTCCCAGCGACGACATCTCCCGCGAGCTCGACGCGATGAGTTCCGGCTCCGACGTCGAGGCCGAGCTGGCCCGGCTCAAGGCCGGGGCCGCTCCACAGGCGATCAACGCGGGTGACCAGGGCGACATTCTGGGCGAGGAGACGGCCCAGGAAACCGCCGAGTCCAACGGCGAGTCGCGGTCATGATCGTCCGGATCCTCGGCGAGGGCCAGTTCGATGTCGCCGAGGGTGACCTGACGAGGCTCAACGAGTTCGACGCGGGTGTGGAGAGCGCGGTCGAGGCGGGTGACGAGGAGCGGTTCGCCGTCGCCCTGGCCGCACTGCTGGACGGCGTACGCGCCGCGGGCAGCGCCCATGACGAGAACAGCCTGGACGAGTCCGACGTGATCCTGCCGCCGGCCGACGCCACCTTGGACGAGGTCCGCGAAATGTTGGCCGACGACGGTCTGATCCCGGGCTGAGATGGCCCGATCCCGCTTCCTGCCCGACACCGGGCTCACCGTGCGGATGACGACGGTGATGTTCCTGCTCGGCGGTTTGTTCGTCGCGCTGATCGTCGGGCTGATGTATGCCTTCCCGCCGCAGTACGCACCGCTGTTCGCGATCGGCGGCATCGGCGTGGCCTTCTATCAGTGGTGGTCCTCGGACAAGGTCGCGATGCGCGCGATGCGGGCCCGCGAGGTCAGCCCGGCCGAGGCACCCGAGCTGCACGGCATGATCGACCGGCTCTGCGCGCTGGCCGACATGCCCAAGCCGCGGGTCGGGATCTCCGACTCGTCCCTGCCCAACGCCTTCGCGACCGGCCGCTCACCCGCGCGCTCGGTGGTCTGCGTGACGACCGGCATCCTGCAGACCCTCGACGCCGAGGAGCTCGAGGCCGTGCTGGCCCACGAGCTCTCCCACGTCGCCCACCGCGACGTGCTGGTGATGACGGTGGCCTCCTCGGCCGGCATCCTCGCCGGGATGCTGACCCGGGCCGCGCAGTTCGGCGGGATGGGGATGCGGCGCTCCAGCAACAACGGGGGTGGGACCCCGGCGTTCCTGGTCGCCCTGGCGCTGAGTCTGGTGGTCTATGCCATCAGCTTCTTCTTGACCCGGCTGCTGTCGCGCTATCGCGAGCTGGCGGCGGACCGGGCCGGGGCCCACCTGACCATGAAGCCAGCCGCGCTGGCCTCGGCGCTGACCAAGATCACCGGCGAGATCAACACCATCCCCAAGCGCGACCTGCGCGCCAGCAGCGCGATGAACGCGTTCTTCATTGCACCGGCGGTCGCGGGGGTCAGCCTGAAGACGCTGACCTCGACCCATCCCAGCCTCGAGGAGCGGCTCGAGCAGCTGGCCAAGATCCAGGCCGAGCTCTCGCGACCGACGGGCTGACGGCATGGGTCTGTGGCATTCCCTGACCGGGCGAAGTCGTGTCAAGGCACCCGATCTGGACTCGCTGTTCGCGGTGCCGAGTGCGGCGATCACCCTGGAGACGGCACCGGGTTTCAAGCCGCTGGGGTCCGGGTCGGTGTGCTATCGCGCGCCGGCCGGAGCGGCGTACGCCGCTGCGGAGACCGACGTCCTCGCCCTCCTGCGCGCCGCCCCCGACGCGCCCGAAGTGACGGTGTCGGTGGACTCGTTCGGTTTCACTTGGCTGGTCTCCTCCGGCGACCCCCTCGACACCGGGGGGCTGTGCACCGACCTCCACGCCGTCAACACGACCCTGACCGAGCAGGGCTTCGCCGGCGGGCTGCTGTGCACGATGGTGCCGTTCGCTGACGCCTCAGGTCGCCACGTCGGGCTGGTCTACCTCTACAAGCAGGGCACCTTCTATCCCTTCGCGCCCAAGCCCGGCAGCGGTCAGGAGCGCGACAACCTGCTGGAGATGTCGGTACGCGACACCCTGACCGGCGAACTCCCCATGGAGGCCGACCTTCAGCGTTGGCTGGCGATCTGGGGCGCGCCGGGGCTCTGAAGCTGATCGGCGGTTCGACGGGCGCTGCGGATCGGCGGATCTGCGGTCGCTGCGCGTGGGGCGTTGGACCGACTGCGTTCGAGTGGGGGTCTGCCCCAGGCCGGTGGGCTGCGGCGTAGTCCGGGTAACGCCCCCTCAGTAGCGCTAGCGCCCCCGTATGTGGGGGCGCTAGCACCACCCAGGGGGCGGGAGCGGTTGGTGGGCCCGCACGGCAGCGGGCGGGAGCGGTCAATACGCCGTGGGTGCAGGGTCAGTCGCGGTGCGACTTGCCCGGCAGCGACAGCATCCGCTCCAGCGCGATCCGGGCGTAGTGCTCGGTGTCGTCGTCGACATCGATCTGGTTGACCACGACACCCTGGACCAGGGACTCCATCGCCCACACGAAGTGGGGCAGGTCGATCCGGTTCATCGTCGAGCAGTAGCAGACGTTGCGATCCAGGAAGACGATCTCCTTGTCGGTGTGGGTGTCGGCCAGTCGTTTGACCAGGTTGAGCTCGGTGCCGATCGCCCAGATCGAGCCGGCGGGTGCGGCCTCGATGGTCTTGATGATGAACTCGGTGGACCCGACCAGGTCGGACTCGAGCACTACCTCGTGGGTGCACTCGGGGTGCACGAGGATGTTGATGCCCTCGTGCTTGGCCCGCAGCTCGTCGATGACGTCGGTGGTGAAGCGGCCGTGCACCGAGCAGTGCCCGCGCCACAGGATCACCTTGGCGGCGCGCAGCTCGTCCACGGTGAGTCCGCCGTTGGGCAGATGCGGGTTCCACACCACGCAGTCGTCCAGGCTCATCCCCATCTTCAGTACCGCGGTGTTGCGGCCCAAATGCTGGTCGGGGAGGAAGAGCACCTTCCCACCGGATTCGCGGTCCGCCTTCTGGTCGAAGGCCCACTCCAGCGCTACGTCGGCGTTCGACGACGTGCAGACCACGCCACCGTTGCGTCCGCAGAAGGCCTTGATGTCGGCGCTGGAGTTCATGTAGGTCACCGGTACGACGTCGTCGGCGACGCCAGCGTCGATCAGGGCATCCCAGGCGTCCTCGACCTGGGGGAGCCGGGCCATGTCGGCCATCGAGCAGCCGGCGGACAGGTCGGGCAGGATCACTTTCTGCTCCGGCCCGGTGAGGATGTCGGCCGACTCGGCCATGAAGTGCACCCCGCAGAACACGATGAACTCAGCCTCGGGGCGGGCCGCGGCGTCGCGGGCCAGCTTGAAGGAGTCGCCGGTGACGTCAGCGAAGGCGATGACCTCGTCGCGCTGGTAGTGGTGACCGAGCACGAACACCCGCTCGCCCAACGCTTCCTTGGCGGCCACCGCGCGAGCCACCAGGTCGGGGTCGGAGGCGGACGGCAGATCACCGGGGCACTCAACCCCCCGTTCGGACTCCAGGTCCCGGCCCTTGCCCAGCGGGAGCAGCGGCAGATCGATGGTGGTCATAGACCCATCGTACGGTGGGTGCCGTCGAGGCGGGACCGCCCGACCGTTCCCGCCCCGGAGCCCTAGAGCAGGGAGCCGTGCGCCAGGTAGCCGGTCGGCGGCTTCACGTGCCGAAGCGCCAGGTAGCCGCGCTGGTGCAGGGCCATCCGCGCCGTCATCCCCACGTCGACCGCCCACTGGTTGGCCGCGGTGATGTGGCCGATGGTGATCGGCCGGTCGGGGGTGCTGATCGCCAGCGCCGACCACAACAGGTCGGCAGCGGTACGGCGGTTGGTGGCGGCGAGCAGCGCCGGCGTACCGGTGCCGTCGACGAAGCAGTAGCCCGAGCCCGCGGGACGATCGGCCACCAGCAGCAGGAACTGGTCGGACAGCAAGGCGTGGTCGGGGCCATGGGCGGCACCGCGGGTACGCCGATCGATCGAGTCCATCAGGTCGAAGTCGCCAGCCGATCCCTCGCGGACTCGTCCGACGGCGGGCAGGACTTCGCGCGGCACTGGTCCGGCGAGGAGCATCTGCGGGTGCAGATCGAAGCCGGCGAGCCGGTAGCGACGAGCCGCGCCCGGGTCGGCCGAGGCGTTCAGCATCCCGCGCAGACAGCCGCGACCGTGGTGCAGTGCGGCGGCGAGCAGCTGGGTGCCTATCCCGCGTCCTTGGAGGGCGGGCAGCACGGCGTACGACGACAGCACCCACATCAGCTCCCGGGTGAGCGAGATCGCGACCCCGACGATCTGTTCGTCGACCTCGGCGACCCAGCAGCCGCCGGGATCGGTCTCCAGCAGGTGCAGCGTGCGGTTCACCCACCGCACGGACGGCTCGCCCGAGCGCGGCGATGGTGCGGGCCAGTCGCGAGACGCAGTGCGCTGATCGAGCTCGTGGTAACCGCTCGAGGTGAGCCGTTCGGCCGCCCGCACGTCGTCGATGCGCATCGGCCGGATCCGCACATTCTCGGCAGCAGACATGGTGCCTCCATCGTAGGAGGAGCCACCGGCCATGATGGCTCCATGCGCGTGCTGATTGCTCCCGACTCCTTCGCCGGCACCCTGACTGCGGTCGAGGCGGCCCGCGCGATCGCGACCGGTTGGGCGCGGCATGCCCCGGGCGACGTCCTCGACCTGGCGCCGATGGCCGACGGGGGGCCGGGGTTCGTCGATGTGCTGCACGAGGCGCTCGGTGGCGAGCTGCTGGCGGTCACGGTCCGGGGTCCGCTGGCGGAGTCGGTACCGGTGGCCCTGCTACGGGTCGGCGACACGGCGTACGTCGAGTCGGCGCAGGCGTGCGGGCTGCACCTGACCGACCCCGAGCGGTCAGAACAGGCCGAGCGCGCCAGCTCCGTCGGCGT
The DNA here is from genome assembly GCA_038200025.1 of Propionibacteriales bacterium. GTDB lineage: Bacteria > Actinomycetota > Actinomycetes > Propionibacteriales > Nocardioidaceae > Nocardioides. Next base: position 5,182 of record JBBPYJ010000108.1, on the reverse strand, counting down.
CGGCCAGCTGGTGGCCGAAGCGATCAGCGGCGGCGCGAGCCGGATCGTTGTGGGGCTCGGCGGCAGCGGCACGACCGACGGTGGCGCCGGATTCCTGGCCGCGCTGGGAGCGACCGCCGACGTGTCGCTGGACGGCGGAGTCGCGGGACTGGCCGGAGTCGGCTCGGTCGACCTGGCGCCGGCGTACGAGCGGGTGACCGGCGTGGAGCTCATCTGTGCCAGCGACGTCGACAGCCCGCTGACCGGGCTCTTCGGGACCGCCAAGACCTTCGGCCCGGCCAAGGGGATCGCCGAGGAGCGGGTGCCCGCCGTCGACGCCATCCTGGAGGCGTTCGCGGCGGTGACCCAGCGGCGTACGGCGCTGGATAAGGGCGCCGGAGCCGGCGGTGGCATCGGCTTCGCGCTGCTCGTCCTGGGTGCGGATCGCCGCCCGGGGCTCGACCTGGTGGCCGACGCGCTGGATTTGGGCACCCGGGCGCGAAAAGCCGACCTGGTGGTCACCGGCGAAGGCTCCTTCGACTTCTCCTCGCGCGCCGGCAAGGTGCCGTACGGCGTTGCGCAGATCGCCGAGCAGGCGCTGCGCCCGTGCGTCGCGCTGGCCGGGCAGGTGCTGGTGGGCGCGCGAGAGATGCGCGCCCTCGGTATCGAGTCGGCCTACTCGGTCTCCGAACTGGTGGGGGAGCAGCAGGCGCTGGCCGACCCCGCGCACGCGTTGGCGATGCTGGCCGAGCGGGTTGCGCGCACCTGGTCGCGCTGAGCCGGGGGAATAACCCCGGATGTGCGACCATTGAAGATGACGTACCCGCAACTGCGACTTTGGGAGCAACCACCATGACTGAGCAGGTCCAGACCGAACGCCGTACCGACCAGATCAATCTGAGCCCCGTGGCCGCTGACAAGGTCCAGAGCCTGCTCGCCCAGGAGGGGCGCGACGACCTCCAGCTGCGGATCTCGGTGCAGCCCGGTGGCTGCAGCGGTCTGCGCTACCAGTTGTTCTTCGATGAGCGCACGCTTGACGGTGACGTCGTCACCAGCTTCGACAGCGTCAACGTGGTCGTCGACCGGATGAGCGTGCCCTACCTGAACGGCGCGATGATCGACTTCACTGACTCGATCGAGAAGCAGGGCTTCACGATCGACAACCCCAACGCGACCGGCTCCTGCGCCTGCGGAGACTCGTTCCACTGAGTTGACACACGGTATTGTCCGCCCACGTGTCGCTTCTGATCGCGGGATCCATTGCCACCGACCACTTGATGAGTTTCGGCGGCAAGTTCGCTGACTCCCTGGTGGTCGAACAGCTCGACAAGCTCTCGGTGTCGTTCCTGGTCGAGGACCTGGAGATCCGGCGCGGTGGCGTGGCCCCCAACATGTGCTTCGGGCTGTCCCGTCTGGGCCTGCGCCCGGTCCTGGTCGGCGCCGCGGGCGAGGACTTCACCGACTACCGGTCCTGGTTGGAGCGGCACGGTGTGGATTGCGACTCGGTGCACATCTCCGACACCTTGCACACCGCCCGTTTCGTGTGCACCACCGACTCCACGATGGCCCAGTTCGCCTCCTTCTATCCCGGGGCGATGAGCGAGGCCCGACTGATCGAGTTGGCGCCCATCGTGGCCCGGGTAGGCGAGCCCGACTACGTCCTGATCGGCGCCGACGACCCCGAGGCGATGTTGCGCCACACCCGCGAGTGCCGCCAGCGGGGCTACCGCTTCATCTCCGACTGCAGCCAGCAGCTCGCCTTCGGCGACGGAGAGTTGATCCGCGAGCTGGTCGAGGGCGCGGCGATCTTGTTCTCCAACGAGTACGAATCCCACCTCATCGAGTCCAAGACCGGCTGGTCGGCGGCGCAGATCCTCGATCGTGTCGACTTCCAGGTCACCACCCTGGGTGCCGACGGGGTCAGGCTGACCTCCCGCGACGGCGAGATCATCGAGCTTCCGGCCGTAAGGGGTGTCAAGACTCTGGAGCCGACCGGGGTCGGCGATGCCTTCCGATCCGGCTTCCTGGCCGGGCTGTCGTGGGACCTGCCGCACGTCCATGCCGCGCAGGTCGGCTGCGTGCTCGCCGCGTACGTCGTGGAGTCTGTGGGCACCCAGGAGTACACCTTCACCGCAGCGGAGTTCCTGGTCAGGCTCGAGGGCGCGTACGGCGCCGACGCCGCGGCCGTGGTCGCGCCGCACCTGAGCTGACCCGCCCTGACCGGCCGGTCAACTGCGGCGGCGGACCCAAAAGCGGGCGACACCGTCGCCGGTGAGGTCGTCTCCGAGATACTCCTGATCCTTCATTCGCGCCCAGGCGGGGACATCGATCAGCGCCGCAGGATCCCGCGCGACCACGGCCAGGGTCTCGCCGACCGCCACCTCGCCGAGGTGCCGAGCCAGCTCGATGATCGGCAGCGGACACCGCAGGTCGCGGCAGTCCAGCTCCAGGTTCGGGGAGTCCGGCCGGACAGGCTCGGGAGCGCTCACGCCAGTCCGATCCGAGACCGAAGCTCGCCCAGAATCAGCGGCAGCTCGGTCAGGAACCGCTCGACGTCGGCCTCGATCCCGCTGGTCGGTCCCTGTGTCCCCTCGGCAGGAGGCACTACCCAGGGCAGGGACAACCGGATGTTGCCGTGGGTCAGCACCCCCATCGCAGCCAGCACGTGACTGGGTGTCAGCGTCGAGGTGGTGCAGGCTGAGCCCGAGGCGACGCCGAAGCCGCGCCGGTCCAGTTCGGTCACCAACGCCTCGCCGTCTACGTACAAACAGGAGAACGTCAGCAGGTGGGGGAGCCGGTTCGTCGGGTCCCCGACCACCTCCACGTCGGGTAGGGCCGCGACGCGGGTGCGGATCTTCTCGATCAGGCGAAAGTGCAGGGTGTTGACGTCCTTGCGCTCGGCGATGGTGGCCTGAAGGGCCGCCGCGGCGGCCAGTGCCGAGGGCACGTTCTCGAACCCGCACCCGCGTTCGTCGATCCGGTCGTCGGCGGGGAAGGGGTTGCGCCAACGGGTGCCCTTGCGGATGCACAGGATGCCCACCCCGGCCGGCCCGCCCCACTTGTGCGCCGAGGCGGTCGCGATCGACCAGCCGTTCGGCAGAGGGAGGCGCCCAGCGGACGCTGCGGCGTTGCACATCAGCGGTACGCCGCCGATGGCGGCAGCGACCTCCTCGACGGGTTGGACGGTGCCGACCTCGTGATTGGCGCTGTGGGTGGCGACCAGCGCGACCGGGGCCGGCGCGGCGGCGATGGCCGCGGCGTACGCCTCGGGGGCGGCGCGCCCGGACCTGTCGACGCCGACGACGACCTCGCGAGCCTGGGCCCAGCTGATCGCGTGCACCACGCTGGAGTGCTCGACGGCGGTGCGGACGACGGTGCTGGCGACGCGGGCCCGACCCCCGAGCAGGCCGAGCAGACCGCGATGTACGGCGTCGGTGCCGCTGCTGGTGAGACTGACCTCGTCGGGGCGGACACCCAGGCCTTGGGCCAGCACCTCCCGGGCGTTGTCCAGCAGCAGTCGGGCGGACCGGCCGGCACCGTGCAACCGGCGCGGATCGGCGTACCCGGCGTCGAGGGCGGCGAGCAGCACCTCACGCGCGGCCGGGTGCAGAGCCTGCGCCGAAGCGGCGTCCCAGACCACAGGCGGCGGCGTCTGGGCGACCCGCCCGGAGTTGCTCACGCCTTGAACTTACTCCGGCACCCCCGCCAAGGAATCTTGGTCTCATTCGGATAGAGTCTCCAGGTGTGGAGTGCCGTCCGAGAGAGAGGCTCCTGATGGCTGCGTTGAGACCCCAGCGGGTGCTGCAGTTCGTGACCGTGGCAGCCGTGGTCATGCTGCTGACTGGTTGCGGCGCTTCCGCGCAAGAATTGCAGAACTTGGCGATGCCCGCGCGTGATGTCACTGCGACCTCGCACTACACCTTCGATCTGTGGCGCTGGGCCTGGGTGGCGGCAATGATCACCGGTGGCATCGTGTGGGGGCTTATCTTCTACGCCTGCTTCAAGTTCCGCCGGCGCCGCGACGACGAGATCCCAGTCCAGACGCGCTACAACCTGCCTTTGGAGATCTTCTACACGATCGCTCCGGTGATTATGGTCGTGGTGTTCTTCTTCCACACCGTCAACGTCCAGAACGCGCTCCTCGACGAAGTGGAGAATCCGGATCACACGATCGAGGTCGTCGGGCAGCAGTGGCAGTGGACCTTCAACTATCCCGACGAGGACGCGGTCGACGCGCCGAACGTCTACGAGATCGGCACCGCGGACTACATCCCGACCCTGGTGCTGCCGGTCGGCGAGACCGTGCAGTTCAATCTGAACTCGCCGGACGTCATCCACGACTTCTGGGTGCCGAGCTTCCTGATCAAGATGGATGTGGTGCCTGGCAAGGTCAACCACTTCCAGGTGACGCCGATGCAGGAAGGCACGTACCCCGGCAAGTGCGCCGAACTCTGCGGGGTGTCCCACTCGCGGATGATCTTCAACGTCGAGATCGTCAGCCGCGCCGACTACGACGCGTACTTGCAGAAGCTCGAGGCCAAGGGGCAGGTCAGCGATGCCCCGCTGCTCGGTGGCGAAAATGCGCGCACCCCCGCCGGATCAATTGAAACCGAAGCAGGTGCCGAATGACCGCCACAGCAGACCGCACCACCGTCGCGCCTCCGTCCGAGCGCAAGCCGCTCGGCACGCTGGTCGTTCGGATGTTGACCACCACCGATCACAAGCTGATCGGCAAGATGTATCTGGTCACGTCGTTCGCCTGGTTCATGGTCGGCGGCCTGATGGCCATGCTGATCCGCTCGGAGTTGGCGTTCCCCGGCTCGCAGATCGTCAGCGACCATCTCTACAACCAGCTCTTCACGATGCACGGCACCATCATGCTGCTGCTCTTCGCGACCCCGCTGTTCTTCGGGTTCAGCAACATGATCATGCCGCTGCAGATCGGTTCGCCGGATGTCGCCTTCCCACGGTTGAACATGCTCAGCTACTGGCTCTACCTCTTCGGCGGTCTGATCGCCGCCTCGGGTTTCCTGACCCCCAGTGGTGCCGCTGCCTTCGGCTGGTTCGCCTACACGCCGCTCTCAGACGCGATCCGTTCACCCGGGGTCGGTGGCGACCTGTGGATCATGGGTCTGTATCTGGCGGGTCTGGGCACGATCTTGGGGTCGGTGAACTTCATCACCACGATCCTGACGATGCGTGC
>JBBPYJ010000107.1:0-2758 GCA_038200025.1 Propionibacteriales bacterium | reverse complement strand
CGAGGTTGACCAGCCAGCTGTACCCCTCTAGCTCCACGCGATCGCCCGTCACCAGCTTGCGTCCACGCCGCACCTCGATCTCACCGTTGACCCTGACCTCACCGTCTTGAATCATCAGTTTGGCCTGCCCCCCCGGCGCTCCACCTGGGGTCGGGGCGCTCGGGATGAGCGTGCAGGTGACCATGTCGGTTTCTTCGAGCGCCTCCGCGAGCACCGGTATGTCAGGCTGATCGGCATGGACCAACGCGTCAGCTTCATCACCCTCGCCGTCCGCGACCTGATGGCATCGAGGACGTTCTACGTCGACGGTCTCGGCTGGGAGCCGGCCCTGGACGAGCCCCGCGAGGTGCTGATGTTCAAGGTGGCCGACAAGGTCGTGCTGTCGTTGTGGGACGCCGTCGCCTTCGAGCAGGAGATCGGCTCGGCGCCGACCTGGGGCGGGGTACCGCCGGTGTCCCTGGCTCACAACTGTGCGACCAAGGAGGGCGTGGATCGGGTGCTCGAACACGCGCGCAAGGCCGGAGCGAAGAGCGTCGGTGACGCCACCGAGCGGGACTGGGGTGGCTACACCGGCTACTTCTGCGACCCCGACGGCTTCCGCTGGGAGATCGCCTACAACCCTGGACCGATCGGCCAGGCTGTGCTTCCCTCGGCACCATGAGAGACCGAGAAGTGCTGTCCGCCGAGCGGGTAGCCGAAGAGCAGCTGGTGGCCTGGGAGTACGACGGCGGCGACGGGGACGGCGACGGGCAAGATGGCGGAGCGAGCCTGAGCGCGACATTCGACACCGGTAACTTCCGCACCGGACTGGTGCTGGTGAACTCGATCGGCGAGCTCGCCGAGGCCAGCGACCATCACCCCGACCTGGAGCTGCGCTACGCCACCGTGGGGGTGCGGTTGACCAGTCATGACGTCGGGGGAGTCACCGGGCGCGATATTGCGATGGCCCGATCGATCACCGAGCACGCGGCTGCTCAGCGGGTGCTGCCCCGAGCTGCGGAGTGACCCGCGGGGGCCAACCGACATCTGAGATCGGCGTACCGCATAATGGGACGGCTGTCATAGTTGCTTGACGGCGGCCGGGTACGGCAGTCAACGTTGGAGCATGTGCCATCAGATCCTCGTATCCACGCGACGCGTGAGTTGAGCCTGCTGGTTCATCTCCACGCGTCCGCCCCTCGCCGTCATCGGCCGAGGGGCTTTTTGTTGGTCCCGCCCGCTTGCACCAGATGAGGGAAGAAATCATGAGCCACCCGCAGTCATCCGCCTCCGAGTCGATGACCGGCGCACAAAGCCTGATCAAGTCCCTGGAGAACGCCGGCGTCGAGCACCTCTTCGGCATCCCTGGCGGGGCGATCCTGCCGGCGTACGACCCGTTGATGGACTCCACGAAGATCCGCCACATCCTGGTGCGCCACGAGCAGGGTGCCGGGCACGCAGCCTCCGGCTACGCAGTGGCGACCGGACGGGTCGGCGTCTGCATGGCCACCTCCGGCCCCGGCGCGACCAACCTGGTCACCCCGATCGCCGATGCGCACATGGACTCGGTCCCGATGGTGGCAGTCACCGGGCAGGTCGGCGCGGCGTCGATCGGCACCGACGCCTTCCAGGAGGCCGACATCCGCGGCATCACGATGCCGATCACCAAGCACAACTTTCTGGTCACCGATCCGCAGCTGATCCCGCAGACCATCGCCGAGGCCTTCCACATCGCCTCCACCGGCCGTCCCGGTCCGGTGCTGGTCGACGTCGCCAAGTCGGCGCTGCAGGCGATGACCGACTTCGAGTGGCCGACCCAACTGAGCCTGCCGGGCTACCGCCCGACCACTACCCCCCACGCCAAGCAGATCCGCGAGGCGGGGCGACTGATCCTCGAGTCGCGCCGTCCTGTTCTGTACGTCGGCGGCGGAGTCATCGCCTCGGGCGCGTGGCGCGAGCTGCGCCAGCTGGCCGAGTTCACCGGAATGCCGGTCGTGACCACGCTGATGGCCCGCGGCGCCTTCCCCGACAGCCACCCCCAGCACCTGGGGATGCCCGGCATGCACGGCACCGTGGCCGCGGTCGCCTCCCTCCAGCGGGCCGACCTGATCATCTCCCTGGGGGCCCGCTTCGACGACCGGGTCACCGGCAACCTGGACTCCTTCGCACCGAACGCCAAGATCATCCACGCCGACATCGATCCGGCCGAGATCGGCAAGAACCGCTACGCCGACGTGCCGATCGTCGGCGACGCCCGCGCGGTGATCACCGATCTGCTGACGCTGCTGCGCGCCGAGGCCGACGCCGGCAACACCGGGGACTACGAGGAGTGGGTCGGGCTGCTGGCCGGAGTCAAGAGCCGCTACCCGCTGGGCTACGACACTCCCGACGACAGCAGCCTGGCCCCCCAACTGGTGATCGAGCGGCTGGGTGCGTTGGCCGGGCCCGAGGCGATCTTCGCCTCCGGGGTGGGGCAGCACCAGATGTGGGCGGCCCAGTTCGTGAAGTATGAGCACCCGCGCACCTGGCTGAACTCCGGTGGTCTGGGCACGATGGGCTACTCGGTGCCTGCGGCGATGGGCGCCAAGGTCGGTTGCCCGGACCAGACCGTGTGGTCGATCGACGGTGATGGTTGCTTCCAGATGACCAACCAGGAGCTGGCGACCTGCGCGATCGAGGGCATCGCAATCAAGGTGGCGATCATCAACAACGAGGCGCTCGGCATGGTGCGGCAGTGGCAGACGCTGTTCTACAACAAGCGCTACTCCAACACCGACCT
>JBBPYJ010000106.1:0-18752 GCA_038200025.1 Propionibacteriales bacterium | reverse complement strand
AGGTCGACAAGGACTCCAAGAGGCTCAACGCCGACGATCGTGACCCGCTGATCAACCGAGCCATCTCGACGACGCTGCCGCCGGGGTCGACCTTCAAGCTGGTCACCGCTGCGGCCGTGGTCGAGGACGGCAACTACCCCACCGGCGACGCCCGGGTGCCCGGCGGCAGCACCTATCAGCTGCCCCAGACGACCGGTGAGACCGGTCTGATCGACAACGGTGGACGCGATTGCGGGGCGCAGTACACCACGCTGACCCAGGCGTTGGCCAACTCGTGCAACACCAGCTTCTTGGCGCTCGCCGACGAGCTGGGCACCGAGAAGCTGCAGAACCAGGCCGAGGCGTTCGGTTTCAACAGCGACTACCTCGACGACCTGCCCGGCCAGGCCCAGTCCCGCTTCCCCGGCGACCTGGACCGACCGCAGACCGCGATGTCGGGGATCGGCCAGTCCGAGGTGGCCGCGACGCCGCTGCAGATGGCGATGGTCGCCGCCGGGATCGCCAACAACGGCATCGTGATGCGCCCCTACATCGTCGACGAGGTCACCTCCCCCGAGCTCGACGTACTCGACAAGGCCGAGCCGGCCGAGTTCTCCAAGGCGATCTCGGCGTCGACCGCGGCGGAGCTGACCCAGATGATGGTCGCCACCGTGAACACCGGCACCGCCACCAACGCCGCGATCCCCGGCATCGAGGTGGCCGGCAAGACCGGGACGGCGCAGAGCACCCCGGACCGTCCGCCCTACGCCTGGTTCGTCTCGTTCGCACCGGCGATCGACCCCCAGGTCGCGGTGTGCGTGCTGGTGCAGTCCAGCGACACGGCTCGAGAGGAGATCGGTGGCAATGTGCTTGGCGCGCCGATCGCCAAGTCGGTGATGGAGGCGGTGCTGCAGTGACGCAGTTGTGTGGACCGGGTTGGCCCGGCCGGCCGGCCGACTGGGCGGGCTGGGTGCGGACGAGACTGACGATGACGACGAGAGGGGCCCTGAGGCGATCATGAGCAACAGCGAACCGACCCTGGTCGGAGGACGCTACGAGCTCGGCGAGCTGCTCGGACGTGGCGGGATGGCCGAGGTCCGCAAGGGCCTGGACCAGCGACTCGGCCGCTCGGTGGCGGTCAAGCGGCTGCGCACCGACCTGGCCAGCGACTCGACCTTCCAGGCGCGCTTCCGCCGCGAGGCGCAGTCGTCGGCTGCCCTGAACCATCCCTCGATCGTCGCGGTCTACGACACCGGTCAGGAGTGGTCCGAGACCGACGGCCCCGACGGCGAGGGGGTCGCCCAGCCCTACATCGTGATGGAGTTCGTCGCCGGTCGCACGCTGCGCGACATCGTCCGCGAGGGCCGCAAGATCCTGCCCGAACGAGCCCTCGAGATCACCTCGGACGTGCTGACCGCGCTGGACTACAGCCACCGCTCGGGGATCATCCACCGAGACATCAAGCCCGGCAACGTGATGCTCACCCCGACCGGTGATGTGAAGGTGATGGACTTCGGGATCGCCCGGGCGGTCTCCGACGCCTCGTCGTCGATGACCCAGACCGCCGCCGTGGTCGGGACCGCGCAGTACCTCTCCCCCGAGCAGGCCCGCGGTGAGACCGTGGACTCCCGCTCCGATGTCTACTCCACCGGCTGCCTGCTCTACGAGCTGCTGGCCGGCCGACCGCCGTTCGTCGGCGACAGCCCGGTCGCGGTGGCCTACCAGCACGTCCGCGAGCCGGCCCAGCCGCCGTCGGACTTCGACACCGAGATCACCCCCGAGATGGACGCCATCGTGATGAAGGCGCTCGCCAAGCGGGTGGACGAGCGCTACCAGTCGGCGGCTGCGATGCGCGGCGACATCGAGCGGCTGCTGCAGGGCCGCCCGGTCCAGGCCCCGGTACTGGCGACGCCGATTACCGACGTACTGCCCGCGGGGGCGCTGGAGGACGACGGCCCTACCGCCGTTGGCCTGCCCCCCGTGTTGGCTGCCGCGCACCCGGCTGGCGGCCCGCCCGCCGGTCCCGGTGGCTCAGGTAGCACCAGCATCGCTGCCGGTGGCTACTACGACCCGCGGCAGGACGGTGAGCCGGTCAACCGAACCGGGCTCTACTTCCTGATCGGGTTCCTGGTCGTCGCGCTGATCGCAGCCGGGGTGGTCTTCCTGCCAAGGATGTTCGAGGAAGAGCCACCTAACAGCGCGCGGGTACCCGAGCTGGTCGGCATGAGCGAGACCGAAGCGCGGGGGGCGATCGCCAACGCCGGGCTGCGGGTCGGTCGCGTGACACCCGAGCCGAGCGACGACGTCGAGGCCGATCAGGTGATCTCGTCGGAGCCCAATCGCGACGAGTTTGTCGAGCCCGACAGCCGGGTCGACCTCATCGTGTCCAGCGGCAAACCGGAGGTGACGGTGCCGGCGGTCGTCGGGCTGCCACGTCAGGAGGCCCGCACGGCTCTCAACAACGACGGCTTCAAGGTGGCCTTCGAGAAGCGCGACTCCGACGTCGAGGGCGGCCAGGTGCTAGAGACGAACCCGACGGGTGGGACGCAGGTGCCGTCCGGAACCCGGGTGACCGTGGTGTTCTCCTCCGGGCCCGAGAAGGTGCCGAACGTGGTCGGGAAGACCCAGACGGAGGCGGAGCAGATCCTGACTGAGGCCGGTTTCGTCGTCTTCGTGACCACCGCGACCGACACCACCGAGGAGAAGGGCACGGTGCTGCGCCAGAGCCCGGGCGCCGGCGAGCGACAGCCGGAGGGGGAGGAGATCACCATCGAGGTGTCGGCGTACGAGGAGCCCACCGAGGAGCCGACGCCAACCCAGACGCCCACGCAGGCCCCGACGCAGACTCCGACCGGCGAGTCCACGGACGAGCCGACCGACGAGGCGACCCAGACACCGCCGGCCGGCTGAGGCGCCGTTCTCTCGTCGGCACCGACCCGGGTAGTTCGTGCCTGAGAACGCGCTTGGGCGCCCTGGGTGCGTGGTGGGGCACACGACTAGGCCGTCGCGGCCTCCCACACCAGGACACCCCCCAGCCCAAACCATCAACAGGCCGCCGCCCTGCTCGGCGCGCGCCAACCGGGTCTGATCCGCGGCGAACCAGGCACGGCGGTCCCCGCGATCACCGCCCACACGCTGTCCTAAGCCAGCGCGACCCCCATATGAAGATCAGTCCCAGGGCGGCGATCTGCAGCGGAACCGCCGCGCCGACGGGGTCGACGGACTGGGGCAGCACGGCCGGCGAAGAACACCAGTGACTTCGGGTTGAGCACGCCGACCACCAGCCCCTCCCGCATCGCTCTGATCGTGGGCGGCCGCCCGGCCGCCAAGTTCACCGGTCCCTGAGACACCTCACTGTGCGACGTGCGTCCCCACAGCGCGCGGAGACCCAGAACGATCAGGTACGCCGCCCCTAGCAGCTTCACCGCGAGCAGCACCGTCTCGGAGCGTTGCAGCACCGGCCCAGCCGGATGGAAATGGTAACGACGAGGAGGTAGGAGCCCACAAACGAGGCAAGCGCGAAAGTCAGCAGCGTCGAGATCTCCTCGCCGGAAGTACCGCCCACGGCACCGTCATCAGGCACGGGCCAGCCCCGACTTCGTCGCACTCCCGCCCCCCTGAGTGCGCTACCGCCCCTGTATACGGAGGCGGGAGGGTCCCCAGGGCGGCGGGAGCGCGACCTGATCGGGAGCTGACGCGTTCCAAGAGTTATCCACATTGGGGATAACTCTGTGGAGAACTACACGGGTGTAGTTAGAGCGCCTTGCGGATCACTCCCAGCGAGTGGCGAAGGTGAACCCGACGGCCATCAGGCCGATCCCGACCAGGAGGTTGTACTGCCCGAGGTCGTTGATCACTGGGATCGCCGAGGGGTCGTCGCTGACGACGTAGAACGTGCAGATCCAGAGCAGTCCGACCAGGAAACAGCCCAGCATCCCGACCACGATCCCGCGGCCGCGGCCCAGCGGTGTCGACGGGTGTGCCGTCAGCGCCAGGCCGATGAAGACCACAGCGAAGCCGCCGACGTAGTTCCAGTTCACGCCCCGCGCGTCGCTCAGTGTCTGGAGCACCTTGGGGCCGCCGAGCTTGCCGTCCGCGCCGGCTCGGACCGCTAAGTAGTAGTAGACGATCCAGGCGATGCCGACGGCGATCAGGAGCAGACACACGAGGAATCGCGGCGTGAAGGTGGGTTCCGACGCGGAGTCGAGACGGTCCTCGCGGGAGGCAGACTTCGGCACGGCGGACTCCTGGTGTGGCGGTTGGGATCAGTGCGGGCACCTCCGGAATGACCGGCAGCCTTGGCAGGCGCACTAGCGTAGACGCCATGGGATCGCAAGACCGCTTCGGTGCCTCCACGCCCAGCCAATCCGGAGGGCCCGGAAGAGCGTGTCATCCCCTGCGTTGGCGAATCGGCACGGCGGCAGTGCTGCTGATCGGAGCCGGGCTGCTGATCGTCAGCGAGAACAGCAGCGACGGGACCGATCTGCGCCCCGGGCGCTACAACGACTTGGCCACCCTGGTCTCCGGCGAGAGCCGACGCGTGAAGGATCAGCAGGCGCAGGTCGCCGAGCTTCAGGCCGAGGTCGACCAGTTGACCCGTGGCGTCTCGGACGCCAAGACCGACGAGCTGCGCGGTCGCGCGCGTGCGGTCAGCGACGAAGCGGGGTTGGTGCCGGTGATGGGTCAGGGGGTCACGATCGTGCTGTCCGATGCACCCCGCGAGCAGATCAACGACACCACCGAGATCGACCTGAACCGCTTCGTGGTGCACCAGCAGGACATCCAGGCGGTCGTCAACGCCATGTGGGCCGGCGGCGCGCAGGCGGTCACCGTGCAGGGACAGCGAATCATCTCGACCACCGGCATCAAGTGCGAGGGCAACTCGGTGACCCTGCAAGGGGTCCCCTACCCACAGCCCTACGTCATCTCGGCTGTCGGGGACCAGTCGGTCCTGCTGGCCTCTCTCGAGGTCAGTAGGTCGCTGGACGCCTATCGCGCGGACGCAGTCAACCCCGAGATCGGCGTGGGCTGGGACCTGTCGACGCAAACCGAGATGCAGGTCCCGGCGTACGACGGGCTGCTGGATCTCAGCTACGCCACAGTCGACAACTGAGACGGCTTCACGCCAGCATCAGCGAACGCGTCAGCACCGCGGCCACCACGACCGCCAGCACCGCCGCGACCCCGACGGACTGCACCAGCGTGCGCCGCCCCGCAGGCGCGTAGACGAACATCGCCCCGATCAGGAGCCCGCCCAGGAAGCCGCCGAGGTGTCCCTGCCAACTGATGTTGGGGAAGGTGAAGGTGATGACCGCGTTCAGGCCCAGCCAGAACAGCAGTCCGCGCACGTCGCCGCCGACCTTGAAGGCGACCACGATGAGCGCGCCGAGCAACCCGAAGACGATTCCGGAGGCACCGAGGGTGTAGCCGTTGACGGGGGCGAACCAGTAGACCAGCGCGGACGCCGTCAGCCCCGAGCCCAGGCATAGGGTCAGGAACCGCAGTCGGCCCAGGACCGCCTCCAGCTGTGGGCCCAGCACCCACAGCGCCAGCATGTTGAAGCCGATGTGCAGCGGGCTGACATGCATGAAAGCCGAGGTCAGCAGCTGCCAGTAGGCGCCGTCGGCGACCCCGACGATGTCGTAGACCCGGCCGTTGGGAAAGGTCAGCGTGATGTTCTCCCGCCACAGCGCCAGCACCCGGACCAGCGGGCTGAGGTTGCTCCCGGTCCCGGCGACCGCCACCCAGACCAGGACGTTGATCCCGATCAGCACCATGGTGGTCAGGCCCGGGTTGCCCGAGCGCTGCCCGCCGTACGTCGTGCGGCCCTGACGCGTGGACTTCGCGCCCTCGGCGACACACGACGGGCACTGGAACCCCACTGCGGCGTCGCGCATGCAGTCCGGGCAGATCGGCCGGGCGCAGCGCTGACACGAGATGTAGGTCTCCCGCTCGGGGTGCCGGTAGCACGTCGGCACCCCGGTGGCGGGGCCGTCGGGTTGGGCTTGGGTCATCTCAGCTCTTCGGGGTGCAGGTGGGGGCGAGCCTCAGGCCCGGGCGATCTCGACCGACTCGATGATGACGTCGCTCTTGGGACGATCATCCGAGCCGACCGGAGTCTTCCCGATCGCATCCACAACGTCGCGCGAGGACTGGTCGGCGACCTCGCCGAAGATCGTGTGCTTGCGGTTCAGGTGCTGGGTCGCGCCGAGGGTGACGAAGAACTGCGAGCCGTTGGTGCCCGGCCCGGCGTTGGCCATCGCCAGCAGGTAGGGGCGGTCGAAGACGAGCTCGGGGTGGAACTCGTCGCCGAAGGTGAAGCCCGGTCCGCCGCGGCCGTCACCGCGAGGGCAACCACCCTGGATCATGAAGCCGTTGATCACCCGGTGGAAGACGAGCCCGTCGTAGTAGGGACCTTTGGATCGCCCGGCGTCGTCGTTGTAGTCCTTCGTGCCCTCGGCCAGCCCGACGAAGTTCTCGACCGTCTTGGGGGCGTGGTTGGGAAAGAGGTCGATGGCGATGTCGCCCTGGTTGGTCTTCAGGGTCGCTTTGAGGTCCGACATGGATTGCCTTTCGCGGAGGGCGCGCCGAGACGGTGTTGTCCCTGGCTCGCCGTCGATCTTCCCACGCGACCCGAAATCTGAAGCACCCGTGGGGGCTCGAACGGCGGTACACCCTCGCGGCGCACGGACGTTCCATGGTGAGATGGAGCCGAGTCGGTCCCACGAGAGGAAACGTAAGAATCATGCGCTTGGGCAAGAAGAAGACGATCATCGACCACGCCTCGGAATTCGCCGAGACCACGAAGGAAGCCGTCGAGTCGGCCTACGAGTCTGCGAAAGAGGCCGGTCACCACGCTGTCGAGGCAGCCGCGCCGATGCTGGCCGAGGCGCGCCACAAGGCGGCGCCCCTGCTGGCCGACGCGCGCGACAAGGCCGCTCCCTTGCTGGCCGACGCCCGTAGCAAGGCCGCGCCCTACGTGGCCGATGCCCGCGAGAAGGCTGCCCCCTACGTGGCCGACGCCCGCAGCAGGGCCGCCGCCGGTGCCGCGCTGGCCGGCGAGCACGCCTCGTCCGGTCGCGCCACGGCTGCCGCCAAGCTCGCCGAGCTCAAGGCCGAACCGGAGCCCAAGGGCAGCAAGCTCAAGAAGGTCCTGGTGCTGACCGGTCTGGTGGGCCTGGGCGCCTTCCTCTACACCAAGTTCCGTGGCAACGCGCAGGCTGACAACTGGCAGTCGTCGTACACCCCGCCCGCCCCGAAGCCCGCCCCCAAGGCGAGCGACGATGCGGCTTCCTCGGGTACTACTGCGGCGTCGGCGTCGTCTGCTTCGGGCGAGTCGGCCACCGACAAGCTGGCCGACCCACTGAACGACCCCATCCCCGATGACGCAGCCGGCGCCGGGCCGGACGAGGCCCTGGCCGACGCCGCTGAGGCCCCGCACGACGTCACCGACCCCGACCACCCCGCCGAGGTGGTCGACCTGTCGACCGAGGGCGATTCAGACTCCCGCAGCTGAGGTCCGTCTGACGTCCAGCATCGGTCGGGCTGATCCCGGATAGGATCTGCTCATGAGCAGTTCTGACACCCCAGCAGCAGGTGCAGCCGCGGTCAGCCCGTTGACCCCGCCCGACCCGGTCATCGAGTTGACGGCTGCCGAGCCGGCCACCCTGGTCATCGAGACCCAGGCGCCCAAGATGGCGCCGCAGGTCTCCGAGGCGGCCATCCCCGAGCTCGACGCCAAGGTCGACGGTTTCCTCTCCGCGCTGGACGGCGTCGAGACCTCCAGCCCCGAGTTCGCCAAGCAGGCCGAGACCGTGCGCACCATGGGCGACGCCGACATCCGCCGGGCCGCGGAGACCTCCAACCGGATGCTCGACAAGCCGGTCCGCGCGCTCAGCGAGGGTGGCCTCGCCCAGGGCTCCGAGGTCGGTAGGACCCTGCTCGAGTTGCGGCGTACGGTCGAGGACCTCGACCCCAGCCAGACCAGCGGGGCGAAGAATTGGTTCGGCAAGCTGCTCGGCGACAAGGTCACCGACTACTTCCGCAAGTATCAGTCCGCCCAGAGCCAGCTCAACGGCATCCTGCACAGCCTGCGCAACGGTCAGGACGAGCTGACCAAGGACAACGTCGCGCTGAACCTCGAGAAGACGAACCTGTGGACGGTGATGGGGCGGCTGAACCAATACGTGTACGTCGCCGAGCGGCTCGACACCAAGCTCTCCGCACGCATCGCCGAGCTCGAGCTCTCCGACCCCGACGCCGCCCGGGCGATGTCGCAGGACGTGCTCTTCTACGTCCGCCAGAAGCACCAGGACCTGCTCACCCAGCTGGCGGTCTCGATCCAGAGCTACCTGGCGATCGACATCATCATCAAGAACAACATCGAGCTGATCAAGGGTGTCGACCGGGCGTCGACGACGACGGTGTCGGCCCTGCGTACGGCGGTCATCGTCGCCCAGGCGCTGGGCAACCAGAAGCTCGTGCTCGACCAGATCACCGCCCTGAACACCACCACGTCGGGGATGATCCAGCGCACCTCGGAGATGCTGCGTGAGAACTCCGCGGCCATCCAGGAGCAGGCGGCCTCGTCGACGATCGGCATGGAGCAGTTGCAGGCGGCGTTCGCCAACATCTACGCCACCATGGACAGCATCGACCAGTTCAAGCTCAAGGCGCTGGACTCGATGTCCACGACCATCGGGGTGCTGGAGGGCGAGGTCGACAAGTCCAAGGCCTACCTGGATCGGGTCGCCAAGCACGACGCTCGCAACGCGGCCGGCTCGCTGGACCTCTCCCCGCTGCCCGGATCCTGAGCGGCAGGTGGGGTTGCGATCCTGGTGGGACGGACTGGGCAAAGTTGCCGAGCCCGAACCGTCACCGATCCCACCGGCTCCCACCGAGACCGACATCCTGGCCTCGCTCAACCGCGTCAACGCGATGCTCCGCGAGGCCAACGCCTCGCCGTTGGTGATCTCGCGGGTGGTCCGGATCGCGCGCACGATCCACACCACGCTGCCGCGGCTGCGCAACCTCGGCCTGGGCAGTGCCGAGGCCTACTCGGTGGTCGCGTGTGCCACGTCGTACCTCCCCGAAGCGGTCGCGGGCTACCTCCGGCTGCCGCGCGAGTGGGCCGACACCCGGCCCATCGACGGCTATAAGACCTCACTGATGGTGCTGGTCGACCAGCTCGAGTTGCTGGGGTCGACGATGGACCAGATCCTGGACGCCGCGAACCGGGCCGACGCCCAGGCGCTGCTGGTGCACGGTAAATTCCTGCAGGCCAAGTTCGGACAACCCAGTGGCCCCGATCTGCAGCTAGGACCACCCTTATGAGCCCAGATCGCCGCCCCGGGAGCAGCCCGGGCACGAGCAGCGCCCTGCGCGACGCCCTGGATGCGCTGGTGTCGGCGGCAACCCGCGCGGGGATCGACGCCGACATCGCCCGCCGCGAGGGCGCCTGCCTGGCGGCCACCGTCGCCGAACCGGCCCGCGGGGCGTACGTCGACTGGACCGCCCAGACGGATCTGACCGGATCCAGCCGCACGGAGGGCCTCGACGAATCCGCTGGCGCCGAGGCGTTCATGGACGCCGCCTCGCGGGGACGACGGTTCCGCGCCGGACCCACGCCGACCATGGCGGTGCTGACCGCCGACGGATCGCCGTACGCCGCGGCGTACGCGGCTGCCCTCGGCGAGGTGGCCCTCGCCGCCTGCACCCTGGGTGCGGAGAACCCGCGCGTGGTCGGCAACGCGGCCACCGCGACGGCGGCCCAGCTCCAGATGTCCCGACCCGCGACCACGATCGCGCCAGCGCCCGGAGGCAGGGAAGACCGCCCTCTGCGCGAGCCGGTCCCCGGTGTCGGGGCGCACCTGCTCGGCCGGGTCCTCGACCAACTCGGCACGGTCCAGCGGCGGATCGCCGAGCTGGATCTGGGCGACACTCCACGCGGCGGCGGGGCGCTCGACCTCGGCGACATCTCGCGCGACGGGGCGGGTGCTTTCGACCTGACCTTCCCGTCCACTGGCGCCCCGGCCGACGACGACCAACCCGCTGGCCCGGCGAAAGTGGCCCCGACTGCCACCGCTGCCGCCGAGCCCGAGGCGAACCCGAGCCAAGAGAGCGAGCCGGAGCCCGAGCCCAAGTCCGTCGACGAGCTGCTCGCCGAGCTGGACGCGCTGGTCGGGCTGACCGACGTCAAGGCCGAGATCCACCGCCAGGCCGCGGTGCTGCGGGTGGAGGGCCTGCGCAAGGACGCCGGGTTGAAGGCGACCACCATCACCCGGCACCTGATCTTCAACGGCAACCCCGGCACTGGCAAGACCACCGTCGCCCGCCTGGTCGCGGGCATCTATCGCGCGCTCGGGCTGCTCTCGAAGGGTCAGCTGGTCGAGGTCGACCGCTCCGAGCTGGTCGCGGGGTTCCTCGGTCAGACTGCGATCAAGACCGCGGAAGTGGTCGAATCGGCTGCCGGTGGGGTGCTGTTCATCGACGAGGCTTACTCGCTGTCGGGTGATCAGTACGGCTCCGAGGCGATCGACACCCTGGTCAAGGAGATGGAGGACCGCCGCGGCGACCTGGTGGTGATCGTCGCGGGCTACCCACTCCCGATGGCGGTGTTCATCGGCCAGAACCCTGGCCTGGAGAGCCGCTTCCGCACGATGATCGACTTCGGCGACTACGCCGACGACGAGCTCGTGGAGATCTTCGCGCTGATGGCCGCCGGGGCGGAGTACGACGTCGATCCCGACCTGCTGGACCGGCTCCGCGCACTGCTGGCGCAGGTCCAGCGCGGACCCACCTTCGGCAACGCCCGCTACGTGCGCAATCTGCTGGAGGCCGCGATCGGACGGCACGCCTGGCGGCTGCGCGAGATCGAGTCCCCCACCCTGGAGGATCTGCGCAGGCTCCAGGCCGACGATCTCAACGCGCCCGTGTTGCCCGAGGCAGAAGAGAGAGTCGAAGAAGAGCCCGAGGAGCCGATATGAGTCAGACCGCGACGCAGCCGGGCCCCAGCCAGGCTGGGGTGTCAGGGGCAGCCGCGAGTCCCGGGACCCGCACCGCTCCGGTCGACCAGCCAGAGTCGGTGAGCGGCGTGCACCTGCGCGAGGACGTGCCGGCCCTGCTCAACCGCTGGCAGTTGATCGCGGTGGTGACCTGCGTGCTCTTCGGCGTGCTGGTCGCACTGCTCCAGTCTCTCAGCTGGCAGGCCAACGGCCGGGCCGCCGACAACGCCCAGCAACTGGTCCGGGTCCAGGAGCTCCAGTCGTCGCTGTTCCGCGCGGACGCCCTGGCCTCCAACGCCTTCCTGGTCGGCGGCCTGGAGTCGCCAGCGCAGCGCGCCGAGTACGACGCCGCGCTCGAGCAGGTCCAACGCGACATCACCGACGCCGCGCGAGCCCAACCTGCCGACGCCGACGCGCTGGCCCAGCTCAACGTCGCCGTCGCGGCGTACGCCACCGATGTCGCCCGGGCCCGGGACAACAACCGGCTGGGACTGCCGGTCGGCGCCGCCTACCTCACCGACGCCGGGCAGGGGTTGCGCGCCGACGTGGTGCCGATCCTGACCGCGCTGGTCGACGCCAACACCGACCGGGTCGTGACCGAGATCGGTGGGCAGCACCCGTGGTTGATCTTGGCTGTGGGGGTGCTGGCGCTGCTCGTCCTGTGGTGGGTCAACCGTCAGTTGGCGGCCAGGTTTCGGCGCCGGATCAACCTCGGCGTCGCGGCCGCAGCGGTCGGGGTCCTGGTGATCACGCTGATCGGCGTGGGCTATGCCGCGGTCCGAGACAGCAACAACTCCGACGTCGCCGACGGCAGCCTCCAGCGCGCTTTCGATGGCGCCCAGACCCGCACCGCCGCCAACGACGCCAAGGCCAACGAGGCACGCCGGCTGATCCAGCGGGGTTCGGGCCAGGCCTTCGAGGACGCCTGGATCGTCGCTGGCGCGACGGTCGATGAGAATCTGACCCGCACGGGCTATTCGGATGCGTGGAACAGCTACGTGGACGCGCACAACGAGATCGTCGCGCTCGACGAGGGCGGCGATTGGGACGCTGCGGTCGCGCTGGCCACCGATCCCGCCGAACAATCGACCCGGGCCCTGACCGCTTTCGACGCCGACTCGCGAGAGTTGGTCACCGACGCCTCGCTCGCAGCCACCCAGGACCTTCGCAACGGCGGACCGACCGCGCTGCTGCTGATCCTGTTGACCCTGGTCGTCGCGGGCGCCGCCGCGGGAGCGGTCACTGCCGGCATCAACCAGCGTCGCAAGGAGTTCTCATGAAGCGACCCGCCCTCTCGATCGCCTGCACGCTCGCCGGGGTGCTGTTGGCCAGCGGATGCGGTTATGACGCGACAGTCGTACCCACCGCCGAGCCGAGTGCCGAGTTGACCCCGGCGCCGGCGAGCGCGCCGCCCGAGTGCAGCGACGCCACCGCGACGTACCCTGCTTCAGCCAAGGCCGACGGTCCGGCCCTGCAGCGGATCAAGCAGCGCGGGCGACTGATCGCCGGCGTCTCGGCCGACACCTATCTGCTGGCGTCGCGGAACCCGATCAAGGGCCGGATCGAGGGCTTCGACATCGACATGGTCAACGCGGTGGCGCGGGCCATTTTCGGGCCCGACGGTGCTGACAAGGTCAGCCTGCGGGTGATCACCGCCGCCGACCGGATCCCGGTGCTGCAGTCCGGTGACGTCGACATCGTGGTGCGCAACATGACCATCAACTGCTCGCGGTGGGCCGACATCGCCTTCTCCAACGAGTACTACCGCTCGGGGCAGAAGATCCTGGTCCGCAAGGACCTCGCCGACCAGGGCGTGAACAGCCCCGACCAGCTGACCAACCTGAAGGTCTGTGCGCCGGCCAACACCACCAGCCTGGACAACATCGCCAAGGCTGCCCCCGGGGCGAAGTTGGTGCCGGCGATCAACCACACCGGCTGCCTGGTGAAGTTCCAGCGCGGCGAGGTCGACGCGATCACCGGCGACGACACTGTGCTGGCCGGGCTGGCCGCCCAGGATCCGTACGCCGTGGTGCCGAACCAGGCGGCGTTCACCGCCGAGCCCTACGGCATCGGCGTGAACAGCGACGACGTCGATCTCGTGCAGTTCATCAACTCGGTTTTGGAGACCGAGCGGGCCAGTGGCGACTGGCAGGGCAGCTACGCCGAGTGGCTGGGACCGCTGCTCAACGTGAAGGGCAAGCAGCCCGCACCCAACTACACCCGTCCGCTGCCAGGCTGATGAGTCCTTCTCACATCGAAGCAGCCGGGGTAGCGCCCAATGCCCCGGGTCGGCTCGGGGTCGCCCTCGAACCGGCCGCCATCGCGACCTACCTCACCGACCTCGACGGCTGGATCCGCGGGCGCAAGCACGAGCTCGACGAGCTGGATGCCGCGGCGCTGGCCGCCAACCGCGGCGGCGCGGTGGCCGGCGACATGATGCTGTCGCTGGCGTTGTGGAAGGCCGTCTCCGAGCGGTACCAGTTGCTCAGCGCCACTTGGGACGGCGGCCGGGTGCTGGCCGCCGAGCGGGAGCGGATCTCGTCCTTGATCTGGGGGCGTCTGGACGGGTCGACCGGGCTGCCCGGCGGTCTCGCGGTGTCGGTGCCTGAGGCGTGTCGGTTGTGCGACGCGCTCGCGGGCCAGCTGCGGACCGCTCTGTCGCTGGCCCCCGGAGCCGACGCCTCCGCGGCCCGGCTCAAGCAGCTGCGCGCCCAGCTCGAGCGGCTGCGCGACCAGGTCGCCCTGGAGCCCGCCGTCCTGCGCGACGGGTGCGAGCGCCACCGCGCTGCCCTCGCGGCCCGGGCCCAGGATCTGGCCGAACGGGCCGAGCGGGGTGGCGACATCGCGGGTCGGCTCGCGCCGCTGGAGGCCGACGCCACCGTCCTCGAGCGCGACCTGATCGTCGGGAACGCCCAGCGTCGTGACGCCCGCGACCTGCTGGCCAGCGCCCGGGAGCTGCGCGCCGACCTCGAACGCCGCGAGAAGGCGCTGGAGCGGTTGGCGCAGCTGTGCGTGGCCACCGTCGACCCCGCCCCGCGCAACGCCGTCCCCGACGTCGGTGCACTCGGACCTATCCCCAACACCGCCGACGCGATCGGCGGTTACGTCCAGCGCCTCGACCGGGTGTCGGAGGCACTGACCTTCGCCCAGCACAAGTACGCCGATGCGCTGGCCGAGCACACCGACCTGGCCTCCATGCTGGACGGGTACGCCGCCAAGGCCGGCGCGCTGGGCCTTCGATCCCACCCCGATCTCGAGGCCAGCGAGGCCCGGGCCCGCGAGGTTCTGGGGCGGCGCCCCGCACCGATGGTCGTGTGCCGACAGCTGGTCGCGACGTACCAGACCTGGCTCGACGCGATCGAGCACTCACCCCGAACGCCCTACCGACCCCAGGAGTCTATATGAGTTGCACCCAGCCGGGATGTTCCGGCGAAATCATGGACGGCTACTGCGACACCTGCGGGATGGCGGCCACCAGCTCCAGTGCGGCCATTTCGACCCCCGCGAGCAGCGGTGTCGGCCTCGCCGGGGCCGGGGCGTGCGCCCAACCCGGCTGCACCGGCTCGATCCTGGACGGGTACTGCGACGTCTGCGGGTCGCCGGGCACCGGAGGCGAGCTGACCGGAGCGGACACGGCGACCGCTGACCCGCCCGCCGGGGGAGTCGCTCCGGTCGCCGTCGGGGCCAGCCCCTTGGAGACCTCGGAGGCCTCGCTGGCGACGTCCTCGACCAACGTGCAGTCCGCGGCGATCGGCTCCCGGCGGGCCGCCGCGTCCGGGTCGGTGGCAACGCGGCGTACTCGTGCGGGGTCCCAGCGGATGCGCGCCGCGCGTCTCGGCGCGGGACTGACTCGGGTGCCCCCCGCGCCCCCGGTCGACGCCGCCGCAGCGATCAATCCCGACCCGGCCGTCCCGGAGTCCAAGCGCTCCTGCTCCAAGTGCGGCGCCGCCGTCGGTCGGGGCCGCGACGGTCGACCGGGCCGTCCGGAGGGCTTCTGCCCCCACTGCGGGCAGGAGTTCAGCTTCACCCCCAAGCTCGTCGACGGCGATCTGGTCGCGGGTCAGTATCAGGTCGCCGGGGCGCTGGCGCACGGTGGACTCGGCTGGATCTACCTGGCTCGCGACAAGAACGTCTCGAACCGCTGGGTGGTGCTCAAGGGCCTGTTGAACTCCGGTGACCCCGACGCGCTGGCAGCGGCGATCGCCGAGCAGCAGTTCCTGGCCCAGGTCGAGCATCCACTGATCGTCGAGATCTACAACTTCGTCACCCACGAGGGTGCCGGCTACATCGTGATGGAGTATGTCGGCGGCCAGTCGCTCAAGCAGATCCTCAAGCAGCGGATGGCCGACAACAACGGCGCCTACAACCCGCTGCCCGTCGATCAGGCGTTGGCCTACGTGCTCGAGGTGCTGCCCGCCTTCGCCTACCTGCACGACCTCGACCTGGTCTATTGCGACTTCAAGCCCGACAACCTGATCCAGATCGGCGACGCGATCAAGCTGATCGACCTCGGCGGCGTACGTCGCATCGACGACGGCGAGTCCGCGATCTACGGGACCGTCGGCTACCAGGCGCCCGAGGTGGCCGAGGTCGGCCCGAGCGTGGCTAGCGACATCTACACCATCGGGCGGACCCTGGTCGTGCTGTGCATGGAGTTCCGGGGCTATCAGGGCACCTATCTGCACAGCCTGCCGCCGCCCTCGAGCACGCCGCTGTTCGCCGACTACGACTCCTTCTACTGGCTGGTCGCCAAGTGCTGCGCCCACGACCCGGCCGACCGCTTCGCCTCGGTCGACGAGCTGCGCACCCAGGTGCTGGCGGTGCTGCGCGAAGTGGTCGCGCTGGCCACTCCCGGCGTGGCGACGACCTCGGCGTCCTCGGTGCTCTTCGATGCGCCCGCGACCTCGGCCTCGGCGCTGACCTGGGCACAGCTGCCAGGCTTGCGTCCGGACACCACCGACCCCCAGTACGCCTGGTTGAGCGGGGTCGGCTCCGAGGACGACCCGGCCAAGCGACTCGAGGATCTGGGCAACGCTCCCGAGGTCACCGCCGAGGTGCTGCTGGCCCGCGCGGAGACCGCGCTGTCGATGGACGACCCGGGACTGGTGCACGAGATCGCCGCCGAGCTGCTGGTCCAGGACCCGTGGGAGTGGCGCGCGCTGTGGGTCGACGGGCTGGCCGCGATGCAGAGCGAGGACTGGGATCCGGCCAAGGCCTCCTTCAACGCCGTCTATCAGCAGATCCCCGGCGAGCTGGCTCCCAAGCTGGCCCTGGCAGTCGCGTGTGAGCGCGGCGGTCAGCCCGACGTCGCGGAACGGCTCTACCTCAGCTGTGCCGAGACCGATGCGGCGTACGTCGCTCCCGCGTCGTTCGGAATGGCCCGGATCCGCGCCGACCGTGGCGACACCCTGGGTGCGGTCGCCGCGCTCGACCAGGTCCCCAAGACCAGCCGCGGGTTCACGGAGTCGCGCCAACTCCGGGTGGAGGTGCTGCTGGCCGAGTCGGGTGGCCGGGGTGCTCAGGTTGGCCACGGCGGCCAGGGTGCTCAGGGTGGCAACGGCCCGTCGGCGGGCGGTCAGCATCTAGCGGTGCTCGACCAGGCGATGAGGAGCCTGGACTCGGTCCGCCTCGACCCCGGCACCCACCATCGGTTCGTGGTGCGGATCCTGGAGCAGGCGCTGCCGATTGTCGAGGGGGCCCCGGGCAACTCGGGCCAGTCGGGCCAACCAGGCGCGATGGTCGCCAGCATTGGGGCCGTCGGGGCCACCGAGCGCGAGGTGCGAGCCGGGCTGGAGACCGCCTATCGCGCGTTGGCCCGAGAGTCCACCGAGCTGGACGAGCGGGTCAACCTGGTCAACCATGCCAACGCCGTCCGCTCCTGGTCGCTGACGTGATGGACACCTGCGCGGCGTGTGCCGCCGGTCTCGAGCCCGGCGCCCGGTTCTGTGAGAGCTGCGGGGCCGCAGTGGCCGCAGTGGCCGGTGACAGCAGCACCGCGGCCGGGCCGGCGGGGGCTGCGGCGTCTCCCGATGACCCTGATGACCCAGCCGCCGGATCGCCGCTCGACGAACAGCTGGGCAGCGGGCCGATCAGCGTCCTCACGCAGCCGACCCGACTCGGCTCACCGGTCCCCCAGGGACCGCGTCCCTGCCTGCAGTGCGGCGCGGTGATCGGACCGGACGGCTACTGCGAGTCGTGCGGGGTGAAGGCGCCCCGCGCCCGCGACCACTTCCGTGAGTCGCCGGCGTCGTGGGTCGCCGGGGTCTGCGACCGGGGCATCCGGCACTCGCGCAACGAGGACGCAATGGCACTGCTGGCCAGCCCGTTGACCGGAGCAGCGGGGGAGCCGCCGCCACGCGGCGTACTCGTGGTCCTCGACGGGGTCTCGAGCTCCGCGGACTCCGATGTCGCCTCACTGGCCGGTGCCCAAGCGGCGCGCGAGGTGTTGCGGACCCCGTTGCCGCAAGGGATGGGTACGCCGCAGAGTCGCACCTCCGCAATCACCCGGGCGATGGCCGATGCCGTCGAGGCGGCCCATCGGGCGATCATCGCGACCACCCCAGCGGACTCGCTGAACCCCGCCTCGGCGACCTTCGTGTGTGGCGTGGTCGAGGGTCCGACGCTGACCTATGCCAATGTCGGCGACTCCCGGATCTACTGGCTCCCCGACGTCGGCGAGCCACTGCTGCTGTCCGTGGACGACTCCGGCGCGCAGCTGCAGATGGCCGTCGGGGTCGCCCGCGAGGTGGCCGAGGCCTCCGCCGGCGCGCACGCGATCACCAAGTGGCTCGGCCGTGACAGCCACGACGTCAAGCCCCGGGTCGGTCAGCTCGAGCTGACCGCGCCCGGGTGGGTGCTGGTCTGCTCGGACGGGTTGTGGAACTACGCCTCGGCACCGGAGGCGATCGCCGAGCAGGTGCGTCTGGTCTCAGCCGAGCGTGGCGGCCCAACCGACCCGGCCGTCGCGGCTGACGCGGCTGGACCGGCTGGACCGACCGTTGCCGCCGAGGATCTCGCCCTCGGCCTGGTCGACTTCGCCAACGCCAGCGGTGGCATCGACAACATCACCGTCGCGCTGGCCCGCTTCGACCCGGTGCCCCCTACGATCAAGACCACAGCGACCCCCGGCACACCCGCCGGTGACCCAAGGGAGAACCATGGCTGAGTTCACCGCCTCCGTCTATCAGAACGAGTTCCTGCCCGACGGCGGGACCGACGTCAACGCCATCGTGACGGTGACCTGCGCCAATGCCGGTGCGGCCGGCCAGGGTGACAACGGTCAGGGGGGCACGGCCGGCGAGGTCATCATCATCGACACCTCCGGCTCGATGGGGCCCACCACGATGGGCGCGGCCAAGCGGGCGGCCCAGGCCGCCATCGCCGAGATCCTTGACGGCACCTGGTTCGCGGTGATCGCGGGTTCCCACCAGGCCGCGCTCGCATACCCCCGCGTCACCTCCGGGCCCGGCCTGGTGCAGATGAACAACAGCACGCGGGCCGAGGCGTCGGCCGAGGTCGAGAACCTGTGGGCCAACGGTGGTACCGCGATCAGCACCTGGCTCGATCTGGCGGTGACGATCTTCGGCTCGGTGCCGCAGATCACCCAGCGGCACGCCATCCTGCTCACCGACGGCGCGAACCGGGAGAACCAAGGGCTGCTGGATGCAGCGATCAGGCGCGCGACTGGGGTGTTCCAGTGCGACTGCCGCGGTGCGGGCACCTCCTGGGAGGTCGAGGAGGTACGCCGCATCGCGACCGCCCTGCTCGGCT
>JBBPYJ010000105.1:0-9281 GCA_038200025.1 Propionibacteriales bacterium | reverse complement strand
GTCCGGATGAGAATCAGCCCACGCCACCGCGAACACCAGCTGCTGAACATCAGCGGACCGCAAGAGGTCCTTAGTCTCACGCACCTGCGCCAGCAACCCGGCCGGGGTGACGGCGGGGGTGGGGCACGGGATCAACGACATAGTCCATTGTATGTCGAACACCTGTTCGAGTCAAGGGGTGAAAAGAGGACTGATTCAGAGTGGTTGCGTGGAAATCGAGCGCCTCGTTCTGACGACTGGGAGAGGTTTCGCGCGGTTCGATTGGCGTCTCTCTTCGACTCTCCCGCTGCGTTCGGCTCTCGGTACGACGATTGGCTTGATGCCCCCGAGGAGCGCTGGCGCTCCCGCCTGACTGAGGTCCCGCTGACCCTGATCGCCCACGATGGCGACCAGGCCTTGGGCGTGGTCAGCGGGCAACCCGACGTAGAACACTAGGTCGAGATGATCTCGATGTGGGGCGACCCCGCAGCGCGGGGCGCTGGCGTTGCCGACGACCTGATCGCCGCGATGGTGGGTTAGGCCGCCGGACAGGGTCGGTCGCTCTACCTGATGGTTCACAGCGAATTGACCGAGGGCACTCAGCCGCCGGACTCCGCCCGTTCGCAGCATCCGTGTTGTCGCCGCAAGACTTCCGGCACGCTGCAAGGTGCCTGGGTACTGTCGCGAACATGGCCACAGAGATCGCCGCTCCCGCCGTTTCGACCGAAAATCACCCCACAACCGCGGGCGCTGACTCGCAACCGAAGCAGGCCCGGGACGGTGGATACCGCCAGCCTGAAGTCGACGTACCGGCGCTGCGAGCGTTGCTGGACGGCGAGTACCACGAGACCCGCGCCCTCGTCCGGGCCAACCTCGTCGAGCACGCGTCGGTGCTGGAGGACGAGGAGCGGCTGGACCGCGACGACTACCGCGAGCGGGTCTTGGAGGTGACTCTGGAGATGGCCGCCACCGGCCAGACCGGGATGGGCTTCCCGAAGCAGTACGGCGGCGGGGGTGACATCGGAGCCTCGATCGCCGCCTTCGAGACCCTTGCCTTCGGCGACCTCTCGGTGCTGATCAAGGTCGGCGTCCAGTTCGGTCTGTTCGGTGGTGCGATCCTCCAGCTCGGCACCAAGCGCCACCACGATGCCTACGTGCGCGACATCATCTGCGGCGACCTGCTCGGCTGCTTCGCGATGACCGAGTCGGGGCACGGCTCCAACGTGCAGCGGCTGGCGACGGCGGCGACCTACGACCCGGGCACCGAGGAGTTCGTGCTCGACACTCCCGACGACGCGGCCCGCAAGGACTACATCGGCAACGCCGCCGTGCACGGCGAGGCCGCGGTGGTCTTCGCCCAGCTTGAGACCGGTCCGGCTGGCGGCGAGCGGGTGCGGCACGGGGTGCACGCGTTCGTGGTGCCGATCCGCGCCGATGGCCGGCCGGTGCCCGGCGTACGGATCGAGGACTGCGGGCCCAAGATGGGCCTGAACGGCGTCGACAACGGACGACTTTGGTTCGACGGGGTGCGGATCCCGCGCGCGAACCTGCTCAACCGGTTCGCCGACGTGCACGCCGACGGCACGTACGAAAGCTCCATCGAGAACTCCAACCGACGCTTCTTCACCATGCTCGGCACGCTGGTGCAGGGGCGGGTCTGCATCGCCGGTGCGGGCATCAACGCGGCCAAGGTGGCGATCACGCTGGCCATCGAGTACGCCGTACGCCGACGTCAGTTCGAGCGCGCGCAGACCCCCGACGAGAGCCTGCTGCTGGACTACGGACTGCATCAGCGCCGACTGTTCCCGCTGCTAGCGCGCACCTATGCGCTGCACTTCGCCCAAGAGCAGGTGGCCGCCGACCTGAGCGAGGTCTTCTCCGGGCTCGACGACGACCCGCAGGCCCGCCGGGAGCTGGAGTCGCGGGCGGCCGGGCTGAAGGCGCTGGGCACCTGGCACGCCACCACGACCATCCAGGAGTCTCGGGAGGCGTGCGGCGGCGCCGGCTATCTGTCGGTGAACCGGTTCGCGGCGCTGAAGGCGGACACCGATGTCTTCACCACCTTCGAGGGCGACAACCACGTGCTGCTGCAGTTGGTGGCCAAGGGGCTGCTGACCGACTACGCCAGCGAGTTCGCCGACCTCGATCAGTTCGCGATGGTCAGGCTGGTCGGTGGGATGGCGGTCGAGACGCTGATCGAGAAGACCAACGTGCACGCGCTGCTGAACCGGATCAAGGACGGGCTGCCCGGTGGGGACAAGTGGGACCAGGAAGCCGGGCTGCTCAACCCTGACTACCAGTTGACGATGCTTCGTTACCGCGAGGAGCATCAGCTGGCCGGTCTGGCGCGGCGGCTCAAGCGCGGCGTCGACGACGGGCAGGACTCCGGTGTCGTGTTCTCTCGGGCGCAGGATCACGTGATCGCAGTCGCGCGCGCCCACGTGGAGCGGGTGGTGCTGGAGGCGTTCGTCGACAAGGTCCGGGCCGCGAAGCGGGACAGTGCCGAGGGCACCGGCACCGGCACCGGCACCGGCGATGGGCACGCCGGCGCAGGCGCGGACAACGCCGTCGCTCTGGGTCTGCTGTGCGATCTTTTCGCGCTGACCACCATCGAGGCGGACCGCGGTTGGTTCCTCGAGCACGGTCGCCTCGGTGTCGCCCGCTCGAAGGCGATCACCCAGGAGATCGGCGACCTGTGCCGCAAGATCCGGCCGCTGGCGCCCGAGCTGGTGCAGGCCTTCGGCATCCCACGCGAGATGTTGCGGGCCCCGGACCTGATCGGCGGTCCGTGACCAGGGACTATCTCAAACAAGCAGGGGAGGAGGCCGTTCGGCCAGCCGTCAGCCGTCGGCGTTCGGTCAGTCGTTGGCAACCGGGGCTGGATCAGCCAGGTCGTTGCCGTGACCTTCGCTCTTGGCGCGCTCGAACGACGCGTAAATCTCGAGCTCGGCGTCGGCGCGGCCGACCCACTCGGCACCCTCGACGGACTTGCCCGGCTCGAGTTCCTTGTAGACGGTGAAGAAGTGCTCGATCTCCATCCGGTCGAACTTCGGCACGTGGTTGATGTCGCGCATGTGCTCCTGGCGCGGGTCGGTCGCGGGGACGCAGAGCACCTTGTCGTCACCACCGGCCTCGTCGGT
Source organism: Propionibacteriales bacterium (assembly GCA_038200025.1). Lineage (GTDB taxonomy): Bacteria > Actinomycetota > Actinomycetes > Propionibacteriales > Nocardioidaceae > Nocardioides. The sequence continues at coordinate 6,162 of JBBPYJ010000105.1, read as the reverse complement.
CATCCGATACATCCCGATTGCCCGGCACCTGATCAGGCAGCCCGGGAAGGTCGGCTGGCCGATCAGCAGCACCAGCGCGTCCAGCGGGTCGTCGTCCTGGCCGAGGGTCTCCTCGATGTAGCCGTAGTCGGCGGGATACTGGGTCGCGGTGAACAGCGTGCGGTCCAGGCGCATCCGGCCGGTTTCGTGGTCGACCTCGTACTTGTTGCGACTGCCCTTCGGGATCTCCACCAGCACATCGAACTCGAGCACGTATCCACCTTTCAGACCGCTGACACCTCGGTCGGAGCCAGCTTGGCCCCGCTCCGTCTGGCACAGTGTCGCGCACGAACGCGGGTGGATGCGACCCGGCCGGCTGGTGAGGTGAGCAAAATATGTCCCGACGGGAGCGTGGCAGACGTCGCGGCTGCGGTTTGCTCGTGCTGCTCGTCCTCGTGCTGGCGATCGCCGGGACGGTGGCCGAGGTCCGGACCGGACTGGGTCGGGACTGGCTGGACCGGCAGCTCGAGGCGGCGACACCTGTTGTCCCTGCCGAACCGGCCCCAGCCGAGATCCCCCCGCCGCCAGGGCTCATCCTGCCGCCGTTGGTGGACCCCGGGCCGGTGGCCGAGCCGGGCGACGTCGAGGTCACCCCCATCCCCAAGCGGGTACGTCGCGCGCTCGCGCCGTACCTCTCCGACAAGGATCTGGGCCGCCACGTCGTGGTGGCCGTCGCCGGTCTAGAACCCGACTCGCCGGTCGTCGTTGCCGGAGACGGCCGCCCAGGAAAAAGTGCGGTGATTCCGGCCTCGACCACCAAGCTGATCACCAGCCTCGCGGCGTTGTCCGCGCTCGGCCCGGACCGCACCTTCGCCACCCGGTCCTTTATCGAAACCAAGAATGACAACCCCGCGCGGGTGACTGTCGTGGGTGGCGGTGACCCCTACCTGGCCAGCACGCCTGCTGCGGCGGCCGGGTTCGGAGACCCCGCGCGCGCCGACATCACCAGCCTGGCCCGGGTGACCGCCGCTCGGCTGCGTAGTCAGGGGGTCCGCAAGGTCCGGGTCGGGTACGACGCGTCGCTGTTCACTGGGCCGAAGGCCAGCCCGCAGTGGGAGCCCGACTATCTCCCCGACCAGGTGGTGGCGCCAATCTCGGCGCTGTGGGTCGACGGCGGGCGCCCGGAGTCGGGGTACGGGCGCGTCGGCGACCCCGCGTCGTACGCCGCCGGTGTCTTCGCCGACGCCCTGCGCGCCGAGGGTCTGAAGGTGCGCGGCGACGTGCAGAGATCGAAGGTCTCCAAGGAGGCCACCGAGTTGGCATCGGTGACGAGCGCGCCGCTGCGTCAGATCGTCGAGCACGTCCTGGATGTCAGCGACAACGAGGCCGCTGAGGTGCTGGCCCATCAGGTGGGACTCGAGGTGACCGGCGAGGGCTCCTTCGCCGGGGGCCGCGACGGCGTCGCCGCGACCCTGGAGGGCCTGGGGATCTCGCTGGATGGCGACAAGGTGTACGACGGCAGCGGGCTGTCGCGGCACTCCCGGGTGCGACCGGCGACCCTGCTCGCGGTGCTGCGGACCGCCGCCTCCGACGACCATCCCGAGCTGAGGTCGGTGGTGTCGGGGTTGCCGGTGGCCGGCTTCACCGGCTCGCTGACCAGCAGGTTCGCTACCGGCGACGAAGCGGGCCGTGGCCTGGTGCGGGCCAAGACCGGCACCCTGACCGGGGTCTCCGGGCTGGCCGGTCTGGCCACGGATGCGGACGGCGAGACGCTGGTCTTCGTCGCGGTCGCCGACCGGGTCGCGGTCAGCGACACCCTGGACGCTCGCGAGTCGCTCGACCAGTTGGCAGCCGCCCTGGCCAAGTGCGATTGCGCCCGACCGTAGGGTCGGGTCCATGACAACGCAGTTGGTCGACTGGCAGACCGCCGTCGCCGTCGGCTCCCGGATGGCCGGTGACGGGCCGCAGGTGAAGTCGGGCGAGGCGGCCGCGATCGTGGCCGAGCTGCGCGCCGGCGCCGAGCGGTCGACCGGGTTGGTGCGCGACTTCACCGGCCTCGAGGCGCAGGTGGACACCGCCCCGATCCTGGTCGTGGATCGCCCGGGCTGGATCCAGGCCAACGCCGACGCCTTCGCCACCATCATCGACCCGATCGCGGCCAAGCTGGCGCAGAAGAAGGGTCCACCCAACGCGATCTCCAGGACCGTCGGCGCCAAGATCACCGGCGGTGAGGTCGGGCTGATGCTCGGCTTCCTGGGCAGCAAGGTGCTCGGCCAGTTCGACCCGTTCCACGATCCGGCCGGGCGGTTGCTGCTCGTCGCGCCCAACATCGTGCAAGTCGAGCGCGAGATCGACGCGGACTCGACCGACTTCCGGTTGTGGGTCTGTCTGCACGAGGAGACCCACCGGGTGCAGTTCACCGCAGTGCCGTGGATGCGCGAGCATCTCTTCGCCCAGGTCGAGGCCTTGGTCGACACCGTCAACCCCGACGGGGTGTCCGAGGACCTGAGGGCCCGGATCGGCGAGGCGCTGCGCGGCGGCAACCGCAACATTCTCGAACTCTTCGGTGGCCCCGAGCGGGCCGAGATCATGGACCGGGTGACCGGCCTGATGTCACTGCTGGAGGGGCATGCCGACGTAGTGATGGACGGTGTCGGACCTACCGTGATCCCGTCGGTCGCCTCGATCCGCAAGAGCTTCACCAAGCGTCGCCAGGGGATCGGCGTACTGGACAAGCTCCTGCGCCGACTGCTCGGGTTGGACGCCAAGATGGCGCAGTACCGCGACGGCGCCGCCTTCGTCCGAGCGGTCGTCGACCAGGTCGGCATGGAGCAGTTCAACGCCGTCTGGGCGGCTCCGGAGAACCTGCCCGGGAAGGCCGAGATCCACGATCCGGCTGCCTGGGTCACGCGCGTCCTTAGTTGAGCAGACTGAGCGAACTCTAGAAATGGCGTTGCATCCCAGCGTGGCCGCGGTGCGCCTGGCCGTACGCCGCTCGCTGGCCGGGCTGCCCGAGGGCGCGGTCGTGGTGGTGGCCTGCAGCGGCGGGCCCGACTCACTGGCACTGCTGGCCGCGACGATCTTCGAAGCCCGCCGACACCCTCGTCGGCTGCGGGTCGTAGGGGTGACCGTCGACCACGGACTGCAGGAGCAGTCGGCGCAGCGGGCCGAGCAGGTGGTAGTGCAGATGTCGGCTCTGGGAGCTGACGAGACGGTGTCGGCGCGGGTCCAGGTCGAGGGCAGTGGTCTGGGGCCAGAAGCGGCGGCCCGGCAGGCGCGCTACGCGGTGCTCGACGAACTCGCCCCCCGCTTCGGCGCGGCTGTCGTGCTGCTCGGCCACACCCGCGACGATCAGGCCGAGACGGTGCTGCTCGGGCTGGCCCGCGGCTCCGGTGGGCGTTCGCTGGCGGGGATGCGACGCGGGTTCGGGCACTACCTGCGACCGCTGCTCGACGTCTCCCGTGCCGACACGGTGACCGCCTGCCAGGTGGAGGGGATCCAGACCTGGGACGACCCGCACAACACCGACCCCGGATTCGCCCGGGTGCGGGTACGCCGCCGGGTGCTGCCGACGCTGGAGGCCGAGCTGGGTCCGGGGGTCGCGGCCACCCTGGCTCGTACCGCCGACCAATTGCGGATCGACATGGACTTCCTCGACGACCTGGCCGAGTCGACCTTCGCCGAGCTGCCCCGGCTGCTGCCGGTGAGTCGGCTGGCGGCGCTGCCGAGCGCCGTACGACGTCGGGTCCTGCGGCTGGCCGCCCTCGAGGCCGGCGCCGCGGCCGCCGAGCTGTTCCACAGCCACGTGCTGGCCGTCGATGTGCTGATCACCGACTGGCACGACCAGCAGTGGATCGACCTGCCCAGTCACGGGCCGGGGCACTTGCGCGCGCTGCGCCGCGACGGGCTGCTCGTCTTCGAGGCCACTACGTAGGACGTCATCAGGATCCGAGCTATTGGTGCTGATCGTGATGACGTCCTGTGCGGTCGCCCCACCGGCACGCTACCCCCTAGGCTGCCGATATGGACAGCGCCCACGTGGAGAACGACCTCGTCAACATCCTCTTCACCGAGGAGCAGATTCAGGCCCGGCTGGCCGAGATGGCCGAGCAGATCGCCGCCGACTACGAGGGTCGCGACATCCTCCTGGTCGGCATCCTGCGTGGGGCCGTCCAGGTGATGTCGGACCTGGCTCGCGCGCTGCCCTGCCACGTCGAGATGGACTGGATGGCGATCAGCTCCTACGGCTCAGGCACCAAGTCCAGTGGCGTGGTCCGGCTGATGAAGGACCTAGACACCGACATCTCGGGTCGCCACGTCCTGATCGTCGACGAGATCATCGACACCGGGCTGACCCTGAGCTGGCTGGTCAACAGCCTGAGCAGCCGCAGCCCCGCCAGCGTCGAGATCGCGACCCTGCTGCGCAAGCCGGAGGCGCTGACGATGCCGGTCGAGCCGAAGTACGTCGGCTGGGACATCCCCAACGAGTTCGTGGTCGGCTACGGCCTGGACTACAACGAGCGCTACCGCAACCTGCGCGACATCGGCACGCTGGCGCCGCACGTCTACTCCTGACCGCTGTCTCCCAGTCGCCCCGAGAGGCCCTGACTCACCCCGACCCGGCCCCAGGCCTACCCCCGACCTGAGAGAATGACGGTGCGAGCCGATTGCTCGCGACGTGTACCGTCATCACCTCATCGAGGTCTGGTCGAAAGAAGTTTGTGAAGCGCATATTCAAGGGTCCGTGGGTCTGGATCGTGGTGGCCGTCGTCGGCGTTCTGCTGGCGTTGCAGTTCTTGGCGCCCAGCGGCGGGTACGACGAGATCGACACCTCGCAGATGACCGAGTACATCGACAAGGGCCAGGTCGAGTCGATCCTGTTCATCGAGGGCGACCAGATCATGGAGGCCACCCTCGAAAAGGGCGTGCGCCCGGAGGGTGCCAAGGTCTCGGCGTACTACGTCCAGGGTCAGCAGGAGCCGATCCTCGAGAAAGTCGTCAAGCAGACCGAGGCCGGAGAGATCGACAAGTACAACTCCGACGTCCCGCAGCCCAGCTTCCTGGGCAGCCTTCTATCTATCCTGCTGCCGTTCGCGCTGATCGTGCTGCTGTTCATCTTCTTGATGAACCAGGTCCAGGGCGGCGGTGGCCGAGGCGTCATGCAGTTCGGAAAGTCCAAGGCCAAGCTGATCTCCAAGGACATGCCGAAGTCGACGTTCACCGACGTCGCCGGCTGCGAGGAGGCCATCGAGGAGCTCGGCGAGATCAAGGAGTTCCTCCAGGAGCCGGCCAAGTTCCAGGCCGTCGGCGCGAAGATCCCCAAGGGCGTGCTGCTCTACGGGCCCCCGGGAACCGGCAAGACCCTGCTGGCCCGCGCGGTCGCCGGTGAGGCCGGCGTGCCCTTCTACTCCATCTCGGGATCCGACTTCGTGGAGATGTTCGTCGGCGTGGGCGCCAGCCGGGTCCGCGACCTGTTCGAGCAGGCCAAGGAGAATGCCCCCGCGATCGTCTTCATCGACGAGATCGACGCCGTCGGCCGGCATCGCGGAGCGGGCATGGGTGGTGGACACGACGAGCGTGAGCAGACCCTGAACCAGCTGCTGGTCGAGATGGACGGCTTCGACGTCCGCGGCGGCGTCATCCTGATCGCCGCCACCAACCGTCCCGACGTCCTCGACCCGGCCCTGCTTCGTCCGGGCCGGTTCGACCGGCAGATCCAGGTCGACGCGCCCGACACCAACGGTCGCCACCAGATCCTCCTGGTCCACTCGCGCGGCAAGCCGATGGCCACCGACATCGACCTGCTGAGCGTCGCACGGCGTACGCCGGGGTTCACCGGCGCCGACCTGGCCAACGTCCTCAACGAGGCCGCCCTGCTCACCGCGCGCAACAGCGGAAAGTTGATCGACGCCGAGGCGCTCGACGAAGCCATCGACCGGGTGATCGCCGGCCCGCAGCGACGCACCCGGCTGCTGAACGAGCACGAGAAGCTGATCACCGCCTACCACGAGGGCGGCCACGCCCTGGTGGCTGCGGCCCTGCCGGGTACCGACCCCGTGCAGAAGGTGACGATCCTGCCCCGCGGCCGGGCGCTCGGCTACACGATGGTGCTGCCGGAGAACGACAAGTACTCCAACACCCGCGCCGAGCTGCTCGACCAGCTGGCGTACATGATGGGCGGCC
>JBBPYJ010000104.1:0-22151 GCA_038200025.1 Propionibacteriales bacterium | reverse complement strand
CTGCTTCACCAGCGCCGCGAACGCCGGGTCCTCGAACATCCGCGAGATCCAGTGCTCGCCGAGTCTGACGTGCCACCCCTGGGGTGAGGTCTGGTCCTTCCACTTGGTCCCGACACTGAGTTCGAAGTCCCAGACCGGGCCCATCGCGATCTTCTCACCGGGGCTCCAGGAGAAGTAGACACTGGACTGGAAGTTGGAGTCCTGGTTGCGGAAGAACTCCTAGACCAGATACCAGTCCACGGCCGTTTCGACATCGATGTACGACGCTTAGCCGCGCTCGGGATCGGCGAAGCGCTTGCCGTAGAGGACCTTCTCGAACTCGTCGATCGCCTCCTTGACCTCGCGTTTCTGGTCATTGGAGAGCTCGTCGGGGTCCTTGTAGCCGATCAGCAGCCCCTTGCTGGAGCGGAACCCGGGGTCGCCGGAGGCGCGCAACTTCTGGTCGACCTCCAACAGGTAACCGTCCTCGGGCAGATCCACGCGGCCAGTCTTCTGCTCCACCTGCTCGGTGAGCAGGTAGAGGCCCATCGGCTGGCCGTTCACCACCAAGTCGACGAAGCGGCTCTGCGGGGTCCAGGCGAGTCGGGTGCGGGCGGCCAGCGCGAAGGCCGAGGAGGTGCGCAGATTGCTCCGGTCGGCGTAGTTGGCCAGCAGCACCCAGTCCTTCTGCGGGGCGGACCCGATCAGACTCGCGGCGGTCTCCAGCTTGATCTTGTAGGCTTCTTCAACCCAGGTCGAGTTGCCACGACCCTTGACCTCCATGGCCATTGAGGTAGTCGTCCTTGCTGACCACCGGGGCACCGCCGTCGGTGTCGATGATCATGGGGACCGGGGTGGCGTCGAGGAGATCGACAGCCGCGGAGTCAGTTTCGGAGCCGTCGGGGTCCGCCGACGCCGACACCGAGCCCAGTGCGGACAGGCTCAGGGAGATCAGGAAAACCACGAGCCGCGAGGCCGCTGTCCGCAGGTGCACTGTGACTTCTCTCGAGTGAAGGGACCCGCCGCCATCACACCGAGACGGAGACCATAGGTCAAGGGACGGTCGAACGTCGAGATGGCCTCACGAGAATGTCGACTCGGCGGCGGCCAGCACACCCACTAGGGTGGGAGACATGCTTCCCCCCAGGCGTGTGCTCCTTGGTGTCCTTTGCTGCGCCGTGGCGGTGCTGATCACGGTGGCCGGTCCCGCTGGAACGGCCACTCCCCGCGTGGTCTCGACCGCTACCTCTGCTGCGACGCCGGCCGCGGGTGCGTCTTTGGCGTCCCCCTCGGAGGCGATCAGCCAAGTAGTCGTGGTGAGCATCGACGGACTGAACCCGCAGGCCATCGGGCGCCTGGGCGCGCGGCGTACGCCGGTGCTGCACGAGATGATCGGGGAGGGCGCCTCGACCCTCCAGGCCCGCTCCGCCTATGAGCTGACCCTCACCCTGCCCAACCACACCAGCATGGTCACCGGTCGACGCATCGATGCCGAGGACGATGGACACGGCGTGACCTGGAACGACGACCGCCGCCAGCCCGCGACCGTGCAGGCGGCGGCCGACGAGCCGGTCGAATCAGTCTTCACAGCGTTGCGCAGCGCCGGTCTGCGCTCCGCGGTCTTCGCCTCCAAGTCGAAGTTCACCCTGTGGGAGCGCTCCTGGCCGCGGGCCGTGAACCGGATGCTGATCCGTGTGGACAACCGGGCGCTGACCAGGGCGGTGAGCCGCGACCTGCGGGCGACTGACCGGGCCCTGACCTTCGTGCACCTCTCCGGCCCCGACGGCGCGGGGCACGACAGCGGCTGGTTCTCGCGTGACTACCTCCAAGCGGTGCGCAGTGCCGATCGCAACCTGGGCCGGATCCTGCGCACGATCGACCGAGCCGGGGAGGCCGAGCGCACGTTGGTGATTGTCACCGCCGATCACGGGGCAAGGGTCCCAGCCACGTGGATCCCACCAAGCTGCCCGACTACCGGATCCCGTTCCTCGTCCGCGGACCCGGTGTCCCCGCCGGGGTGGACCTTTACGATCTGAACACCGCCATCTACGCCGACCCGGGCCGCCGCCGCCCGACGTACGACGCGGCTCTCCAGCCGATCCGCAACGGCGCAGTAGCCAATCTCGTCACCGAGGTCCTCGGTCTGCCCGCGGTCCCGGGCAGCCAGATCAACGCCGACCAGGACCTCGGGATCTTCCCCCCCACCTCCTGACCCCGACCCCGATCAGTCGAAGAGGCGGGGCTGTCGTGGCTGCGGGGGCCCGTGCGCGGGGTCGACCCCGTCGAAGAGGCTGCTGACCGACTCGCCGGCGTGCACCCGCGCGATCGCCTCGGCGAAGAGGCCGGCGACGCTGCGCACCTTCAGCTCGGGCCAATGCTCGGGTGCCGGCACTGTGTCTGTGGTGACGACCTCGGAGATCATCGGGTGCTGACGCAGTCGCTCGACTGCCTTGCCGACGAACAAACCGTGCGTGCAGGCGACGGCGGCCGAGGTGCAGCCCTCGTCGGCCAGCCGATCCAGCAGCTCGATGATCGAGCCCCCGGTGGCGATCTCGTCGTCGAGAACGATGGCGCGCTTGCCGGCCACGTCGCCGACGATCGCGTCGATCACGACCTTGTCATCGGCGAGCCGCTGCTTGCTGCCGGCCGCGACCGGGAGTCCCAGCAGGCGAGCGAACTGGGTCGCGGTCTTGGCGTTGCCGAGGTCGGGCGACACCACCACCGCCTCACTGAGATCCTGGGCCAGGAAGTGCTCGGCCAGCACCCCCAGCGCGGTCAGATGATCCACGGGCACCGAGAAGAAGCCGTGCACCTGCGGAGCGTGCAGGGTCATTGTCAGGACCCGGTCAACGCCTGCGGTAGTCAGCATGTCCGCCACGAGACGGCCACCGAGTGAGATCCGCGAGGCGTCCTTCTTGTCCGATCGGGCGTAGGCGTAGTGCGGGATCACCGCGGTGATCTGAGCCGCGCTGGCACCGCGCGCCGCATCAACCATCAGCAGCAGCTCCATCAGGTGCTCCTGAGTGGGCGGCACCAGCGGCTGGATGATGTAGACGTCACGCTGACGGCAGTTCGCCTGCAGCTGGACCTGGAGGCAGTCGTTGCTGAAGCGGGTGATGTCCACCCCGGACAGCTCGACGCCGAGCGCCTCACAGATGGCGTTGGCCAACTCGGGGTGGGAGTTCCCGGTGAAGACGACGATCTCGCGCATGGCTCGCCAACCCTAGCGGCTCGTCCAGCGCTCCGAAGGCACCGGCCACGGGTTGAAGGAGCAACCGCCGGTGCCCTTGGACTGCTGCATCATCACCGGGGCCGGACCGCTACCGGGACATCCTTGGTGGTCGTGCCCGAGCCAGTGGCCGGTCTCGTGGTTCACGACCAGGTGTCGGTAGTCGCGCAGGCTGCGGCTGGCGGCGGTCCAGGCCGGCGACGCGGTCTGCCAACGGGTCTGGTTGATGATCACGAAACGCCCCACCCGGCAGCTCCATTGAGCGCTGCAGGCGCTGGAGAAACTCGGGACGGTGGCGGCGGTCGCCAGGACGAGGGTGAAGTCGCCGCCGTCGGCGACCCGGCGGAAGCCAATACCGGCCGCGCGCCAGCCGCGGGGGTCGTCGAAGGTCTGATGGGCCTGGGTCCGGAAGATCCCCAGGTCGGCATTGACGGGGCCACGGGTTGCCACGCTGTAGGTGAAGAACTTCCTCGTCGGGCGCAGGTGGCTCACTTCTCGGGGGCGGCTCTCGAGCTCCCGCGTGTAGTAGCCCGCTCGCCTTGCCAGCACTCGAACCCGGACCTCGTGCCCAACATCGGCGGCGCGGAGGCGATAGCGCTGAGATCGCGCACCTTCGATGGGGGCGTCGTCGCGGAGCCATCGATAGTTGAGCCTGGCCTTCCTGGCCAGCTTGGGTGGGGTCGCCCGGACGGTTCTGGAGAATCTGAACACGCCCTTGACTGTCGTCCACTTCCGCACATTGAGTGGCAATCTGGTGACGCGGGAAGAAGTTCCTGCCTGCGCCATACCGGTAGCCCCCGAGGCGTCGGTTGCCGTCACCACCAGACTGATCCGAGTGCCCAACTGATCTACCCCAGGGCGCAGGGCTTTGCCGGTCTTGCCCTCGATGGGTTCGCCGTCGGCAAGCCACTGATAGCTGAACTCCAGACCTTCGGGTGTCCACTGCCCGGGAACGGCTGCGAGCTTCCTGCGGTACGTCGCTTCGCCCCTGAAGTAGGGCGGCTTCGTGTTGACGATCGGCTCGTTCCTCACGACCCAGGGCATGCCGATGACGGGCCCCGCCGCGACGGCACTACTTGCGACCGCGGGAACAGAAGTCGCCACCAGAGCGCCTACGACGCTGACCAGCGCGCCGATCCAGACTCGACTCAGGCCCACAGCTGCCCCTCCAGTCGCTCCTCGGCCTCGTCCAGGGTGCCCTCGTAGGCTCCGGTGGAGAGATATTTCCAGCCACCGTCGCACACGATGAAGGCGATGTCGGCGCTTTCGCCGGCTTTGACCGCTTTTGCCGCCTGGCCGAGTGCCGCGTGCAGGATCGCGCCGGTGGAGATGCCGGCGAAGATCCCCTCGGCGTCGAGGAGCTCGCGGACCCGGCGGACCGCGTCGTGGGGACCGACCGAGAAGCGCGAATCGATCAGCGAGGCGTCGTACAGCTCGGGGACGAAGCCCTCGTCGAGATTGCGCAGGCCGTAGACGAGCTCGCCGTAGCGAGGCTCGGCGGCGACCATCCGGACGCCCGGCTTGTGCTCACGGAAGAACCGTCCGACCCCCATCAGCGTGCCGGTGGTGCCGAGGCCGGCGACGAAGTGGGTGATCTCGGGCAGGTCGGCGAGCAGCTCGGGACCGGTGCCCTCGTAGTGCGCCTGGGCGTTGGCGGGGTTGCCGTACTGATACATCATCACCCAGTCCGGGTGCTCGGCCGCGATCCCCTTGGCCACCCGGACCGCCTCGTTGGAGCCACCAGCCGCGGGTGAGGAGATGATCTCGGCCCCCCACATCGCCAGCAGCTGGCGGCGTTCGGGCGAGGTGTTCTCCGGCATCACGCAGACCAGCCGGTAGCCCCGGAGCTTGGCCGCCATCGCCAGCGAGATCCCGGTGTTGCCCGAGGTCGGCTCAAGCAGGGTGCAACCCGGGCTCAACTGGCCCTCGCGCTCGGCGGCATCCAACATCCACAGCGCGGCCCGGTCCTTGATCGATCCGGTCGGGTTGCGGTCCTCGAGCTTGGCCCACAGCCGTACGTCCGGGCTACCGACCGAGGCCGACAGGGCGGGCAGGCCGATCAGCGGCGTACCCCCCACCGAGGCGAGCAGGTTGTCGTGACGGGTCACCGCAGGAACGTTTCGGGGTCGAACTCGTCGATCGGGATCACCCGGACGCGCGGCAGCGGCGCCTGGAAGGCCCGTACGTCGTGCTCCAGGTCCAGGTAGGGCAGGCCCAGGGCCGTCAGGGCGGTCGCGGTGTATTCGCGGAAGCCAGCCAGCGCCAACCGACGCTCGCCGTCGATCAGTTCGCGCAGCTGGGTCACGAAGTCGGCGTCGTGGCTGACCAGCACCACATCGGCGTCATGCCCGCGCAGCGCGATCAGGGTGCGCTGGATGCCGATGTCGACGACCTTCTCGTCGTCGTTGCCGGCCAGCGGCACCGGCCCGTAGCCCATCGCGATCAGGGCCTGCACGAACGGCAGGGGCAGGTGCCCGTGCGAGGCGTTGAGGAAGAACAACCCGGTAACCGGCTGCCCGGACCACTCGCGGACGTAGTCGGTGACCCGCTCCCAGCGGGGTCGCTCCTCCGCGGTCGGGCGGCGACCCAGCACCGACCCGAGGGTGGCGTCGATGTTCTCGCCGTCGACGAGCACGAAGGTACGCCGCTCGCGGTTCGCCTCCACGTTGTCGATGGTCGCGCTCAGCCGCCGGCGACGGCGGGCAGCACGACCACCTGGTCGCCGTCGGCCACCGGCGCTTGGAGGCCGCCGGAGAACCGGACGTCCTCGTCGTTGACGTAGATGTTGACGAAGCGCCGCAGGTCGGGCTGCCCGTCCTTGTCGTCGATCAGCCGGTCCCGAAGGCCGGGGTGCGCCGATTCGAGGTTGTCGATCAGTCCGCCGAGGGTCTCGCCTTCGGACTGGACGGCCTTCTCGCCGTCGGTGTACGTGCGAAGGATGGTGGGGATCCGGACCTCGACGGTCATGGGGTGGTGCTCCTCTGGCTCTCAGGTGGGCTGGATTCGTCGGACACGGCGACCTCTTCCTCGGTCACCTCGCCATCGACGATGCTGTAAGACCGAAACTCCACGGGCCCCTGGTTATTCCCGTGCTCCCTGGTGGAGACCAGCACGTAGTGGGCGCCGGGCTCGCTGGCCAGGCCGATATCGGTACGGCTGGGGAACGCCTCGGTAGCGGTGTGCGAGTGATAGATCACCACCGGCTCCTCGTCGGCGGCCCACATCTGCTTGTACAGCGCGAGCAGCTCGGTGGAGTCGAACTCATAGAACGTCGGACTGCCGGCGGCGTTGGTCATCTCCACCAGCCGCTCGGGCCGGTCGCTGCCCTCGGGGCCGGCAACGATGCCGCAGGCCTCGTCGGGGTGGTCGCGCTTGGCGTGCGCCACGATCGCGTCGTACGTCGCCTGGTCGATGGTGAGCACGGGGTCAGGGTAGTTGACCCCTCAGGTGCGAAAGCGGGCGCGCTCCTCCCCCGACAGGGCCGCCTCGATCCGCGCGAGCATGTGTGGCCCCATCGGCGGCAGCTCGTCGACGGCGTACCACCCCATGTCGATGCTCTCGTCGTCGGCGACGTACGCCTCCCCGCAGACCCAGGTGCAGGCGAACGTCAGGTCCAGGTAGACCGCACGGTCGCCGGTGGGGTAGGTGACCCGGTCGGTCGGCCCGACCCGGGCCAGTCGGTCGACCCGGATGGTGACCCCGGCTTCCTCCATCGCCTCGCGGGCGGCGGCGACCGCCGGCTCCTCGCCGGGGTCGACGATGCCGGTGATCGGCGTCCAGGACCGATTGTCGGCTCGCTGACAAAGCAGGATCTGGTGCTCACGCTGAATGACCGCGGTGACCCCCGGCATCCACAGCTCGCCGTTCCCGACGTCCTCGCGCAGGTCGAGGATGAACTCGGGGATCGGCACGCGTGGACTCTACGGGTCGGACAGGGCCTCGACCAGCGTCTCGGTCAAGAACCCGACCCAGTTGTAGATGTCGTGCGCCTGGGCGCGGGGGTCCTCATCCGAAAGCTCGTGCCAGTGCTCCTCGTCGCCGTCCTCGACGCCGAGCCGGGTGCCCAGGGCGAGCCGGATGTCGGTGAAGGCGCGCAGCCACTGGGTGGCCGCAGCCGGGTCCAGCTCGACGTCGATCATCAGCCCGTCCTCTTCGAGCAGGTCGGGCAGCCCGGCGTCGGCAAGGGCGTCGATCACCGCCCCGGCAACCGCGGCCTTTCCGTCGCGCAGCGTGCCCTCGGTGAAGCGACGGAAATCGCCGGCCGCCTCCTCGTCATCGAGATAGGCCGTCGGGAAGAGTCGGCGCAGCACCGGATCCTCGGGCTCGGTGGTCGGGCCGGAGAAGTCGAACATCGCCTCGAGCGGATCCTCAGTGCCGACCGGCTCGGCCCGCTCGTTGCGCAGCAGCTCGACGATCTGGGAGGTCAACGACCGCAACAGGTCGGCCTCGAAGCCACTGAAGGTCGCGATCAGCGCACCACTACGCCGGTGCCGGGCGAATCCGCTCACGAGGCGAACTCCATGGTTGCCCACAGGCCGTACTCGTGCATGGCCTGGACGTCGCGCTCCATCTCCTCGCGGGTGCCGGTGCTGACCACCGACTTCCCGTCGTTGTGCACCTGGTTCATCAGCTTCTCCGCCTTCGCCTTGCTGTAGCCGAAGTAGGTGCGGAACACGTAGGTCACATACGACATCAGGTTCACCGGGTCGTTCCACACGATCGTCACCCACGGCTTGGCCAGGAAGGTGATCTCATCGGGGCTCAGGTCGGGCTCCACCTCGACCGGACTCGCTGCGGACACCGGTCAATCGTGGCACACCGGCGCGGGCCGTCCCCCCTACGCTGTCGGTCGTGCACGCAACGAGGTCAACTGGAATGCTCACCGACCACTACGAGCTGACCATGCTGCAGGCCGCGCTGGCCTCCGGCACGGCCCAGCGCAGGTCGGTCTTCGAGCTCTTCGGACGCCGACTCCCCGAAGGCAGGCGGTACGGCGTGGTCGCCGGGGTCGGCCGGGCCCTGGACGCGCTGGAGGACTTCGGTTTCGACGACGCAGCCCTGACCACCCTGCGCGAGGGCGGAGTGGTCGACGAGCCGACGCTGGAGTGGCTGGCCGACTACCGGTTCACCGGCGACATCTGGGGGTACGCCGAGGGCGAGATCTACTTCCCCTACTCACCGTTGCTGGTGGTCGAGGCCAGCTTCGCCGAGGCAGTGGTCATCGAGACGCTCCTGCTGTCGATCTACAACCATGACTCGGCCATCGCCTCGGCGGCCTCGCGGATGACCCAGGCCGCCGCGGTAGCCGGTGACCGGCCGTGCATCGAGATGGGCTCGCGGCGCACCCACGAGGAGGCCGCGGTGGCATGCGCGCGAGCCGCGTACGTCGCGGGGTTCAGCGCCACCTCCAACCTCGCCGCCCGGCAGCGCTACGGCGTGCCGACCACCGGCACCTCGGCGCACTCCTTCACCCTGCTTCACGACACCGAGTCCGACGCCTTCACCGCTCAGGTGACGTCGTTGGGGGTGGGCACCACCTTGCTGGTCGACACCTACGACGTGGCCGAGGCGGTCCGGCTGGGCATCGAGGTCGCGGGCACCGAGCTGGGCGCGGTCCGGCTCGACTCCGGCGACCTCGGCGTGCTGGCGCACCAGGTGCGCGCCCAGCTCGACTCGCTCGGCGCGACCGGCACCCGGATCGTGGTCACCAGCGACCTGGACGAGCATGCGATCGCTGCGCTGGCCTCTGCTCCGGTGGACGGGTACGGCGTCGGCACCCAGCTGGTGACCGGCTCGGGGCACCCGACCAGCGGCTTCGTCTACAAGCTGGTCGCCCGGGAGTCCGAACCCGGCGGCGAGCTGGTGGCGGTGGCCAAGAAGAGCACCGGCAAGATCTCCATCGGCGGCCGGAAGTACGCACTGCGTCGGCGCGGCGTCGACGGGATCGCCCAGGCCGAGATCATCGGCATCGGGACGCCCCCACCCAACGATGGCAACGACCGCCCGCTCCTGGTCCCCTTGGTGCGCGGCGGCGAGGTGGTCGGGTGCGAGAGCCTCGACGACGCCCGGGCCCGACACCTCGCCTCGCGTGCCGAGCTGCCGGCCGAAGCGCAGCAGATGAGCCGCGGAGAGCCGGTCCTCGACACCATTCATATCGAGCCGTATCTAGACCCGTCCACCTCTAGGAGCACCCCTGTCATGGCCCTGATCACCTGCGACTTCTTCTCCGAGGCCCTCGAGGTCGGCACCTCGATGACGGTAGTGCTGCCGCAGATCGCGCCAGAACAATCTGCGCAGATCGGGGTGGCCTCCTCGCCAGGATCCGCCGCAAGCGACCACGGCCCACCGGTGCTCTACCTCCTGCACGGCCTCTCCGACGACCACACCGCCTGGCTGCGCTTCACCTCGATCGAGCGCTACGCGACGGCGCGGGGGCTCGCGGTCGTGATGCCCGCCGTACACCGATCCTTCTATGCCGACGAGGCGACGGGGCACCGCTACTGGGAGTTCGTCGCCGAGGAGCTGCCAACGCTCGTCGAGTCGTTCTTCCGGGTCTCCACTCGTCGCGAGGACACCTTTGTCGCCGGCCTCTCGATGGGTGGGTACGGCGCCCTCAAGCTCGCCCTGCACCATCCGGAGCGGTTCGCCGCGGCCGCCAGCCTCTCCGGCGCCCTGGACGTGCGTGAAATGAGCAGCCGACCCGAGCGCCGCGACCTCTTCGAGCGGGTCTTCGGCGGCGCGGTCACCTCCCACGACGACCTCTACGACCTTCTCGATGCCGCCGATGCCGAGGACCTCCCGGCGCTCTACGTCGCCTGCGGCACCGAGGAGGAGCAGTTGATGGTGGCGAACACCCGGTTGGTCGAGCGGGTCCGGGCGCTCGGTGCGCGGGTGCGGACCGACTTCCGTCCCGGCACGCACGAGTGGGGCCTGTGGGACGCGGTGATCCAGGACGTCATCAACTGGTTGCCGCTAGCGTCGACCCCATGACCCGTGCCCTGATCGTGGTGGATGTGCAGAACGACTTCTGCGAAGGCGGATCGTTGGCGGTCGCCGGCGGCTCCCGGGTCGCCGCGCAGGTCCACGAGCTGGTCCAGGCCGTAGCTGCCGGGGCTGCAAGGCCCGCTGACACCACCGCAGGGGCTGACTATTCGCACGCGGTGGCGACGAAGGATCACCACGTCGATCCCGGCGACCACTGGTCGGATGAGCCGGACTTCGTGGACTCCTGGCCGGTGCACTGCCGGGTCGGCACCCCGGGCGAGGACTTCCATCCGAGTCTGGACCCGGCACGCTTCGACGCGATCTTCCGCAAGGGCGAGCACGTGGCGGCGTACTCCGGCTTCGAGGGCGCCGACCTCGATGGCACCGACCTGGCCTCCTGGCTGCGCGATCGTGGCGTGACCGCGGTCGACGTCTGCGGCATCGCCACCGATCACTGCGTGCGCGCCACCGCACTGGACGCGGTGGCGGCGGGTTTCCAGATCCGGCTGCTGACTGGATTGTGCGTGGGCGTCGCTCCCGAGAGCACGAAGGCCGCTCTCGCCGAGATGGAATCCGCCGGCGTCACCCTGGCTTGATCCACCGCATCACGAGTCGAGTGTTGAATCGGTCGCAGGCGCAGCCAGCCGCGCACACGACTGCTCCCCAAGAATTGCTTGACAGTAAGCCGCGAGCCAGCGCAGACTCTCCAAGAACCGTTGGAGGGTCAGATGTCCGAACATCAAGATCAAGCCCAGCGACACCGCACCTCGGCGCTGCGCGCCGTCGCCCACCCACTGCGTCTGCGGATGCTGTCGCTGCTCACCGGCGCCGAGCTCAGCGCGGCCGAGGTGGCGCGTGAGCTCGACATCACCCACGCCAACGCCTCTTACCACCTGCGAGTTCTCCTGGACGCCGGTGAGCTGAGCATCGCGAGCGAGGAGAAGATCCGTGGCGGTCAAGCCAAGCGCTACCGACACGACTGGCGTCGAGGGCTGGAGAGCAGCCCCCGCCCCGAGGAGGCGGACGGTCAGGATCAGCAGGGACCGGGCCAGCACGGTTCCAGCTACATCAAGGCGACGGCGGACGAGCTGGTCCGCCGGTACGCCGAGCAGATCCCGCGCTCGGGGAACCTCAGCGACGCCGAGCTCTGGGTCGACGCCGAGACCTATTCACGAGCCAGAGCGCTGATCGAGGAGGCGAGCATCCTGTTGCACGATCGCGCGCAGCCTCCGCGCACACCCGGCACCCACCGGATGAACCTGACCGCTGCCATCTTCACGATGACCGAGGGACACACCCAGCAGGGGCGGCAATGAACTGGTCGGACTCGCTCGCGCCGCTGCAGATCGCCAACTTCCGGTGGTATTTCTACTCCCGGATGGTCAACCTCGCGGGCTCGACCATGGCCGGCCTGGCCCTGGCCTTCGCCGTCCTCGAGGTCAGTGACTCCCCCAGCGCACTGGGCGCCGTGCTCGCGGCCCACAGCATCCCGATGGTGCTCTTCCTGCTCGCCGGCGGGGTGATCGCCGACCGGTTCGGCCGCACCCTGACCATCCAGGTCTCCAACGTCGGCGCCGGCCTCAGCCAGCTAGCGATCGCCGGGCTGGTGATAACTGGCACCGCTCAGCTGTGGCAGCTGATCGTGTTGAGCGCGATCAACGGCGTGGTGTCAGCGGTGAGCCTCCCCGCGCTGGCCAGCATCCTGCCCCAACTGGTGCCACGCGAGCAGCTCCAGCCGGCCAACGTGCTCACCTCGATGGTCCGCAGCGGCCTGGTCATCCTGGGCCCCACCGCCGCGGCCGGGTTGGTCGTCGGCGTGGGTGCGGGTTGGGCGGTCGCCTTCGACGGCGTCACCTACCTGATCTCCGCCGCACTATTGCTGAAGGTCAAGGTCCCGCGTCCCGTCCGCGACCAAGCAGCCACCTCGGTGCTCGTGGACCTGCGCGAGGGGTGGTCGTTCTTCTCCCGGACCACCTGGCTGTGGGTGGTGGTGCTGGCCTTCGGCGTGATCTGCGCCGTCGAGCAAGGGGGCCTGAAGACCCTGGGCCCGGTGCTGGCCAAGCAGACCTCGATCGGGGAGGGCGGCTGGGGGCTGATCCTCTCCGCCGAGGCGGTCGGCCTGCTCATCACGACCCTGATCCTGCTCCGAGTCCGGCTCGAGCGGCCGCTGCTGTGGGGCATGATCGGCACCGCGGCGTACGGGCTGCCCGCGCTCGCCCTCGGCGCCTACCCGCACCTGGGGCTGGCGATCGTCGCCGCCGTCCTGGCCGGGGCCGGGATCGAGGTCTTCGCCCTGGGCTGGAACCTGGCGATGCAGGAGAACATCCCCGAGGACATGCTCTCGCGCGCCTTCTCGTACGACGCCCTGGGCTCGTTCGTCGCGATCCCGCTCGGTCAGCTGGCCGCCGGCCCGCTGGCGCTCGTCTTCGGGATCCAGAAGGTGATGTTCGTGGCCGGTCTGCTGATCGCCGGCACCGCGCTGTTGACCCTGTCCTCGCGATCGGTGCGCGACCTGCAGCGGGTCCGCACGAATTCGCCCAACACGGATTCGCCCAGCACGAATCCGCTTAGCACCACTTCTGAGCAATTGCCCGGATGACCTTCAGGTTGCGCGAGGTGCCGACCCCCAGCCCGGTGAAGGGCTTGCCCGACATCATCTTGGACAGGTGGTAGCTGCGGTGCAGCAGCAGGTGGGCGGCCCGGTCGATCACGAACGCCTGCTCCCCGTCGTACTCCGCCTCCCCGAGCGCCCGCACCGCCTCGGCCGAGGGGGCCTCCTTGAAGAGCGAGACGTACTGCCCCGCCAACGGCCCGTGCTCGGCGGTGAGGCGTTCCGCATCGTCGACAATGGCGAGGATCTCTGCGGGCGCGAACACCATCGTCGGCACCTCGAAGCCGCGGTCGGCAAGAAATGCCTCCTCCAGGGCCGTCTCGACCTTGGTCCGAGAGCGCATCGTCGACCGTAGCCGCACGTTCCCGGTGTTGATGTGGGTCTCCACCTCGGTGCCCCCGGCGGTCTCGACCGCCGCCCGGATCGCGTCCTTGGGAAACTTGCGCTTCGCCCCCAGATTGATGGCCCGCAGGAAGGCGACGTAGGTGGGCATCCGCCGATTCTGCCGGACCCGCGGGTCTCAGCGCACCAGCACGCGGCACCCCCAAGGCCCCAGATCGGTGGACCAGCCAGCGGCGACCGACACCGCGACGCCGGTGAAGAGGTCGGTGTAGTCGCCACCACGAACCGCTGCTCCCAGCGAGACGTCCACCAGCGAAGACGTCAGATTGAACAGCGCGAGCACCCCGCGGCCATCGACGTCGCGCGAGAAGGCCAGCACCTCGTCGGGTGAGTCGGTCACCACCCGCGTCATCGGCGCTCCCCACGGGGCGTTCCACAGGGCCGGGTTGTCGCGCTTGAGCGCCAGCAGGGTGCGGTAGAGCTCAGCCTGCTCGGTGTCGGTGTCCTCGACGAGGTCTTTGTCGAAGAAGGCGAGCCGTTTGCGGCTCCCCAGTTCCTGCCCTGAGTAGATCAGCGGGATGCCCTCGCCGACGACAGACAGGACGGTGGCGATTGGCAGCGCGTCACCGAAGCGCTCGTACTCCGTTCCATCGGCATGGTTGTGGTCGTGGTTGGACACGAATGTCATCCGCATCGCATCCGCCGGCCAGGAGCCCTGGTGCTGGGCGTAGTAGACGATCAACCCGCTGAGGTCGGAGGTGCCGGCGGCGACCCGGTGCAGAGTCTCGTTCCAGGTCCAGGCGTAGGAGGCGTCGAACGCGCCGTCATGCAGATCACGTTGTTCCCATTCGGCCAGCATGAACACCGGCTTGATCGCCTCCAGCCGGGCCCGAACGTCTTGCCAGAAGACCATCGGGACGAAGCCAGCCACGTCACAGCGATAGCCGTCGACATCGCACTCGCGCACCCAGAACTCCATCGCCTCGGCCATGTAGTCGCTCACCCCAGGCACCGAGTAGTCGAGGTCGATGATGTCGTCCCAGTCCCACCAGGGCGTCGGGCGGAAGTCACCTTCACTGTCCCGGGCGAAGAACTCCGGGTGCTCTTCCACCAGCACATGGTCCCAGGCGGTGTGATTGGCGACCCAGTCCAAGATCACCTTCAGCCCGAGTTCGTGGGCGGCCGCGACGAAGGCGCGCAGGTCGTCGATATCGCCGAACTCTGCGTTGACGGCTTTGTGGTCGCTCACGGCGTAGGGGCTGCCGAGAGCGCCCTTGCGGTTGACCTTGCCGATCGGATGGACCGGCATCAACCAGATGATCCCGACCCCCAGATCTCGGATTCGGGACAGCTGCCTCTGGGCGGCACCGAAGGTGCCTTCGGGGGTCAATTGGCGCTGGTTGAGCTGGTAAAGCGAAGCCGTGCGGGACCATTCGGGGTGCATGAGAGCCTCAATCTGACGTGGGTGTTCGGGGGGCAGGAGCAGTGGAGCCACGGACCACCAGCTCGGGAGGTAGCAACACCTCTCCGGCATGCGCCTGCGCGCCGGAGATCTGGTTGCTCAGCTCTCGACACACGGCATCGGCCAGCGCACCGGCTGGTTGTCGCACGGTGGTCAGCGGTGGGTCGGTGAACTCGACCAAGACGCTGTCGTCACTCCCGACGACCGACACGTCTTCTGGCACCCGCAGACCGCGCGCTCGGACCGCCCGAATCACCCCCAACGCCATCACGTCGGACCCGCACAGGATGCCGGTGACACCGCGGTCGAGCAGCCGATCAGCCGCTGTCACACCACCCTCTGGGGTGAACGTCGCGCATTCGATCAGGTCGTCGAGATCGAGGCCCTTGGGCACCAGGTCGTGCCGGATCAAACCCGCACTGAAGGCGGCGGCCTTGCGTTGGACGGGGCTGAAACGAGGTTGACCGAGGGCGATGCCGATCCGACGATGGCCCATGTGGACCAAGTGCTGCAGGGCCAGATCCACGCTGGCCACATCATCGGTCGAGACGCAATGGGCCCCTAGGCCCTGCAGCGCCCCGTTGACGAGCACAATCGGCAATCCGCGATCAATCAGTCGCTGGTAGCGATCGGGTGAAGTGCCGGTGATCGCGTGGATTCCGGAAACGAAGACGATCCCTGAGACCGCGTGGTCGAGAAGGGATTGCACGTGGTCGTCCTCGTGAAACCCGGCCAGGCTCTGGCTGCACAGCACCGGGGTGAGACCCAGTCGGGCCAAATTGAGCTCGAGGTGGTGCGCCAGTCGCGGGAAGAACGGGTTGTCGAGCTCGGGGATGATCAGCCCGATCAGGCCCGCGGACCTTCCCCGCAGTCGCACGGGGCGGTCGTATCCCATGATGTCGATCGCGGTCAGCACCTTTCGCCGGGTGTGATCGTTGACCCCCGGTCGATCGTTCAACACGCGGCTGACCGTGCTCGTGCTGACTCCGGTGCGCTCGGCAATCTCATTCAAACGGACGCCCACGCTGAGCAGAGTAGTGACTTGCATCACCTTTTGAAAGTTCTTGCAGGGGTGTTTCGGGACTGCAACTTCGCTGCTAACGTGTGGCGCACCTCACGCCCCTGACCTTCTGGAGAGGAACTTTCCGATCATGCGCAGACTCAATCGCACCATTGGACCGGCCCTGATGGTGGTGGCCCTCGCTGCTACCGCCTGCGGTGGCCAGTCCGAACCGGCTTCCAACAAACCGGCCGCCACCACATCCGCCGATGAGTCCGTCGACCCCGACGCAGCCCCTGCGCGCGACGCCGACGCCGACCTGGTCATCTGGACCGACGACCTCAAGCTGGAGGGTGTCCAGAAGGTCGCCGACACGTTCGCCGAGGCCAATGGCATCTCGGTGGCTGTGCAGTCGGTCTCCAGCGACCTGCAGACCAACTTCGTCACCGCCAACTCCGCAGGCAACGGCCCCGACGTCGTCGTCGGCGCCCACGATTGGATCGGCAACCTCGTCCAGAACGGCGCCATCGAGCCGCTGCAGCTCAGTCCCGAGGACCTGTCCGGCTACTCCGAGAAGGCCGTCCAGGCGACGACCTACAACGGCAAACTGTACGGCGTGCCCTACGGCATCGAGGCCGTCGCGCTCTACCGCAACACCGATGTCGTCCCCGACGAGCCCGAGACCCTCGACGACGCCATCGACGCCGGCGTCAAGGCCGTCAAGGCCGGCGAGGTCAAGTCGGCGCTGAACCTGCCGGTCGGCGACACCGGCGACCCGTATCACACCGAGCCGATCCTGACCTCGATGGGGGGCTACATCTTCAAGTACGACCCCGAGACCGGCTACGACGCCAACGACGTGGGCATCGGCAAGCCTGGCTCGATCAAGGCCGCCGAAAAGATCTCTCAATTGGGCAAGGACAACGTGCTGCGCACCTCGATCACTGGCGACAACTCGATTGCGCTGTTCACCGAGGGCAAGGCGGCCTTCCTGGTCTCTGGTCCCTGGGCTCTGGCCGACGTGGAGAAGAGCGGAATCAACTACGCCATCCAGCCTGTGCCGGGTTTTGCGGGCGAGCAGCCCGCCGAGCCGTTCATGGGTGCCCAGGCGTTCATGGTCGCCTCCGGCGCCGAGAACGCCGCCTTCGCCCAGGAGTTCGTCAACACCGGGGTCAACGACGAGGAAGCGATGACCACGTTGTACGACCTGACCAAGCTCCCTCCGGCCATGACGGCCGTCCAGGATGCCGTCGACAACCCGGACATCGCGGTGTTCACCGAGGCGGCCAACAAGGCCGCTCCGATGCCCGCTATCCCGGCGATGGCCGCCGTCTGGGGCCCGCTGGGCAAGGCCTACTCGGCGATCGTCGGTGGTGCCGATCCGAAGAATTCCATCGAGTCGGCCGGCAAGACCATCGAGAGCGAGATCAAGAACCAGGGCTGATCATTGCCCCCTTGCCGGTGGGTGACCTGGTTGACCTCAGGGTCACCCACCGGCGCGGCGGTCCCGTCGACCCCAGGGTCGACACGTCTGTGCTTCATCCGTTCGTAGGCACGTTCTAAGGGAGCAACCGTGTCCGATCGCGACACCCTCACCAAGACGAAGGGCGATTCATCGCCGCGCTTCACCCTCGCCGGCCGGGACGACATCCCGGCTCTCATCCTAAAGATCGTCTTCCTCGGAACTGTGATCGCCGTCGCGATCGCACTGACCCCCAGCCTTGCCGGCAAGGGCAAGTGGGGCTTCCTGATTGTTATCTGGGCGATCGTGGCCGTGCTCGTCTCGACCTACGCCACCACCCGCGGACTGCCTGCGAAGTATCTGGTGCCCGGCAGCCTGATGCTGACGCTGTTCGTGATCATTCCGATCTTCATGACCGCCCAGACCTCTCTGACCAACTCGGGGGACGGCACCCGGTCGAGCAAGGACGAGACGGTCACCCAGATCATCGGGTCCTCGGTCGTGCAGGATCCCGACGCCCCCCGCTACAACCTCACCATCGCCACCGAGGGAACGGTCGCACAGGGGCCCTTCGCCTACTTCCTCGTCAGCCAGGCCGACGGCACCCTTTTCAAGGGCACGGTCGACGGGCTCGAGGAGCTTGACGCGGGCGACGTCACGGTCGCGAACGACCGGATCACCGCCGCCGACGGCTACACGGTGCTGACCGCCCGGCAGGTGAACGATGCCGGTCCGGCGCTCTCGGACTTCAGCGTGCCGACCGACAACGGCGCTATCCGGCAACTCGGCATCACCACCGCCTTCGAGGGCCGGACCACCCTGGTCTACGACGAGGATGCCGACACCATCACCGACATTACCGACGACACCGTCTATTCGGTCCAGCAACAAGGCGACAAGGAATTCTTCGTCGATGACGCTGGCGACCGGGTCTCCGATCAGTCCTGGGAAGCCAACGTCGGCCTCGACAACTACAAGACGATCTTCACCGACTCCCGGATCCGCAGCGACTTCATCGCGATCTTCATCTGGACCTTCGTCTTCGCCACCGTGTCGGTCATCTCGACGTTCCTGCTCGGACTGTTCTTCGCCATCACCCTCAACGATGTAAGGGTCCGTGGCCAGAAGATCTACCGCGCGCTGCTGATCATGCCGTATGCCATCCCCGGCTTCATCTCACTGTTGCTGTGGTCCAGCTTCTACAACCAAGACTTCGGGTTGATCAACGAATTGACTGGGCTCGACATCAACTGGTTCGGCAACAGCCTGTCGGCCAAGTTCGCGGTGCTCCTCACCAACCTCTGGATGGGTTTCCCCTACATGTTCCTGGTCTGCACCGGTGCCCTCCAGGCGATTCCGGAGGATCTGACCGAGGCGGCGTCCATCGATGGCGCCAGCGGTTTCCAGGGCTTCCGGAAGATCACCTTCCCGCTGCTGCTGGTGACTGTGGCACCCCTCCTGGTGGCGACCTTCGCCTTCAACTTCAACAACTACGGCGCAATCTTCCTGCTGACCGAAGGGGGACCGTTCACAGCCGACAACCCAACTGCGGGCGGCACCGACATCCTGATCAGCTACACGATCCGGTTGGCCTTCGGCGCCGGCGGCGCCCAGATCGGGTTCGCCTCGGCGGTCTCGGTCGTCCTGTTCGTCCTGACCGGCATCATCGCCGCCCTGCAGTTCCGAGCCACCCGCTCGCTAGAGGATGTGAACTGATATGTCACAGGTCCAGCCCCAGGCCTCCGCACCAGTCGCCCCCGGAACACCCGCGGACAAGTCTAAGAAGCCCGGGAAGCCGCAACCGCCCAAGGCCAAGCAGACCTGGGGACGATGGTTCGCCGAGGTGGGCTGGCGGCACGTCGTGGGCATCCTGGCCGTGCTCTGGGCGCTATTCCCGATCTCCTACATCGTCTCAGCGTCGCTGAATCCGCTGGGCAATGTGGTGTCCACCTCGATGATCCCGAACGCCTTCAGCCTCGACAACTACCGGGACCTGTTGACCAACGACTCCACCCCGTTCCTGCGGTGGGGCCTGAACACTTTGATCGTCGCGGTGTGTGTGGTCTTCGTGCAGCTGCTCTTCAGCGCCCTCGCCGCCTACGCGTTCTCCCGGTTCCGGTTCACCGGTCGCCGCGGCGGTCTGCTGGCGCTGCTGCTGATCCAGATGTTCCCGCAGTTCTTGGCCGCCGTCGCGCTCTACCTGCTGATCAGCAGCGTTGGTGAGGTCATCCCGCAGATCGGCCTCAACACGATCCTCGGCTACATCGTGGTGATGCTCGGTGGCTCACTGGGTCAGGTCTGGCTGATCAAGGGCTTCTTCGACTCGATCCCCCGCTCCCTCGACGAGGCGGCGATGATCGACGGCGCCAGCCACGTGCAGGTGTTCTTCCGGATCATCCTGCCGCTGATCCGCCCGATTCTGGCCGTCTGCGGGCTGCTGGTCTTCGTCGGCACCGTCGCGGAGTTCCTGCTGGCCTCGATCTTCCTGACCGACAACAGCACCAAGACGCTGGCGGTGGGTCTCTACGGCCTGATCGACGGCGACCGGTCCAACAACCTGGGCGTCTTCGCCGCGGGTGGGGTGATGACGGCCATCCCGGTAGTCATCTTGTTCCTCTACCTGCAGAAGTTCATCGTCGGCGGCATCACCGCCGGCGGTGTGAAGGGGTGACCCGGGTCAACCCCCTCGATCCGCACCACGACGGATCGTCCCACTACGTACGCCGGGTGGGCGCTGCCGGACACGGGCCCACAGGGGGCCACCTCGAGCTCGGGGACCGGCTGGAGCTGCGGGTCCGGGTTCCGCACGCCCCGAATGCAGGGGTCGGGACGCCCGGCGCGGAGAAGATCGTGCTGCGCGCGGTCCGCGACGGTGAGCCAGTACTGATCCCGGCCGTCCAGAAGAGCACCGACGAGGCCGGCGCCTGGTGGACCGTTGAGGTCGAACTCGTCAACCGGCGGACGTCGTACCGCTTCGCGATCGTCGGCGGCGACCCCGACTACCGCTGGCTGAACGCGACCGGTGTCTACGCCCGCGACGTCACCGATGCCGGTGACTTCAAGATCAGCACCGAGCACCGGGCGCCCGACTGGGTCACCGACCAGATCGGCTACCAGGTGTTCCCCGACCGGTTCGCCCGCACCGAGACCGGCGCCGAGATCCCCGCCTGGGCGCAGCCGGCACAATGGGACGATCCCGTCTTGCACAAGGGGCCCGACGTGGTCTACCAGTGGTATGGCGGCACCTTGGACGGCATCGCCGCGCACCTGGACCACATCGCCGGTCTGGGCGCCAGCATGCTCTACCTGACCCCGATCTTCGAGGCCCGCTCGAACCATCGCTACGACGCCATCTCGTTCGACCGGGTCGACTCGCTGCTGGGCGGCGACGCAGCACTGGACCGGCTGATCGCGGCCACCAAGGACGCCGGGCTCCGCCTGATGGGCGACCTGACCACCAACCACACCGGCGACGCCCACGACTGGTTCCTGGTCGCGCAAGACGACCCGGACAGCGCCGAGCGGGAGTTCTACCGGTTCGGTGCCGACAACTCGTACGTCGCCTGGCTGGACGTCCCCAGCCTGCCCAAGTTGGACCACACGAGCACTGAGCTGGCCCGCCGGCTCTACGCCGGACCCGACTCGGTGGCGGCCAACTGGCTGCGGCACGGCCTGGACGGCTGGCGGATCGATGTTGCCAACATGACCGGTCGCCTCGGCGCCGACGATCTCGCCCACCGGGTGGCTGCAGACCTACGGCAGACGATGTCGGAGAGCTCTCCCACCGGCTCGAACGACACCTGGCTGCTGGCCGAGCACGGTCACGACGCGGCCGGCGACCTCCAGGGCCCGGGCTGGCACGGCACGATGGACTACGCGGGATTCACCCGACCGGTGTGGTGCTGGTTGAACGGCGGCGCACCTGACGGACCCGGACTCGCTCATGGCCTGGACTACCTCGGTATCCCGATCGACGTCCCGGTGCTGTCCGCCGAGGCCGTGGTCGCCACCATGCGCGACGTCCACGGCGGCGCCCCGTGGACCTCTTGGGCCAGCTCGACCCTGCACCTGGACTCCCACGACACGCCGCGCTTCCGTACCGTCGCCGGCGGCGGTGTGGACGGCCGGGTGGATGGTGCCGGTCACGGTCGCGAGCGGCACCTGGTTGGGCTCGGCCTCCAGATGACCCTGCCCGGCGTACCGGTCGTGTTCATGGGGGACGAACTCGGCCTGACCGGCGTCGACGGCGAGCACTCCCGCACGCCGTACCCCTGGGAGCTCCGCGAGACCTGGGACAAACAAACGCTCCAGGCCTACCGCTGGTGGATGGCGCTGCGGCGCGACCACGTGGCGCTGCGCCGCGGAGGGCTGCACTGGTTGTACGCCGATGGCGACGCGATGGTCTATCTGCGTGAGCACCGCGACGAGACAATGCTGATCTACGCCACCCGAGCTCCCGGGGTTGCGGTCGAACTACCCGCCACCTGCCTTGGCCCAACACCGCAGCTCGACGCCTTGATCGGCGAACCAGCTGAACTCGACAGCGTCCTGACGTTGACCGCGTCCTCGATCGGCGTCGCGGTCCACACCGTCACTGCGCCCAGGTGGCCTGGTCCCGGGTGAGTGCTCAGCCCTGCGACAGGTCCCAGCGGTACGCCGCGTAGTTCAGCGCCGCCCAGCCCAGCGTGACGCCCATCACCTTGGCTCGGACCTGGCCGCTCGGGGCGCGTACGGCGAGCGTCAAGCAGTCGGCGAAGTCTCCGGCCAACCGCGCGCGGGTGGCCCACTGCACGCCGCGGTCGGGTCCGAAGATCCCCAGCGCGCTGATCGGTAGGTCCCGGATCCCGTAGGCCCGGGCCAGGGTGTCGTAGCCGCCCCGCTCGTCGGCATCGGCGTTCATCGCGTTGCCCAGGTGCTCGGGCTTGACGAGCGCGAAGACTCCGTAACTGGCGGTGAGGGCGTGCATGACTCGGCTGGCGGTGTAGTTCATGTCTAGAACGTACCCAGGAGCAGAAGCACGAACGCACAACCCCGGGGGGCAGCGCGACGAGGTCGGGGGAACACGTTAAGAGTCAAAGCTTT
>JBBPYJ010000103.1:0-14863 GCA_038200025.1 Propionibacteriales bacterium | reverse complement strand
GTCGGCTTCTGGCCCGCTTCGCAATCCCACCTGATGCTGACGGCGTCGGGGACCACCATGGCCCGGTTGCGCGCGGTCGGTGCAGTGTCACGTTTCGCCAGCCCCGAGCCGGAGCCCGAACCCGATCCCAGATCCGATCCCGGGTGCCCGCCGGCGTCACCCACTCCGGCGGTCCCACGCGTCGTTGCTCTGTCGGGTGCCGGCGCGCCCGCCTGGACCCCCGTGCAACTGCACCTCGCCCAGCAGCAAGCCCCCGAATGGTCGTGGGGGCAACTCCCCGACCCTGGAGGCGCCTGGATCCAGGACCCGCAGGGACTGCTGGAGGCTGCGGACGTGGTGATCACGCACGCCGGTCAGAATGCGATCGCCGAGGTGGCCTCGTTGCGACGACCAGCGATCGTGATGCCCGCCAGCCGACCCCACGACGAGCAAAGGCACACGGCGGTGGCGTTGACCGGCGACCAGTGGCCGACGTTGGTCCTGGACCCCTGGCCGACGACAGGGTGGGCAGCGTTGTTGAGGCGCGCCAGCGAGCTGCCGGGTGGGGCCTGGTCCGCCTGGTGCGACGGGCAGGCAGCGGGTCGGATGGCCGCGTTGGTGGCCGAGGTCGCCACCCGGTGACGACCCGGACCGCCGTGGTGACCGTCTTCCAGGGCAGACACGATCACCTGCGCCTGCAGCAACGCTCGCTGTCCAGGGGCAGCGTGCGGCCCGACCTGGCGGTCCTGGTAGCCATGGATGACCAACCGCCGCCCGCGGACGCCGACAACGTCACGCGCGAGGTACTGGACCAACCGGTGGGCGACGCGCTGCCACTGGCCGCAGCGCGCAACCGAGGCGTCGAGTACGCGATCGTCCAAGGGGCTGACGTCGTCATCCTGCTGGACGTCGACGTGCTGGCCGGGCCGGAGCTGGTCAGCGGCTATCAGAACGCGGTCGCCCGGCGTCCCGACACGATCTGGTCGGGACCGGTGACCTACCTGGCCCCGCCGCCGTCGGGCGGCTACCAGCTCTGCGGCTTGTCGGACCTGGACAGCCCACATCCGGCTCGACCCGCCCCCGACCCCGGAGTGTTCAGTGAAGACGCCGAACCCGATCTGTTCTGGTCGCTGTCCTTCGCCCTGGGGCCAAAGGCCTGGCGGAGCGCCGGCGGATTCTGTGAGGACTACGTCGGTTATGGCGGCGAGGACACCGACTTCGGGCATCAGGCCGTCGCCAACGGTGTGGGACTGGGCTGGGCGGGCTCGCCCCGGGGCTATCACCAGTTCCACCCGACCGCCGATCCCCCGGTGCACCATCTTGACGACATCCTGCGCAATGCGGCCGTCTATCACCGGCGATGGGGACAGTGGCCGATGCAAGGGTGGCTGCGCGCGTTCTGCGACCAAGGACTGATCGAGCAACAACGACACGGACAGTGGGTCCGTGCCGACCGCTAGCCACTAGAGACGGAGTCGGACCGCACGGCGCTTGCCCACCGCGACCTCGATCACCCGACCCGCGATCGGACCAGTGCCCTGGAGCTTGAGAACACCCTTGCGCACCTTGGACGTGTCCAGCACCCCGCCCTCTCCGACCAGGCGGGCACGGCTCCCGGACTTCGCGCTCGATGAGCAACGGACCGACCAGCCGCGAGCGCGCTTGGACACCCGGCACCCAGAGATCTTCGCCGCCGGCACCAAGGCCGAGCTGCCGGCGAATCCGCGGTAGTCCGCCAACGCGACCCGCAGTTCGCGCATCCGGGCCAACGGACGCCACCGCAGGGCGAACTTCCCCTTCTTCGTGACCTTCTTCCTGGCCACAGTGACCCATCGCTTGTCGGAGCCCGAACGCGCCTCGAGGGTGACGCGCGACCCGGCCAGCCGCCGAGTCGTGCGCAGTCCGCCCTTCAAGGCTCCGACCTTGCCGACCACACGCGCCGGCAGCGCCGAGCGCGACGGCTTGGGTCTGGCCACCTTGACCACCGTCGCCCTGCCCATGGTCAATCCAGGATTGACCGATCCCGGGGCCGGTCCGCTCGCGGAGCCGGAGTCGGCGACCGTGAAGGTCCGGCGAGCCGAGGTGGTCCCACCCGAGGAGAGCGCGGCCCGGGCCGCCGCGGTGTAGGTGCCGCGTCCCAGCACGAAGTCCGCGGCCCAACCCCCGACGGCGTCCAGGTCGGCCGCTACCGACACCGTGCCGATGGCCACCGTGACCTGCTCGACACCATCGGGCCGCGAGCCCGTCAGGCCGGCGGCCAGACGTGCCGGATCGGACACTGCGGTGCACGACTCACCGGTCGCCCGCGCCAGCTTGGCCAGGCTTCCAGCCTGCGCACACGAGGCATCGCTGCCGATCCCGAAGGTGCGCACGCGCACCCCGGAGCCCGCCAGCCTGGTCAACATGTTCGGGTCGACACCGGCCCGGCCATCGGACAGGAACATCACATACTTCGGTCCCGCCGGTGCGCCGGCCAGGGTCGCCAACGTTGTGTCGAGGGCACTGGTGAAGGCCGTACCCGTGCCGCTGGAGCCGAGCTCTTTGGCGTCGTAGAGTCCGATCCTGTTGCGTACGACGCTGCGCGCCACCGTCGCGACCCGGGGACGTGCTTGGCCGTCAGTGACGCCGGGGCCCACCAGGAGGCTGGGCGCGAGCGGATCGACGGTGGCGGCCGCGGCCTGATCGGCGAAGGCAACCAAGCCGACCTGTAGCCCGGGACTGGCGGTCAGGCTGGAGTTGAGCGCCTCGACCCCGGCGATCTCGCAGTCCAGCACATCGCCGACCGAGCCGTCGCTGTTGAGGTCGTCCTCGGCACCCACCGCCCCGTTGCCCGAGCAGTCGCTCCCCGAGCCGTAGCTGGTGGAGTTGGTGGCATCGATGACGTAGACCACGGTCGTGGTCTCGTCCTTGCCGGCCGTCACACTGCCGGTGAGTCGGACCGGGCCGGCGGTCGGTGCCGACGGAGCGTTGATGATCACCGAGCCAGACACCCCCACAGCGGCCACCGCGGTGCTGGTGCCGATCCCGGCGACCGCCAGGGTCGCGCCTATCGCGGTGGCAGTCGTGGCGGCAACCGCCCGACGGCGCGTCGTACTCTTCAAACTCATTGGTGGGGTCCCTTCGGCGTGGCCTGGTCTCCCACACCATGCGGCCCGCTGTCGCCACCTCAGACGGTCTAGCCACGTCCTCCCCAATCTTGAGGACGGAACTTCGGGTGTCGAGCCGGCGGCGTCGGCGCCCGGCGGATGCCAGTTGTCCCGATATTCACTAGGCTGGTCCCAAGCACCACCTCTGGCGCAAAGGACGAGTGATGACCGCAGACCCACGTGGCACCAGCAGCCGCGACGCCGGGCGTCCCGATGTGGAGTTGCGACTACCCGCGGACAGCGCCTACGTATCGGTACTGCGCACCGCCACCGCCGGCCTCGCGGCCCGCCTCGACTTCACCCTCGACGACATCGAGGACCTGCGGATGGCTGCCGGCGAGGCCGCCGCGTTGGTGCTGCCCGAGGCGGACGCGGACTCCGACCTGACGTGCAGCTTTCACCTCAGCGTGGGTCGGGTCACCCTGACGGTGTCGGTGCGCACCAGCGGGACGCCGGTCGTCGACAAAGACAGTTTCGGCTGGCAGGTGCTGACGACACTGGCCACCGAGGCCGAGGTCGAGGTCGTCGACCACGCCTTCACCGCACGAGTAACGATGGTCTCCGAGCTGGCAGGTGCCGGCGTCTGAGATGGCTGCAGAGATCACGGGGGACGTCGCGGATCGAGTGCCGCGCGGGATCGAACTCACTCGCCTGCGCAGCGCCGAGCTCTTCAGGCAGCTGCGCTGTCACCACTCGGCCGGCGGCGCTACCCCGGCCCGGGCGACGGCGCGTGACTCCTTGGTGCACCTACATCTCCCGCTGGTCCAGCACTGCGCATCCCGGTTCCGCAATCGCGGCGAGCCGCACGAAGACCTGGTCCAGGTCGGCACCATCGGGTTGTTGAAGTCCATCGATCGCTTCGACCCCGAGCGCGGCGTCGAGTTCTCCACCTACGCAACGCCCACGATCATCGGCGAGATCAAGCGCTACTTCCGCGACAAGGGGTGGGCGATCCGGGTGCCCCGTCGGTTGCAGGAGCTGCGGATGCAGATCGGCTCGGCGTCCGCCGAGCTGACTCAGGCGCTCGGCCACTCCCCCACGCCGCGGGAGCTGGCCGAGGCCATCGGGCACTCGGTCGAGGAGATCATCGAGGCGCTGGAGTCAGGGAATGCCTACTCCACTGTCTCGCTGGACGGCTCGGGTGACGTCGATGACGAGTCAGCGTCCTTGCTGGACTCGCTGGGCGCCGAGGACATCCACCTCGAACACGTCGACATCCGAGAGTCCATCCGCCCCATGCTGGACCAGCTGGGCCCCCGGGAGAAGCAGATCCTGCTGTTGCGATTCTTCAAGAACATGACCCAGTCCGAGATCGCCGCCGAGATCGGCATCTCGCAGATGCACGTCTCACGACTGCTGACCCGCACCCTGGCCGGTCTGCGACAGGCCCTGACCGAGGTCGGCTGACTTCACTCGTGGCCGATCGCCCGGGTGCTGACCGGGTGCAGGACGGCCACGAGCACGACGCCTGCGACCAGGCTCAACCCCAGGGCGACGTACGTCGTCTCGCCCCCACGCAGGTTCCACGCCAACCCGAGCTGCACCAGCTGCGCGAACACCACGGGTCCTCGAGCCCATGAATGCAGACTGCGCAAGGCCCAGGCACAGAACAGCAGACCGACTCCGAAGAGCACGAAGAAGGTGGCCGTCGTGATCGCCAACGTGAGACGACCCGCAGCCGCGGCGGCAACTTCGAGTCCGCCCAGGAGGAGCAGGACTGCTCCCTCGAGGGCGACCAATACCGCGCCGATCAGCAGCGGAACGGGTGTTGAACGGGGCATTTCCGTAGTCTAGGGCGGTCAGAACGACAACTTGGCACCACATTGTGATGCAGATGACTATAAATATATCTGCCAAAAGGCTTGTAACCTGAGCGTTCTCTTGTCACGCTGGCAGTGCGCTCGTGAAATCATTCACACTGTGCGATTCCCCCACAACATTCACGAGCGACTGCCACAGGAAGTGAGATTCACCCACCCATGGATTGGCGCCACCGTTCTGCTTGCCTCGAAGAGGACCCAGAACTGTTCTTTCCGATCGGTAACACCGGCCCGGCCATCCTCCAGATCGAGGAGGCCAAGCAGGTGTGCCGACGCTGTGACGTGCGCGAGCAATGCCTGCAGTGGGCCCTCGAAGCCGGGCAGGACCACGGTGTCTGGGGAGGTCTCAGTGAGGACGAGCGTCGCGCCCTCAAGCGGCGCAACGCTCGCAACCGGGTGCGGACTTCGGCCTGAGCCACCGACTTCCTAGTCGCAGACGATAGGGAAGTCGACGACGACCTCGGTCCCACGCCGCGACTGGTGCGGTGCCAAGGAGAACTGGCCATCCAGCTCGGATTCGACCAGCGTTCGTACGATCGACAGCCCCAGGCTCGTGCAGCTGTCGAGATCGAAGTGGGGCGATAGGCCTACCCCGTTGTCGTCCACGGTGAAACGCAGCCTGCCCACCGCGCGCTCGGCCGTCATCACGATGACGCCGTCCTGCTGGTCCGGTCCTGCGGTGGCGATCGGATAGCCGTGCTCGACCGCGTTCTGCACGATCTCGGTGATCACCATCGCCAGCGCGTTGGCGACCTCTGCGGGCAGTTGACCGAAGGTCCCCTCGCGGCGTACCCGGACCCGCGCCGACACCGCGCTGACGTCAGTCACCATCGCTCCCAGCCGGTCCGCGACCTCGTCGAAGTCAACGTGGCCCTCGACCGACTGGCTCAGGGTCTCGTGCACGATCGCGATCGACCCCACACGTCGCACGGCTTCCTCGAGCGCCGCACGGGCCGCCGGCTCCCCGATCCGCCGTGCCTGGAGCCGCAGCAGTGCCGCGACGGTCTGCAGGTTGTTCTTCACCCGGTGGTGGATCTCGCGAATCGTGGCGTCCTTGGTGATCAGCTCCCGGTCCCGACGCCGCAGGTCGGTGACATCGCGCACCAGGATGACGGCCCCGACGTGCTCGCGCCCACGCCGCAGTGGGATCGACCGGACGATCAGGGCCACCTGGTCCGCGCCGACCTCGGTGTCGCGACTGCCGCGCCCGCTGAGTACAGCACTGAGTGTCTCCTCGTCGGGACGGCGCCGTGGTGGAACCAACCCGCGGGTCACCTCGGCCAGGGACAGCCCGGCCAGATCACCGCTCAACCCCAGGCGTCGATAGACCGAGACCGCGTTCGGACTCGCATACTCCACCCGCCCCTCGGCGTCCAGCCGCACGAACCCGTCCCCGACCCGCGGCGAGTCGGCATGGTCGCCGCGCTGGCCCGGCACCGGGAACCCGCCCTCGGCGATCATCTGGGTCATCTCGGCCGCGGTCTGCAGATAGGACAGCTCCAGACGGCTCGGGGTCCGGATGCCCATCAGGTTCGTGCTCCGCGCCACGACCGCGATCACCTGGTCGTGGTGGCGCACCGGGATCGACTCGACCCGCACCGGGACGTCGTCGCGCCACTCCGGATCACCGTCGCGCATCAGCCTGGCCTGGGCGTACGCGGTGTCCAGCATCGGTCGACGACCGGCCGGGACGAAGGTGCCGACCACGTCGTCGACGTACGCCGTGGGGCCCGTGGTCGGTCGCATCTGCGCGCCGGCCCAGAATCCGCGGCCCTGGGCGTCGGGCAACCACAGCACCAGGTCAGCGAAGGAAAGGTCCGCGATGATCTGCCAGTCGGCCAGCAGCAGGTGCAGCCAGGCCACTGCCTCGTCGTCCAGATCGGTGTGCGCACGGACAAGCTCGATCAACGACGGCACGATGGTCAGGGTAGTAGCCACGAGCGTTCGCTACGACCGGCGCCGTGATCTCGACGCACCTGCAGTCGGTCATCGACCAGGGCGCGGTCCCCGGTGACCATGATCTGGGCGCACTCACCGACGAGTAGTCGACTCGCTGGCCACACCGGGCGATGAGATGGCCGCCGTGCTGGACATCGGACGATGGCGTCGCGCACTGGCTGCGAGCCGAGAAGGACGTCCGGGGCTTCGTGCCCGGCCAGGGCTGGGCTGGGCTGGGCGCACAGCATCGCGCACGGAGCCGATGCCATCGGCTCCGTGCCCAGGCGCCAAGTTTCGGGGAGGTCGATCTCGTCGGGCTTCTCGGAGCCGGTCGCCGATCGCGTCCTGCTGCCCTGCGGAGCCGTCTGGACGGCCGGTGAAGTCGATCGGCTGGCGATGGCAACGATGACCGTGACGTCGTGACGTCGTGACGTCGTGACGATGTCGACGCTGGGGCCATGGGTGGCCAGGCTCACCGCGAGCGCGACCAGGCAGCCACCCCGAGGAGGACCCCTTCGAGACCGTCGGCAACGCCGAGGCGTTCTTGCGGGCCCTGCATCTGCAACTGCTGTTCCCACCCCGGGCTTCTCGGCTGGACACCGACCTCGCCCACGGGTTGGTCCCCGTCCTATCACCGCCCTGGTCACCGTCCTGGGCGAAGCGCTACGAGCCGCCAACCCGCACTACCTGGCTCCCCCCACTGAGTAATCTTCCCCGCATGACCGAGCAGACCCCCGCCGCGCATCGCGACGACCAGGCCGACACCCCACCAGCCCCGCTCGCCGGACACGCCGGCGACCTCGGGGTCGCCGTCGCCCGCGCCCACGGCGTCCAGACGATGTTCACGCTGTCGGGCGCCCACGTCTTCCCGATGTACGACGGTGCGGTCAAGGCCGACCCGCCGATGCGGCTGCTGGACGTGCGGCACGAGCAGACGGCCGCCTTCGCGGCCGAGGCGACCGGCAAGCTGAACCGGGTGCCCGGGCTCGCGGTGCTGACCGCCGGTCCGGGGGTCACCAACGGCATCAGTGCCATCGCCCAAGCCCAGTTCGCCGGCTCTCCGATGGTGGTCGTGGGCGGGCGGGCCCCGCAGAACCGTTGGGGATCGGGCAGCCTCCAAGAGCTCGATCAGCCGCCGATCGTGGCTTCGGTCTGCAAGTCGGCGCGCACCATCCCCACCGCCGACGGAGTCCTCGCCGGGTTCGACGAGGCCTTCACCGCCGCCGGATCGGCGCATCGGGGTCCAGCCTTCGTCGACGTGCCCATGGACGAGTTCTTCAACTCCGCCACCGGCGCGCACCCGCAGTCGCCGACCCCTGCCCCCCGAGAGCCCGACGACGAAGCGATCACCAAGATCGCCAGGTTGCTGGCCGCCGCGAAGCGTCCGGTCCTCATCCTCGGCACCGACGTCTGGGCCGACGGCGCCGAGCACGCCGCGCTGCGGCTGGTCGAGGGACTGGGTCTGCCGACCATCACCAACGGGATGGGACGCGGTCTGGTCCCCGGCGGCCACCGGCTGCTGGTGACCAAGGCCCGGGGGCTGGCGCTCGGGAGCAGCGACCTGGTCGTGGTGGCCGGCACCCCGTTGGACTTCCGGTTGGGGTACGGGGTGTTCGGCGGCAAGGATGGCGCCACGCCCGCGCCCGTCGTACACCTGGGCGACTCCCCCGGACAGATCTCTAGACACGCAGGGCACGCCGAGCTCGCGGGCTCAGCCAGCGGCGACCTGAGCCGGGTGCTGGACGCCCTGCACGCCGCGGTCGACCGTTCCGAACGCCGACCCGACTGGGACCGCTGGGTCAGCGATCTGCAGGACGGGGTCAAGGCCGGGATCGAGCGCGACACCAAGCTGCTGACTGCCGAGGCCGACCCGATCCACCCGGCCCGGATCTACGGCGAGCTGGTCCCTCGGCTCGCCGACGATGCCGTCGTGATCGGCGACGGCGGCGACTTCGTCTCCTTCGCCGGCAAGTTCGTCGAGCCCAAGCGGCCCGGCTGCTGGCTCGACCCGGGTCCCTACGGTTGCCTGGGCGCCGGCCTGGGCGCGGCGATCGCCGCCCGGATCGCGCGCCCGTCCGCGCAGGTCACGCTGCTGCTCGGCGACGGCGCGGCCGGCTTCTCGCTGATGGACGTCGACACCCTGGTCCGCCACGATCTGCCGGTCGTGATGGTGATGGGCAACAACGCCGCCTGGGGCCTGGAGAAGGGTCCGATGCAGATGCTCTACGGCTACGACGTGGCCGCTGACCTATCTGCCTCCACGTCGTACGACGGGGTGGTGCGCGCGCTCGGCGGAGCCGGCGAGCGGGTTACCGACCCACGCCAGATCGGACCGGCGCTCGACCGCGCCTACGCCTCGGGGAGCCCCTATCTGGTCAACGTGGTCACCGACGTCGACGCGGCCTACCCCCGCGCCACCTTCGGCATCTGATGCGGATCCGACTGGTCGAGCCCGAGGAGTACGCCGCGGTCGGCGAGCTCACCGTCGCGGCCTACGCACCCTTCCTCGAAGGGCCCGACGACCCGTACCAGGAGCGGCTTCACGACGTCGCGGATCGAGCGGCTACCGCCCACGTGTGGGTCGCGATCGATGATGACGATGACCACCGGGTGCTCGGCTCGGTGACGGAGCCACCCCCGGGCTCGCCCTACCGCGAGCTCGCCGGCGTCGACGAGAGCGAATTCCGGATGCTCGCCGTCGACCCGCGGCACCAGGGGCAGGGCGTGGGAGCGGGGTTGGTCGATCACGTCCTACGCCGCGCACGGACCGACGGCCGACGCACGGTCCGACTCTCGAGCCTGCCCGAGATGGCAGCCGCACACCGGCTCTACGAACGGTGCGGCTTCCGTCGTACCCCCGAGCTGGACTGGCGGCCGCTGCCCGAAGTCCTGTTGATCGCCTTCACCCTCCACCTGGAGCAGCCATGACCGAGCCGCAGGAACTGTCCGCGTCGTTGACCTTCACGGTGACCGAGGAGGACACCGCCGCCGCGTTGGGCTCCGGGGACCTGCCCGTCCTGGCCACCCCGCGGCTCCTAGCCTGGTGCGAGGCCGCCACCTGCGCGGCGATCGCGCCAGCCCTGAGCAGTGGCTCCACCAGCGTCGGCACCCGGATCACGCTGGAGCACCAGCGCGCCAGCGTCGTGGGCCGCACCGTGGAGGTGACCGCGTCCTCGTCGTACGCCGACGGCCGGCTGCACCGCTTCATCGTCGCGGCTCGACACACCGACGGCGGCCCGGCTGGGGTGGTCGCGACCGGAGAGGTCACCCGGGTGATCGTCGAGGTTGAGAAGTTCCTGAGTCGGGCCCGCTGAGGTCCGGATTCGCACTGGCGGGGTCGGTTTGAGAGGATCACTCCAGCAAGTCCACCGAGGAGGTCACCATGGGCAAGACCGGTCGCAAGCGCCGCGCGCGCAAGAAGAAGGCCGCCAACCACGGCAAGCGTCCCAACGCCTGACCCCAGGCCACCGACGCAGAAGAGCCCCCGACCGACCTGACAGCCAGGCCGCTCGGGGGCTCTTCGCATTTCTCCAGGGTCCGATAGTCCCTAGCAAACGGCACCATTCTTGGACCTAGACTGGTGCCAAACGCTAGGGACTATCGTCGGCGGGCAAGGAATTGGTGGTCCAGCCGTACGCCGATCAGCAGTCGGTCATCCGGATCTCGACGTCGCGGATCTTGAACATCACCTTGTCGCGCAACTCGTCGGGCGCCCGCTCCACACACGACCGGGCAACGAGCGACTTGATGGCCCGCTGGACGGCGTACTGCTCGTGGCAGGGCCCGCAGCCGTCGAGGTGCAGGCGCACCTCCACGATGTCGGTCTCGGCGAGCTCGTTGTCGAGGTAGTAAACGATCTGCTCGAGGTAGGCGATGCACTCGCCGTTGTCGCTCATGAGTCCGCCCCCTCTCGCACCCGCACCAGATCATTGGCCCGCACGTGATCCGACAGCAGGTCACGCAGCTGACGACGTCCCCGGTGCAGCCGCGACATCACGGTGCCAATCGGGGTGCCCATGATCTCGGCGATCTCCTTGTAGGGAAAACCTTCCACGTCGGCCAGGTACACCGCGAGCCGGAACTCCTCGGGGAGCCGCTGTAGCGCGTCCTTGACCTGCGAGTCCGGCAGGTGGTCCATCGCCTCTGTCTCCGCGGACTTCAGCCCGTGCGAGGTGTGCGACTCCGCGCGGGCCAACTGCCAGTCCTCGACGTCCTCGGACATCGACTGCAGTGGTTGGCGCTGCTTCTTGCGGTAATTATTGATGAAGGTGTTGGTCAGGATCCGGTAGAGCCAGGCCTTCAGATTGGTGCCGGGGCGGAACTGATGAAACGACCCGTAGGCCTTGGCGAAGGTCTCCTGGACCAGATCCTCGGCGTCGCTGGGATTGCGCGTCATCCGCATCGCGGCCCCGTAGAGCTGATCGAGGAACGGTAGCGCGTCGCGCTCGAAGCGCAGCGAGCGCTCGGCCTCGGTCTCGGTCGCCCGATCAACCTCATCGACTGGGTCGACTTCGGGCGCGGGTTCGGTCGGAGGCGGCGCTTGGATCGTAGGGTCGGTCATCGGCGCCCACACTATCTGGTTGCCCCCGGGTCCTGTGCCCGACGACGGACCTGCGGTCACGCCCGGGTCGGTCAGCAAAGCCAGCATGTGGGGTGAACCGGCCCGACCCCGTCATCATTCCCGCCCTACTGCTGGCGCCGGATCCAGTCGGCGACCGCGGCGGTGATC
The DNA here is from genome assembly GCA_038200025.1 of Propionibacteriales bacterium. Taxonomy (GTDB): domain Bacteria; phylum Actinomycetota; class Actinomycetes; order Propionibacteriales; family Nocardioidaceae; genus Nocardioides. The sequence continues at coordinate 3,251 of JBBPYJ010000103.1, read as the reverse complement.
AGGTCCAGCGTCTGAGCTGGCGTGCGGACGGCTCGTGCCGGGACCTTCAGGCCGTGATCAGCCTGAGGCACCACCATCAGCTCCAGGTCCGGTACGTCGCTCGGGAACTCCTCCGGACGACCCATCGCGTCCCGCTCCCCCTGCACCACCAGCGTCGGGACGCCGGCCCCGACCAGCTCGCCGACCCGGGACTTCTCCGGACGCCCCGGCGGGTGCAACGGGAAGCACAGCGCCACACAGCCGACGGCGCCGAGGTCCTTGGCACAGCGGGCCGCCGAGCGGGCACCGGCGGACCGACCCCCGACGATCAACCGCCGGACAGACGGGAGCATCGCGGCGGCGGCGCGCAGACCTATATCCAGGGTCGGTGGCGCGGTCGCGATCTTGCGGCCTGCCACCCGCCAGGGCTGGTCGAACAACGCGACGTTCACTCCGGTCGTGGGCAGGAACCTTCCGAGCGCCGCCAGATCCGGAGACTCGACCCCGTTGCCGGCCCCGTGGCTGAGCAGCACCATCGTGTCCGCTCCGGCGCCCGCATCCAGGCTCGCAAGGAGCTGCAGCCGGCCCGGACCGTAGGGCGTGGGGACCTCGATCGAGGTCAACCCGACTGGTCCAACGGCAGCGGCGCCAGCAGCTCGCGTCCGTTGTTGCGCACGTTGTTGACCATCGTGGTCACCGGGTAGGCGTCCAGGTTGCCCGGAGCGGCCGGCTCCAGCAGGCCCAGCAGTTGCTCGGTAGGTGCCGGCTCGGGGTCCAACCAGGACGCCCAGTCTGCGGGGTCGACCATCAGCGGCATCCGGTCGTGGAGGTGACCCAGCGAGTCCTCGGCCTGGGTCGTCAGGACCGTGGCCGTCCACCGGAACCGCTCGGGGTCGTCTTCCTCGAGCGACGGGTCGCGCCAGATCTCATACAAACCCGCCATCGCCAGCACGCCGCCGTCCTTGGGACGGATGAAGAAGGGCTGCTTGACCGGCTTGCCGGTCGAGGTGAGTTGCTCGGTGGGATACCACTCGTAGTAGCCGTCGGCGGGCAACAGGCACCGCCTGGCGGCGAAGGCCCGCCGGAACGCCGGCTTCTCGGCGACCGTCTCCATCCGGGCGTTGATCAGCCGACTGCCGATCTTGGCGTCCTTGGTCCACGACGGGATCAGACCCCAGCGCAGCACCCGGAGCTGTCGCTCGCCCTGCTGTTCCTCGCGGCGGCGCGCGGGGCGCTGGAGCACGGCGTACACCTCTTTGGTGGGCGCTACGTTGAAGTCCGGCTCGAGCGGCTTCGGCGTCCTCGAGAGCCCGACGTCGGGAATCTCGAACCGGGTCTGCAGATCCTCGGGCCGTCGACTCGATGCATAGCGACCACACACGGGCAATAGTTTAGTCGTCCGCAAGAGTCAGTCGCGCGCCAGTTCGTCGAGTAGTGAGACCGCGCCGGCCTCGCCCGGCGGCAGGCCCTCGATCCAGACCCGGGTCCGTCTGCCGTGCAGGTCGGGCGACTCGACCATTCGGCGCAGCAATGAGGCACGTCGGCCCAGGTTCGGGTCGCGAGTGCCCAGCACCACGACCCGATGCATCCCGACGCCGGCAACGGTGTCAGCGTCCGGGAACACCGTGCGTGCCGCCTCGCCGACTCGCGCCAGTCGCAGCGGCGAGGTCAGGACGTCGAGCCTTCGCGTCCCCGAGGTCATGTCGCTCGCCAGCTCGGCCACCACCAGCGCGTGCGTCCGTCGGACACGGTTGCGCACGGACTCCTGGACACGGTAGAGGTCAGCGAGTCGGGTGCGCAGGTGGCTCATCGTCGTCAGACCCGTCATCGGGTCGGCACACGAAATCTGGTGGAGGTACCCCAACGTCGCCTCGCTCCACGCCTGGGAGAGCGCCAGCACATCGTCATAGGCGGGCTCGAGGCCCAGAACGCAGTGGTAAGTCCTTTGGAGGTCTTCGAGGCACTCGATCAACGAGATCCCGTCGCGGGCCAGGTCGCGTCCCGTGGAGGCGCTCGCCGCAACCCCACTGGATCCCGAGGCAAGAGCCTCACCTACGGCTTCGAATCGGGCCGGCACTGCGCGAGCTGCCGGAACTCCCATGCCGATCGAACCGATCTGTGATGCGACTCTTGCTTCGGGACCTGAGGCAGGGGTCTTCCTGATGGCAAACATCCCCACGACCCAAAACCCCCTTGCCAGTAGATGCGGGCGACTTGCCCTCCTGCGTTGCTGACACTGATGAGACGGCCCGCGGGCGGTGCCATGACGCGATATCTGCGAAGACTTGGGAAAAAAGTTCCTAGCGCGCCTACTATTGCCTCACCACTGTCTTGTAGGAGCGTCTGATCAATTGTGAGCTCAACACTTCCTCGCTTGGACGGACCCGCTGACGCGGAGCTGATCTCGGCCGTGCGCGGTGGTGACATCGACGCCTACGGGGACCTGTTCGAGCGGCACGTAGAGGCGGCGCGACGGTTGGCACGGCAGCTGGTGTCGCCCTCGGATGCCGACGATCTGGTGTCTGCTGCGTTCACGAAGGTCATGACCGTGCTCCAGCGTGGCGGCGGCCCCGACGTCGCCTTCCGCGCTTACCTGCTCACCGCCGTACGCCGCTTGCACGTCGACCAGATCCGCTCGGGTTCGCGGGTGCAGGCCACCGACGAGATCGAGACCTTCGATGTGGGTGTCCCGTTCCGCGACACCGCGGTCGAGGGGTTCGAGAACGCCGCTGCGGCACGTGCCTTCGCCTCATTGCCCGAGCGTTGGCAGCTGGTGCTGTGGCATACCGAGGTCGAGGGCAGCAAGCCGGCCGACATCGCCCCGTTGCTCGGGATGTCCCCCAACTCGGTCGCGGCCCTCGCCTACCGCGCGCGGGAGGGCTTGCGACAGGCGTTCCTGACCGCCCACGCGGGAGACATCGACTCCGACTCGTGCCAGTTCGCCCACGCCAACCTCGGTTCCTACGTCCGCAAGGGCACCTCCGGGCGCGACTCGGCGCGCATCGAGAAGCACCTGGACGAGTGCCGCAAGTGCATGGCCATCTACCTCGAGCTCACCGAGGTCAACACCAACCTCGGCGCCGTGCTGGCTCCCCTGGTGCTCGGCGGTGCGGCAGCGGCGTACCTGGCCGGAAATGGCGCCGCGACAGGCGCCGGTGTCCTTGCCCTGGTGGTCTCCCGGGTCCGGGACTTCGTCATCGGCCAGGGCTCGGTGGCAGCTGCTTCGACGGTCGTCGCGGCGGTCGCGATCGGCGCGGCTACCTCGGCGTACG
>JBBPYJ010000102.1:0-21589 GCA_038200025.1 Propionibacteriales bacterium | reverse complement strand
CGGTCCAGGAACCTTAAGAACTCGTCGTACAGCGAGGGCTCGGTCAGCAGCTCCGACAGTGCCGCCTGCGCCGGTGGGTCGTGGGTGAACACCTTGATCATGTCGGCGTCCTTGTTGCCGAGCAGGAACTCCACCTCGCGATACTGCGCGGACTGGAAGCCCGACGACGTGGCCAGGAACGGCCGGATCTGGGCGTACTCACTCGGTGTCAGCGTCGCCAGCACCGACCACTGGTCGGTCAGCACCCGCTGGATGTGCTTGATCCGCGCCATCCGCTTCAGTGCGGGAGCGAGCTTGCCGTTCTTCAGCAGCTCGCGCGCCGACCGCAGCTCGTGGACCATCAGCTTCAGCCACAGCTCGGAGGTCTGGTGCTGGATGATGAACAGCAGCTCGTCGTGCTGGGGCGGGTCGCTGCGCGGCTGCTGTGCAGTCAGCAGCAGGTCCAAGCGCAGGTAGTCGCCGTACGACATCGACCGGCGGAAGTCGCTCTGGATGCCGTCCTCGAGGACCCGCTTGCCGCTGCGCGGCCCCGGCGCCTGATCTTCGCTCACCTGGCGAACATATCGCTTCGCGAGGATGAACACGACGAAGCAGTAACCTCGCGGGGGTGAGTATGACGGGTCGGCAGCGGGTGTGGCGCCCGAGCTGGTCCTGTCCGGTCGGCCAGATCCTGCGCCAGCAGCGCCACGGGGCGGGTGACCCGACCTTCGTAGTGACCGACCGGCAGGCCGCGAACCCGACGTACTGGCGGGGGATCGGCACCCCGGTGGGGCCGGCCACCCTTCGGCTGCGCGCGCGTCCGCTCGATGGCGAGGTCGAGTGCGAGGCCTGGGGCCCGGGTGCCGAGTGGGCCCTGGATTCGGTGCCGGCGATGCTCGGTGCCGCTGACGAAGTCGAGGTGTTCGAGGCCCGACACCCGGTGCTCATCGATGCCCAGCGGCACCACCCCGACTGGCGTATCGGCCGCACCGGCCTGGTGATGGAGGCGCTGGTCTGCGCCATCATCGAGCAGAAGGTCACTGGTCAGGAGGCCTTCGCCGGCTTCCGGGCGCTGGTCCGACGCCACGGCCGATCTGCTCCCGGGTCCGGCGCAGATCTCGGACTGATGATCCAGCCCGACCCTGAGACGCTGCGGACGATCCCGTCCTGGGAGTGGCTGCGGCTGCATATCGACCCCGCCCGCTCGAGAGCGATCGTGTCGGTGGCCCGGGTGGCTACGTCGCTGGAGCGCTGCGCGGGACTGCCCGCCGACGAGACCGACCGTCGGCTTCGGTCGTTGCCCGGTATCGGAGTCTGGACCAGCGCGGAGACCCGGGTCCGCGCGTTGGGGGACCCCGACGCGGTCAGCTTCGGGGACTATCACGTCGCCAAGGACGTCGGCTGGGCGCTGACCGGGACCCCGTTCGACGACGACGAGTTAGCGGCGTACCTCGAGCCCTGGCGTCCGCAGCGCGGCCGGGTGCCGGCGTACCTGGCGATGATGGGCCACCGCCGCCCCCGGCACGGACCGAAGATGGCGCCGCGCACCCACCTGCCCCAGCCGTAGACGCGCGGTCAGGCGTCGGCGGCGAAGACCCGTTGCCCGTCGACGAAGGTCTGGAGCACCCGGGTGGAGACGATCTCCTCGGCGGGGCCGGCGAAGGGGTCCCGATCGAGCACCACGAGATCGGCCAGGGCGCCCACCCGGATGGTGCCGGTGTCCTCGTGCCGGTTCACGAACGCCGAGCCGGCGGTGTACGCCGTCAGGGCCGTCGCCAGGTCGAGGCGCTGTCCGGGAAGGAACACGGGGTGCTCGGGCTCGCCCTCGCGGTAGGCTTGCGGGATCTGCCGGTTGACCGCGACGTGGATGGCGGCCAGTGGGTTGGGGGTCGAGACGGCCCAGTCGCTGCCCATCGCCAGCGCGGCCCCGGACCGGTGCAGGTCGCCGAACGGGTACTGCCACGACGCGCGCGGCTCGCCGAGGAACGGCAGGGTCAGCTCGATCATCTGTGCCTCGAGCGCCGCCCAGAACGCCTGAAGGTTCGCGACGACGCCGAGCTCACGGAACCGGTGGATGTCATCGGGGTGGATCACCTGCAGGTGTGCGATGTGGTGACGGGCGTCGCGACGACCGTTGACGCCCAGCGCGTGCTCCACGGCATCCAGGCACTGCCGCACAGCCAGGTCGCCGATGGCGTGGAAGTGCAGCTGGAAGCCCGCGGCGTCGAGCTCTGCTGCGGCCGGCATCAGCGTCTCGGGGGGCACGAAGGAGATGCCCGAATTGTCGGTACGGCCACCGTGCCCGTCGCAGTAGGACTCGATCATCGAGGCGGTGAAGTTCTCGGCCACCCCGTCCTGCATGATCTTCACGCTGGTGGCTCGGAACCGGCCGGTCGACAGCGACGCCCGCCGTTCGATGAGATCGGGCACCTGCTCGAGCCCCCGAGCCCGGTCCCACCACAGGGCACCCACCACCCGACCGGTGAGGGTTCCCTCGGCCTCGGCTCGGCGGTAGGCATTCGACGGGTCTCCGCCGTCTCCGTAGTTGCCGACGATCGCGTCCTGCCAGCTGGTGACCCCGACGGCGTGCAGGTGTTTCTGGGCGAGCAGCAGACCGGCCAGTTGATCGTCGTCGGTGGACGGGGGAGCGAGCGCCCCGACGAGGTCCATCGCTCCCTCGTGCAGGGTGCCGGTAGGTCGCCCCGAGGCGTCGCGCTCAATCCGTCCGTCGGCGGGGTCGGGGGTGTCGGCGTCGATGCCGGCGCGGCGCAGCGCCTCGCTGCTCACCCAGGCGCCGTGGCCGTCGCGGTTGGTCAAGAAGGCGGGTCGCGCGCCGACAACCGTGTCCAGCTCCGCCGCGGTCGGGGTGCCCCCGGGGAAGGCCGACATGGACCAGCCGGAGCCGACGACCCACTCGGAGTCTTGGTTCGCCGTCACGTAGGCGCGGATCCGCGCGAGGTAATCCGCCGCCCGGAACAAGTCCGACAGGTCGCAGCGGAGCAGGTCCACCCCGGCCCACACGGGGTGCACGTGAGCGTCCTGGAATCCCGGCACCAGCAGTCGGCCCGCCAGGTCGACCCGCTCGGTGCCGGGTCCGGCGAGGTCGAGCACCTCGTCGTGGCCGACCGCGACGATCCGGCCGCCGTCCACGGCCACCGCGGTAGGACGCGACTGGACGGCGTCTGCGGTGAAGACCGGCCCCCCGGAGAAGAGCAGATCCACCATCAGTTGCCTCCCATAGTGCGGGCGATATCGGTCGCGGAGTCCCCCGAGCGGCGCAGGACGACCCCGACCAGGGTGAGAGCGGCAAGGGTCAGCACCAGCATCACGGTCGAGACCGCGGCGATCTCCGGGCGCAGTCCCGAGCGCAGCGCCGAGAGGACGTACACGGGCCAGGGGGTGGAGCCCGAGACCTGGACGAACGCAGAGACGATGGTGTTGTCCAGGCTCAGGGTGAACGCCAGCAGCGCACCCGCGAGCACGGCGGGCATAGCCAGCGGCACGGTGATCCTGCGGAAGGTACGCAGGGGCGGGGCGTAGAGATCGGCCGAGGCCTCCTCGAGACTCTCGTCCAACCCGATCAGGCGGGCCCGAACGATGTAGGCGACCACTGCGGTGGAGAAGAGCGAGTGCCCGACGACCAGGCGGACGATGCCATTGTTGAACACTGCGAGTCCGGCGTCCTGCCCGAGGAAGACGAACCACGGCAGCAGTGATACGGCGTCGACGATCTCGGGGGTGACCGACACCAGGAGCAGCAAGCCGATGAACCAGGCCGTCCACCGGCCGGGTCGACGGGCGAGGGCGACTCCCGCCGAGGTCCCGAGCAGGGTCGAGAGGATCGAGACGAGCACGGCGACCTGCAGGGAGACGAAGACCGTGCTGCGGATCGCCGGCTTCTCCAGTAGCGCGCGGTAGGGCGTGAGACCGGCCTTGTTCCACGAGACCAGGAGCCTTCCGTCGTTGAAGGAGTAGATGATGATGACGATGATCGGGGCGAAGAGGAAGACCAGGGTGAGCACCCCCCAGACCGACAGCAGGCGGTCGCTCAGCGCCCGGCGTACGGCGTTGCGTGGCGGCGTACTCGAGGTGGCGCCCGTGGTGGTCCCCGGTGCGGTCTGAGCGCTCATGACGCCTCCTCGAGGACCAGCCGGTGCCGGATCCGCATCGGCAGCCCGACCAGCCACACCAGGGCCGCGATGACCATCACCGTGATGGTGATGACGAGGATGAGAACCACCGCCATCGCCGAGCCGAGGGCCCAGTTCTGAGCGGTCTGAAACTGGCTGGCCACGAGTTGACCGACCATGTTGCCGCGCGCGCCCCCGAGCACCGTGGCCGTGACGTAGTCGCCCATCAGCGGGATGAAGACCAGCACGGTGCCGGCGATGATGCCCGGCTTGGCCAGCGGGAGCGTGACCCGGGTGAAGGTGCGCCACCGACCCGCGCCGAGGTCCTTGCTCGCCTCGCGCAGCGGGGTCCCGACGCGGTCGAAGGCGACGAACAGCGGCAGGATCATCAACGGCAGATAGTTGTAGACCACGCCGATCAGCACCGCGGTGCGGGTGTAGAGCAGTTCGATGGGCCCGCCCATCAGGTGCACGGTCTGCAGGAACTCCGACAACCATCCCTGCGGCGCGAGGATCACCTGCCAGCCGATCGTGCGCACCAAGAAGTTGGTCCAGTAGGGCACCATCACCAGGGCGATCAACAGCCCTCGTCGCTCTACGGGCACCTTCACCGCCATCCAGTACGCCATCGGCAGCCCGATCAGCAGGCAGATCGCGGTGCCCGCCAGCCCCACCCACAGGGTGTTCTGGAAGGTCGCGAAGAAGGTTGGGGAGAGCGCCTCGCCGTACCGGTCCAGGGACAGTACGTCGTTCGCGTGCGTGCCGAACAGCCCCGGCTTGTAGCCGAAGCTGAACCACACGATCGTGCCGATGGGCACGATGAAGAACGTGAAGAGCCACAGCCACGCCGGTAGGGCCAGGGCGAAGCGGGGCAGCCTGGGGCGCAGATCAGGCACTCGCGGCGGCCTTCGCCTTGTTCCAGATGTCTACGGTGCGCTGCTGGGCGGTGGTCACCTCGCCGGTGTGCATGGTCGCGATCTCGTCGAGGCTGAAGAAGACCAGGTCGAGCATGTCGAGCCCGGCCTCCTCGCAGTCCTCCTCGATGCCCTCGGCGCCGGTGTGGTAGCCGATGTAGTCGACGGTGGTCACGGCATTCTCCGGGGCGAGCATGAAGTTGATGAAGGCGTGCGCCGCCTCGGGGTTGGGCGAGCCTGCCGCGATCGCCCAGTTGTCCATCCACAACTCGGTGGCGGGCGAACCGAGCACCCACTGCCACTTGTCGGGCTCCTTGCTGTTCTGGATGCCGATGCGCGCGTCGCCGTTCCACACCTGCATCAGCGCCTGCGTGCCCTGCGGGATGGCTTGACCGCCCGGGTAGGAGTCGAAGGCGGAGACGTGCGGGGCGAGGTCGTTGACGATGAAGGACTCGCAGGCGTCGAGGTCGGCCTGCTCGGTGGTGTTCCAGTCGATCCCGTTGGCCCAGTAGTAGATCCCGCACAGCGGCTGCGGGTCGTCGAGAACCGAGGTGTTGCCGCTGGCTTCGTTCTGGGCGGCGTCGATGAAGTCGTTCCAGGTCTCGAGGTCGCGCTTGATGACGGTCTTGTCGTAGACGAAGCCGGTAGTGCCCCACGCCTTGCAGATGGAGTACTGGTTGTCCTCGTCCCACGCCTGGGAGAGGAACTCGGAGTCCATGGAGGCGATGTTCGGCACGAGGTCGCGGTTGATCGGTGCCAGCAGGCCGTTCTGGACCATCTGCGGGATGAACGGGCCCGTCGGCACGATGATGTCGTAGCCCGAGGTGCCTTTGGCGGCGACGAGCTTGGAGATGAGCTCCTCGTTGGAGTTGAACGAGTCGCTGGTGACCTTCGGGCCGAGCGTGGTCCGGAAAGCCTTGAGCACCTCCGGTGCGTCGTAGTCACCCCAGGAGTACATCGACACCGAGCCCTCGAGCGGGCCGCCGGTGGCGATCGGCTCGGTGATCGCCTTTGACCCCGCCCCGGTGGATCCGGAGCCTGCGGAGTCGCCATCACCGCCGCAGGCCGAGAGGAATGCTGCCCCCGACACCGAGGCGGCCAGGGCCATCAGGTGCCGCCGGGAGATGTCCCGGCGGATCCGCGGAAGCACCGAGGAGTGGGCGAGAATGCGGATCGGCTGCTCGGGGTTGTTCATGGTGGGGTCCTCTCGGGACGGTGGTGTGGCGACCTGGTGTCGTGATCTCAATCGGTTGGGTCGGCCGAGAAGACGTGCACGTCGTCGGCGCTCCAGCGGCACCACGCGGTGTCGCCCGATCCGAGGTCGGGTGCGACCGGCGTCGGGCGGCGCACCAGCATCGTCTGACCTGGCTGCACCTCGAGGAGGAACTGTCGGGTCTCTCCCTGATGGGCCACCCCGATCACGGTGCCGCGCGTCGCGTTCTCGCTGGTGCCGCCGGGTTCCTCGGCGTACAGCTCGATGAACTCCGGCCGCACGGCTGCCTGGACGGCGTCCCCGGGGCTGATCCCGGACAGCTCCCGGGTGGTGCGCAGGGCACCGAGCTCCGAGTCGATCCGGGCGTCGGGGCCCGCCGTGCCGTCGATGAAGTTCTGCTGCCCGACGAAACCCGCGACGTAGGCCGAGGCCGGGAAGGCGTAGATCGTGTCGGGGTCAGCGAGCTGTTCGATGCGTCCGTCGCGCATGATCGCGATCCGGTCGCTCATCGACAACGCCTCGCCCTGGTCGTGGGTGACGAAGACGAAACTGATGCCCAGCCGGGCCTGGAGCAGCTTGAGCTCGAGCTGCATCTCCTCGCGCAGCTGACGATCCAGGGCGCCGAGCGGCTCGTCGAGCAGCAGGACCGACGGGCGGTTGACCAGGGCCCTGGCGAGCGCGACCCGCTGTTGCTGACCGCCCGACATCTGGTTCGGTTTGCGGTTGGCGAACGACCGCATCTTGACCAGGTCGAGGGCATCGGCGACGCGCTCGCGGATCTCCTCCTTCGGGGTCTTTCGCTGCTCCAACCCGTAGGCCACGTTCTCCGCGACCGACATGTGCGGGAAGAGTGCGTAGGCCTGGAAGACGGTGTTCACCTGACGGCGGTACGGCGGGATCCCCAGCACGCTCTCACCGTCGACCTGGATGTCACCGGTGTCGGGCTGCTCGAACCCGGCGATCATCCGCAAGGTCGTGGTCTTGCCACATCCCGAGGGGCCCAGCAAGGACAGGAACTCGCCACCACGGACGCGCAGGCTGAGGTCGTCGACGGCTGCGGTCGCCCCGTAGAACTTGCTCACCCGGGTGAGCACGACGGCGTCTTGGGCCGCCTCGGACGGGTTCTGGATCTCGGTCTCGGTCTGGGTGTCGTGTGGTGCGGTCGGCACTAGCGGCTCCTCGCTACGGATTCCGTCGATTCAACCCCACGAAACTACGTATCACAACGGTCTTAAGACCATAGTTCACAACGATTCACTACAGCAGCGGTCGCAGCGGTCCCAGGAACAGCTCGGTGAACTTGCGGTGCAGGTCCCGTGCCTCCCACTCGTCCAACGTCAGCTCCAAGGCATGGGTCTGATCGAGCACGAAGATCTCCTCCATGTTCGCGGCCAGGCCGGCGTCGATGACCTCGACGTTGATCTCGTAATTGCCCTGCAGCGAGAGCCGGTCGACGTTGGCGGTGCCCACGGTCGTCCAGTTGGCGTCGATGGTGGAGGTCTTGGCGTGCACCATCGCGTCGCGGAACCGGAAGATTCGCACCCCTGAAGTGAGGAGCTGGGAGAAATAGCCCCGGGAGATCCAGTCGGCCACAATGTGGTTGGACTTCAGCGGTAGCAGCAGGCGGACGTCGACGCCGCGCGCGGCCGCGTTCCTGAGGGCGTCCACGAAGTCCTGGTCGGGGATGAAGTAGGCGTGGGTCATCCAGATGTTGTGGGTGGCCCGCGAGATCGCCTCGAGATACATGGACCGGATCGGGAACATCCAGGACCGCGGCACGTTGCGATGGAACCGGATCCGCGACTCCCAGTGCGAGGTCGCCTGCAGCAGCAGGGGACGCTCGTTGCGACGGAACCGGTTGCGTCGGTTGAGGTTCCAGAAGTCGGCGAAGGCGCGCTGCAGATCCCACACCCCCGGCCCGGTGATCCGCACGTGGGTGTCGCGCCACTCGGTGGCGTACGGCGTACCGATGTTGTAGCCGCCGACGAAGCCGACCTCCTCGTCCACGACCAGGATCTTGCGGTGGTCGCGCCCGTAGCGACGCAGGTCCCAGAACCGCAGACCCGCGGTGTACACGGGGTAGCGCAGCACCTTGACCGCGGCCGGGAAGTGCTTGAAGGCGGGAGAGACCACCAGGTTGGCGAAGCCGTCGTAAATAATGTGCACGTCGACTCCGCGGTCGGCGGCCTCGATCAGGGCCTGTTTGAACTCCGCACCGGTCTCGTCGCCCTTCCAGATGTAGGTCTCGAGAAGGATCTGCCGCCGGGCCCCGCGGATCGCGGCGAGCATGTCGTCGTACAGATCCTGACCGAAGGTGTACGTCGTGACGGTGCCCTCGCCGATCGTCACGGTGTGCGGCGGGGTCGTCGGAAACGGCTTCGGCTTCTTGCCGCGTCTGCGGTAGGAGTCGACCAGGCTCATCGCGACCGCAACCACGACCTGCACGCCGAGGACGGCCAGTGCCGCGCGGCGAAGGATCCGCCAGGCTCTCTCGATCGGACTCGGAGCTGTCGCCACCTGCTCAATCTAGTCGACTGGCCCGCGCGGTGCGTCGATCGCGGCCGCGGGTCCACACGTCGCCAGGGTCAACCTCGGGACGTCATCACGAACGGAGGCAATAGCGTCGGATCGTGATGACGTCCGCTGATGCTGCGGCCAGGCCCGGTCGCCGAGCAGCACCAGGATCGTGGTGCCGGCCGACTCGCTCACCCCGCGACGGACGGCCTCGCGGACGGGTACGCCGCTGAGCGCTAGCTCGCGGACCCGGCTGAGCACGAACACGTGGTAGTCCATCGAGAGGCAACCAGCACGACAGCGGGATCCAGTCGATCACGAAGCCGGGACTGGTGAAGCCCAGGAGCCCGGCCAGGTGACCGTCCTGGAACACCCAGGTCAGGACCCCGAAGGCGACCCCGACCGACCCGACACGACGTCGCACGGACGCAAGGCTGGGCGCAGCCCTCCCTCGCGGTCGTGCTGGTTCCCTTCGCCGTGGTGACGCTCCTGATTCTGGTGATCGTCTTCTCGTCGGCAGGGTCTCAGCTTCGCTGTCGGCTTCGCGACCGTCTGCCTCCCGCTGGCCGGCGCGGTGGCGTTGCTGTGGTCGTGCCACGCCGATGACCTGATCCGACTGCGCTACCGGATGGACGTCACGTTGCTCCAGCCTGACTCGAAGGCTCGGTTGAGGCAGCGGGTCACCGACCTGGCCATCTCGCGCCTGACACCGTGGATCACTCGGCCGCCGAGCTGCGGCGGATCGAGCGCGATCTCCACGACGGCGCCCAGGCGCGACTGGTGGCGCTGGGGATGAACCTCGGTCTGCACGCTGGTCGCCGTGATGGAGGACTCGGCGGGTCTCGTCGAGGCGATGCTAGACCCGGCGGTGGACGCTGCCATCGTCGACGTACGCCTGCCGCCGTCGTTCACCGACGAGGGCCTACGGGCCGCGTTGGCTGCACGAGCCGCGCGACCCGGGTTTCCGGTGATGGTGCTGACCCAATGGGTCGAGCACCTCTATGCCCGCGAGCTGCTGGCCGGGGCGGAGGGAGCGATCGGCTACCTGCTCAAGGACCGGGTCACCCAGGCAGGCGACTTCGTCGACGGCGTACGCCGGGTGGCCGCCGGCGGTCGAATCTCGCGGTCGCCGCCGACCTGTTCGTGAGCGAGAAGGCCGTCGCCAAGCACATCAACAACATCTTCACCAAGATCGACCTGCCCGTCGGCGCCGATGACGACCGACGTGTGAAGGCGGTGCTGGCCTGGCTCGGAGCCTGACCGTTGGGGCCTGACTGTCGGCGGCGGCCTCTAGGCTAGAAACCATGCGACCTGTGACCGACCTCGAGCGCCGGGTGGCGCCCTTCAAGGTCGTTTCCGACTATCAGCCCTCCGGGGACCAGCCGACCGCGATCGAGGACATCACCCAGCGCATCCAGGGCGGCGAGGCCGACATCGTGCTGCTGGGCGCGACCGGGACGGGAAAGACCGCCACGGTGGCGTGGGTGGCCGAGCAGGTGCAGCGGCCGATGCTGGTGCTCCAGCCCAACAAGACGCTGGCGGCGCAGTTCGCCAACGAGCTGCGAGAGCTGTTCCCCGACAACGCGATCGAATATTTCGTCTCCTACTACGACTACTTCCAGCCCGAGGCCTACATCCCGCAGACCGACACCTACATCGAGAAGGACTCCTCGATCAACGAGGAGGTCGAGCGGCTGCGGCACTCGGCGACCAACTCGCTGCTCACTCGCCGCGACGTGATCGTGGTGTCGACGGTCTCCTGCATCTACGGTCTCGGCACGCCTCAGGAGTATGTCGACCGGATGCTGCGGCTGCGGGTCGGCCAGGAGCACGACCGCGACGCTGTGCTGCGCCAACTGGTGGAGATCCAGTACACCCGCAACGACATGTCCTTCACCCGGGGCACCTTCCGGGTTCGCGGAGATACCTTGGAGATCTTCCCGGTCTACGAGGAGCTGGCGGTCCGGGTGGAGTTCTTCGGCGACGAGGTCGAGCGGCTGATGACACTGCACCCGGTCACCGGCGAGGTGCTCACCGAGGACACCGAGCTCCACGTATTCCCGGCCACTCACTACGTCGCCGGTGCGGAGCGGATGGAGCGAGCGATCGGTGGCATCGAGGCCGAGCTGACCGAGCAGCTGTCGACGTTCGAACGCCAGGGCAAGCTGCTGGAGGCCCAACGGCTGCGGATGCGGACCAACTACGACATCGAGATGATGCGGCAGGTGGGCTCCTGCGCGGGCATCGAGAACTACTCGATGCATATCGACGGCCGCAGCCGGGGGAGTGCGCCGAACTGTCTGCTCGACTACTTCCCCGAGGACTTCCTCCTGGTCGTCGACGAGTCGCACGTCGCGGTGCCCCAGGTCGGTGGGATGTACGAGGGCGACATGTCGCGCAAGCGCAACCTGGTCGACCACGGCTTCCGGCTGCCCAGCGCGATGGACAACCGCCCGTTGAAGTGGGAGGAGTTCCTGGAGCGCATCGGTCAGACGATCTATCTCTCGGCCACCCCGGGCACCTACGAGCTGGACAAGGTCGGTGGGGCCGCGAACGCCGTCCAGCAGATCATCCGGCCGACCGGTCTGATCGACCCGGAGGTGATCGTGAAGGCGACCAAGGGCCAGATCGATGACCTGATCCACGAGATCAACCTGCGCGTCGAGCGCAATGAGCGGGTGCTGGTCACGACGCTGACCAAGAAGATGTCCGAGGACCTCACCGACTACCTCCTCGACGCCGGCATCCGGACCCGCTACCTGCACTCGGAGGTCGACACTCTGCGGCGGATCGAGCTGCTGCGCGAGCTCCGGATGGGGGAGTACGACGTCCTGGTCGGCATCAACCTGCTGCGCGAAGGGCTCGACCTGCCCGAGGTGTCGCTGGTGGCGATCCTGGACGCCGACAAGGAAGGCTTCCTGCGCTCGGACAAGTCGCTCATCCAGACCATCGGTCGCGCGGCCCGGAACGTGTCGGGTCAGGTCCATATGTACGCCGACAAGGTCACCCGGTCGATGGAGGCGGCGATCGACGAGACCAACCGCCGCCGGGCCAGGCAGGTCGCCTACAACACCGAGCACGGCATCGACCCGACGCCGTTGCGCAAGAAGATCGCCGACATTACCGAGATGCTGGCCCGCGAGGACGAGAACACCGAGGAGCTGCTGGCCACCTGGCAGGGCACCGGGGCCCGCGGCGATCGCAGCAAGAAGGCTCCGGTCCCGGGCTTGTCGAAGATGGCGAAGGTCGACATCCAGCGCAGCAACGATCCCTCGATGCCGGACCTGGTCGGCCTGCCGAGCCAGGACCTGGCCGAGCTGGTCCAGCAGCTCACCGAGCAGATGAAGAACGCCGCCGCCGAGCTGCACTTCGAGGTCGCGGCCCGGTTGCGTGACGAGATCCGGGACCTGAAGAAGGAGCTGAGGCAGATGATCGAGGCCACGAAGTGAATCTCGATGGAGCTCGATCACCGGCAGTGCGGACCGTGCAGGTGACCTTCGACTGCGCGGACCCCGGGACCTTGGCGCAGTTCTGGTGCGCGGCCCTGGGCTACCAACTCGATGCACCCCCACCGGGCTTCGAGACCTGGGACGCGTTCCTCGACACGGTCGGCGTCCCACAGGAGCGTCGCAACGACCGCTCCGCCTGCAGCGACCCGACCGGCTCCGGGCCTCGGTTGTTCTTCCAGAAGGTTCCCGAGCATAAGTCGGCCAAGAACCGGGTCCACCTCGATGTACGGGCGGCTCCCGGGCTCGAGGGCGACGAGCGAATGAGCGCCCTCGAATCTGAGTGCGAGCGGCTGGTGATTCTCGGTGCCCACCGCGTGCGACGCGATGAACCTGAGCCTCTGATCAGTGCGGGTTTGGTCGTGATGACCGATCCCGAGGGCAATGAGTTCTGCCTCGACTGAATCGGCGGACGCGAAGGGAGAAGAAGCACCTCTACCCTTAGCCGCGCCGTGAGGCATCGTTGGCCGCCCTCGTGCCCGACTAGGTCCATCTCGACGAAACTCGGTGCGGCGTCGTCCGGTTGGGCGCAGGTTATGTTGAGTCGCCGCGATCTCTTGACTCGAACAGGTGTTCGACATAGAAGGGACTATGTCGTTGATCCCGTGCCCCACCGCCGTGACCCCGGCCGGGTTGCTGGCGCAGGTGCGTGAGACTAAGGACCTCTTGCGGCCCGCTAATGTTCAGCAGCTGGCGTTCGCGGTGGCGTGGGCTGATTCTCATCCGGACCCGCATGAACTGAAGCCTGTGCTTGGCCCTTTCAGGGCGTTTCCCAGCGCGGAGCGGGGTGGGGTCGATCATGGCAACACCTGCACCTGCAACCTCGCCCCCCTGTGCCGACGCCACCACCGCCTCAAAACCCACGCCGGCTGGACCTACGCCGTGGTCGAACCCGGGATCTTCGTCTGGCGAGAACCCCACGGACAGAGGTTCATGCGCAACCACCAAGGCACCTACGACGTCACCCCACCGGAAAACTTCCAGAAGTCTGGGCAGCCCGGCACCTGGAACGGCTGCCGCGAAGAACCCCCCGACCAACTCGCCAGCCAAGTGCAACAGAAGCAGCACTCCGCCCACGTCGGCTGTCGAGCAGTGCGGTGGCGCGTGGAGCGTCTGACAATCGCCAATATCGATCGCGACGTGATGGGTGCTGCCGGGCCCGATCCCCAGTGAATCAGCCATCCTGCCCATGGGTACGGTCGCACCATGACCACTCCTATCGATCTCGGCCGCCCGACGCAGGGCGATGTCGTTGACCTGATCCTCGAGGACCACCGCCGCTTCGAGTCACTGATGCGCGACCTGCGCGACGCCAGCTCCGATCGGGACGCGGTCCGACACGCCCTGGCCGCCCTGCACGTCGCCCACGCGGAGGCGGAGGAGAAGCACGTCTACCCCAAGCTGCGGCGCAAGGACGCGATCTCCGAGCACGAAGCCGAGCACGGTCACGAGGAGCACGCCGAGGGCCATGAGGCGCTGCTGGCTGTCCTCGAACTCAAGGGCACCGACACCCAGGCGTTCGACGACGCGGTCGAGGAGTTCGCTACCGCGCTCAATCACCACCTGACCGAGGAGGAGCTGACCATCCTCAACCCGGCCCGCGAAGAGGTCTCCGAACAAGCCCGGGCCGCGTTGGGGGAGCAGTTCGCCACCGCCCGCAACCAACTCATCGACGACAACTGCGGCACGCTCACCAACCTCAGGCGGCTCGTCGCCGAAGCACGACGCGAGGGCCTGCTCGAGGACGAGTGAAGCCTTAGGACTCGCCGCGCTGGGCCACCTTCGCGGTGGTCAGGCCGACCATCCGGGTGATCACCAAAGCGATGTAGAGGACCCCGGCGGTCTGCTCGACCATCGCGACCGAACGGGCGTGCGGCAGGATCGGGACGATGTCGGACAGGCCCACGCTGGTCAGGGTCACGAACGACAGGAACAGCAGCTCGAACCAGGTGTGGTCGCCGCCGCTGAACGATCCCGGCCACACCACTTGGACTGCGGAGTAGAGGTAGGCGAACCCCCAGGCCACCACGGTGAACGCCGCGCCGGTCGCGAAGATCTCGTCGCGTGTGACCTTCTCGTCGTGGAAGAGGTAGCGGATCATCCCGTAGGAGATGAAGAAGTAGAACGGCGCGTGCAGCATGGCCGAGGTCAGTACGATCCAACCGGTGTCGGGTCGGAACGCCTCCAACACGTTGAAGACCATCGCCGGACCGCCCAGGGTGATCGCGACCCAGTTCAGGGCGGGGGAGCGGCGCACGGCCCACAGGGCGACCAGCACCAGTGCGGTCCCGATCACACCCAGCAGCGCACGACCGGGGCCGGACTCGTCGAAGAACGGGTAGGCCAGGATCGCGAAGAGTTGACCGAACAGCAGCACGGCCGACGGATGGGTTCGCGCGGAGCGCAGCAGGTGGGTCACGCTGACTCCTCGTCCTGACGACGGCGGAGTTGCTTGGCCTGCTTGCGCTCCAGTCTGGCCTTCTCTTCCTCGATCTGGTTGGCGCGCAGGAACTGCACTCGGGCCAGGTTCAGTCCGGTCCCGAGCATCACGAACAGCGGCCACGGGAAGCCGAAGCCGCTCGTCGCCGCCCAGATCACCCAGCAGATGGTCGAGGCCATCACCATTGTCCACACGGCCTCGCGGCGATCGGCCCGCCACTTGGCGACGGCCTTCTCCTGCAGTACGCCGCCCGGCAGGAGTCGCCCGTCCGAGGCACGAGGGGCGTCCACCAGCACCAGATCGGAGACGACCGGTGTCAGCTCGCCCAGGGTCCGGGCAGCGGTGACCGCGTCGGCGCGTTCGTCGAACTCAGGCCGGTCCAGCCGGCCGTCGGCGAACGCCTGGGTCAGCAGCGACAAAACGTGGTCCCGGTCTCGGTCGGCGGCTCGAAGACCCCGGTGCGAAACGGTCCTTGGATCGTGCTCGAAGCCGGACCACCACTCCGATCCGTCCGTTGTCCCCCCGATTTCACGCTGAGTCACGATCCCGATCTTGTCACGATGGCGAGCCGCCCTTGCCGCTTGGGCTGTCGACACGACAAGATCGATCGATGCCGGACGCCGAACGACTCGTAGACACCGACGTATTGATCGTCGGTGCCGGCCCGACCGGTCTGTACGCCGCCTACTACGCCGGGTTCCGTGGCCTGCGGGTCGCTCTGGTGGACTCGCTCCCGGCGCTGGGCGGGCAGGTCACCGCGATGTATCCGGAGAAGGCAATCCTCGACGTCGCCGGCTTCCCGGCGGTCAAGGGCCGCGACCTGGTCGCGGGGCTGGTCGAACAGGCCGCGACCGCGGAGCCGACGTACCTGCTGGATCGCACCGCCGCCACCTTCGCCGAGGAGGCCTCGGGAATGCGGATCGGGCTGGACGACGGCACGCAGGTCACCGCGAAGACCGTGATCATCACCGCGGGAATCGGCAAGTTCACGCCCCGACCGCTGCCGATCGGCCAGGAGTGGCTCGGGCGGGGGCTGGAGTTCTTCGTGCCGAGCTTCGAGCCGTACGTCGGCAAGGACGTGGTGATCGTCGGTGGCGGCGACAGTGCGATGGACTGGGCGGTGCATCTCGAGCCGATTGCGAACTCGGTCGTGCTGGTCCACCGCCGAGATGCCTTCCGGGCCCATCAGCGCACCGTCGATCAGGTCCGGGCCTCGCGCGTCGAGATCATCACTCCGGCCCAAGTCACCGCGGTCCGAGGCAATGGCACGGTCGCGGAGGTCGAGATCACCGTCGCTGGCGACCCGATGAGCAACGGTCCGATCACCCGGCCGGCGCAGGCCATCGTGGCCGCCCTGGGGTTCGTCGCCGACCTGGGGGCGCTGAAGTCGTGGGGCCTGGAGACCGAAAAGCGGCACGTGGTCGTGGACACGACGATGCGGAGCAGCCTGCCGCGGGTGTTCGCCGCGGGCGACATCACCGAATACCCCGGCAAGGTGCGGCTGATCTCGGTCGGCTTCGGTGAGGCGGCCACCGCGGTCAACAACGCCGCGGTCCTGATCGACCCTGACGCGCACGTGTTCCCTGGTCATTCCAGCGAGGGCGGCTGAGCAGACGGCCGACGGGCTCGGCAACAATGGCCCGATGCGCGTCGCTCTGCTGTCCTACCGCAGCAAACCCCACTGTGGGGGCCAGGGCGTCTACGTCCGGCACCTGAGCCGGGAGCTGCACCGCCTCGGGCACCAGGTCGAGGTGTTCTCCGGACAGCCGTATCCCGAGCTCGACCCCGGTGTCACCCTGACCAGGGTCCCGAGTCTGGATCTCTACCGCGAGCCGGACCCCTTCCGAGTGCCGAGGTTCGCAGAGTTCCGCGATCTTATCGATGTGGCCGAGTTCGCGATCATGTGCACGGCGGGGTTCCCCGAGCCGCGGACCTTCGCGCGCCGGGTGGCCCGGCAGCTGGCGCATCGGGTCGGCGACTTCGACGTGATCCACGACAACCAGGTCCTGGGGCACGGCATCCTCGTCCTCCAGCGCCGCCTGGACCTGCCGGTCGTCACCACGGTGCACCACCCGATCTCCTTGGATCGTCGGATCGACCTGGCGGCGGCGACCGGGTGGCGACGGCAGTTGACGATCCGCCGTTGGTACGGCTTCCTGCGCATGCAGATCGCGGTGGCCCGCCAGGCACGCGCCATCCTGACCCCCTCGGAGTCGTCGCGTCGTGACCTGGTCGCCGACTTCGGCATCGACGCCGACCGGGTTCAGGTGATCCCGCTGGGGGTCGATGACGGCTTCCGGCCGCCCAGCGTCCCTCGGACCCGGGGTCGGCTCCTGGCGATGGCCAGTGCGGACGCGCCGTTGAAGGGGATCGCCACGCTGCTGGAGACCTTCGCGAAGCTGCGCACCGAGCGTGACGTCGAGCTCTACCTCGTCACCAAGCCCCAGGCCGGTGGTCGCACCGAGCAGCTGGTCGCCTCGCTGGGGATCGCCGATCACATCCACTTCGTGCACGACGTCGCCGAGGCCGACCTGGTCGCGCTGATGGGGTCGGCCGAGGTGGCCTGCGTGCCTTCGCTCTACGAGGGCTTCTCGCTGCCGACCGTCGAGCTGATGGCCTGTGCCACCCCGCTGGTGGTCTCCCGCGCGGGGGCGATCCCCGAGGTGGTCGGCCCCGATGGACTGTGCGCCGACCTGGTCACCCCGGGCGACGTGGGCGAGTTGACGCAGGCGATCGCAGCGTTGCTGGATGACCCGGACCGCCGCGCCCAGATGGGAGCCGCGGGTCGAGCGCGGGTCACCGAACGCTTCGGGTGGCGAGCTGCGGCGGTGGCGACGGCGTCGGCGTACGACGCGGCGATCGCGGCCCACCGCGCGGCGAAGCAGGACCGAGCCGCCTGGTGCTGACCGTGGACTTCGACCGCCTCGGTCTGCGGCCCGGTGAACGGGTGCTCGACATGGGCTGCGGCGCGGGTCGGCACGCCTTCGAGATGTATCGTCGCGGCGCCGATGTGATCGCGCTCGACCAGGATGCCGACGAGTTGGCCGGCGTAGGCGAGCTGTTCGCCGCCATGCGGGAGGCTGGTGAGGTCCCCGACGGTGCCCAGGCCGACATCAAGGAGGGCGACGCGCTGTCGCTGCCCTTCGCCGAGGCCGAGTTCGACCGGATCGTCGCTGCCGAGATCCTCGAGCACATCCCAGACGACATCGCCGCGTTGGGCGAGCTGGTGCGGGTACTGCGCCCGGGGGGGACGATCGCCCTGACCGTGCCACGCTGGCTGCCCGAGATGATCTGCTGGAAACTGTCGGAGGAATACCACAACACCCCAGGCGGGCACATCAGGATCTATACCGATGCTGAGCTGATCGCCAAGACCACGGCCGCCGGCCTGATCCATACCGACACCCACTACGCGCACGGCCTGCACTCGCCGTACTGGTGGCTCAAGTGCGCGGTCGGGGTGCATCGCCACGATCATCGCCTGGTCGAGGCCTATCACCGGTTGCTGGTGTGGGACATCATGAAGCGGCCGCGGACCACCCGGGTGGCGGAGCGGTTGTTGAACCCGGTGGTCGGCAAGTCGATGGTCCTCTACTTCGCCAAGCCCGATGTCGGCTGACGTCGGTGTCGAAGGTTTGCTGAGCTTCGCCGACCTGGCCGCGACCGCCGACTCGATCGTCGTGATGCAGGAGACGTCCGGGGCGATCCCGTGGACGCCGGGGGAGCACACCGACATCTGGAACCACGTCGAGGCGGCGATGGCGCTGGTGGCGACCGGCCGGATCGAGGCCGCCGAGGCGGCGTACCGCTGGGTGTTCGGCACCCAACGGGTGGACGGGTCGTGGCCGTTGCGGTTCGTGGCCGGTCGGGTCGACGACGACAGCGGCGAGACGAACATGTCGGCCTACCTCGCGGTCGGGATCTGGCACCACTGGCTGATCCGTCGTGACCTGGCCTTCGTCCTGGAGGCCTGGCCGGTTGTCCGGGCAGGGTTGGACTTCGTGGTCGGGCTGCAGCTGCCGTTCGGCGGTGTCGCCTGGTCCCAGGAGTGGCACCAGGGACGACCTGGCCCGGTCAACGCCGAGGCGCTGGTGGCGGGCTCGGCCAGCATCTACACCTCGCTCGGTGCGGGAGCCGCGCTGGCCGCGCTGATCCAGGATCCGCAGCCGCACTGGCTGGTGGCGAAAGAACGCCTGGGAGTCGCGCTGTGCGATCGTCGGGAGTCGTTCCTGGACAAGAGCACCTTCTCGATGGACTGGTACTACCCGGTGCTCGGTGGTGCCGTGCGCGGCCCCGCCGGTCTGACGCTGTTGAGCTCGCGGTGGGCGGACTTCGTGGTGCCGGGTCTGGGTGTGCGATGCGTGAGCACCAACCCCTGGGTGACCGGGGCCGAGACGTGTGAGCTGGCGATGGCGCTGGACGCTCTCGGTGACACCCCACGAGCCCGGCAACTGTTCGCCGACATGCAGCACCTGCGCGACAGTGACGGGGCCTACTGGACCGGTTACGTCTACGACGACGAGAAGCTCTGGCCGGTGGAGCGGACCACCTACACCGCGGCGGCGGTGATCCTGGCCGCCGATGCGCTGGACGGCCACACGGCGGCGTCCGGACTCTTCCGACACCCGGGTCGCGCGAAGCCGGCTCCGTCAGCGAACCAGATCGCCGGCGTCTGCTGACACGCGTCGCAGGACGCGCAGCGATTCGCAGGTCTCGACGGCTTCGAAGTCACCGGTGTCGAGCGCGCGCGAGATCACCCGGTACGGCGCCTGCCCGCCGTCCTCGGGATGCTCGAACACATCGTGGACGGCCAACAGTCCACCGGTCACCAGCCAGCGGGCCCATCCGGTGTAGTCGGCTTGCGCTGGCTCGTCACTGTGCCCACCGTCGATGAAGACCATCCCGAGCGGAGTACGCCAGTGGGTCGCCACGGATGCCGACTCCCCGACGATCGCCACCACCCGATCATCCAGTCCCGCATCGGTCAGGGTGCGGCGAAGGAACGGCAGGCTGTCCATCTTGCCGCTGCGAGGATCGATCAGGTCGGGGTCGTGGTGCTCCCAGCCCGGCTGGATTTCTTGCGAGCCACGGTGGTGGTCCACGGTGAAGACGACGTCGCCCTCGGAATCGCGGACCTGCGCCGCGGCGCCCAGATAGATCGCCGACTTGCCGCAGTAGCTGCCGACCTCGAGCACCGGACCCCGGTCGAGCGCGATCTGTGCTGTGCGGAAGAGCAGTTGTCCCTCGTCCTCGGGCATCCAGCCTTTGGCGCTGCGGGCGGCGGCCAGCAGGTCTGCCGGCATCTCCAGCATCCCTGGCCTGGGTCCAACTGAGACTTCGGGCACTCGCGCACCCTAGACCGCCTAGATTCGGTCCGTGGCCCATGAGGACGAGGAGACGCTGGTCCGTCGGCTCCGCGAGGCCGGTTGCGTGTTCGCCGAGGAAGAGGCCCGGCTACTGCTCGCTGCTGCCGACGGACGAGAAGCCCGGTCTGAACTTGTCGAGCGCCGGCTGGCGGGCGAGCCGCTGGAGCAGGTCCTGGGGTGGGTCGAGTTCTGCGGGCACCGGGTCATCGTCGGCCCCGGAGTCTTCGTGCCCCGCAAACGCACCGCCCTGCTGGTCGACGTGGCCGTCGAGGAGTTGGCAACGTCGGCCCACCCGAGACCGGTCGTCGTCGACCTGTGTTGTGGCTCCGGTGCCATCGGGCTGGTCGTCGCTGCTCGGCTTCGCGAACGGCGTCGGGAGGTCGAACTGCATGCGACGGACCACGATCCGCGGGCCGTCGCCTGTGCCCGCCAGAATCTCGCTCCGATCAACGCGCAGGTCCATCACGGCGATCTCCAAAGTTCGCTGCCGACAGCGCTGCGCGGTCGGGTCCAGGTGCTGATCGCCAACGTGCCGTACGTGCCGACCGGCGCCATCGCAGCGCTGCCACCGGAGGCCCGCGATCATGAACCCCTCGCGGCGTTGGACGGTGGCGCCGACGGCCTCGACGTCGTACGCCGGGTGGCTGCGCTGGCTCCGCAATGGCTGGCCGTGGGTGGATCTTTGCTGGTGGAGACGGGTCACCAACAGTCCCGGCCGGCCGCCGAAGAGTTCAGCAGAGCCGGATTGGCGCCGCGGATCGTCGATTGGGACTACACGTGCGCGATCGTCGGACGGCTGGTCAGCTCGCGGAGCGGTCGGTGAGAATCAGCGGCGGGCCGTCGGCCTGAATGGCCACCGTGTGCTCAGCGTGGGCGCCGCGGGAGCCGTCGCCGCTGCGGATCGTCCAGCCGTCCTTGTCGATGAAGATGTCGTCGGTGGTGTGCAGGAACCACGGCTCGATGGCGATCACCAGGCCCGGCTTCAGCCGGTAGCCGCGCCCGGGGCGCCCATCGTTGGGGATGTGCGGCTCACCGTGCATGGTGCGACCCACGCCGTGCCCTCCGAACTGGAGATTGACCAGCAGGCCCTCCTCGCGGGCGACCGAACCGATCGCGTGGGCGATATCGCCGATCTTGTTGCCGTTCGTGGCCGCGGCGATGCCGGCCTCCAGCGCCCGGTTGGCGGTAGCGATCAGGGCCAGGTCCTCCTCGCGCGGAGTCCCGACTACGAGGCTGATGGCCGAGTCGGCCACCCAACCGTCCACGCTGACGGCGAAGTCGAGGGACAGCAGGTCGCCGTCGACCAGCGTGTAGTCGTGAGGCAGCCCGTGCAGCACCGCGTCGTTGACCGAGGTGCACAGCACGTAGCCGAAGGGCGAGGCGCCGAAAGACGGGTGGTAGTCGATGTAGCAGGACTCGGCACCACGCTCCCGGATCATCTTGTGCGCGAGCGCGTCCAGGTCCAGCAGATTGACGCCGACGTCGGCCACCTCGGCCAGCCGGGTCAGGACGTCGGCCACGAATCGG
>JBBPYJ010000101.1:0-8053 GCA_038200025.1 Propionibacteriales bacterium | reverse complement strand
TCGGTCGGCGACACTGCACTGTCCGCGGCCCTGTGGGATCTCGCCTGGGCCAGTCGGATAGGCAACGACACGCTGGCCCCGTTGCGCGCCGTGACCCGATCGGGGTCCGCCAGCCACCGCAGCTCCCGGGCGCCGGCCCGACCCAGACTCGGCGGGCCCAGTTTCAGCGGACGGGGCCGGTTGCCGGTGCGCACCGGTCCGCCGCAGACCGCGGGCCGCTGGGCGGTGCTGCCCGAGGTCGATCACGACCCGACCCGGCGAGGGAAGGCCACCGCCGAGCGGCTGTTGGACCGGTACGGCGTGGTCACCCGTGGTGCCGTGGTCAGCGAGCGGGTGCCCGGGGGGTTCGCGGCCGTCTACAAGGTGCTGGCCGCCTTCGAGGACTCCGGGCGTTGCCGCCGCGGCTACTTCGTCGACGGCCTGGGGGCCGCCCAGTTCGGCACCGCCGGCGCGATCGACCGGTTGCGCACCTTCTCCGCCGACACCGCGCCTGTCGGCGAGCCCGGTGATGGTCGCAGTGGCGAGGCAAACGAACGGGTCGCCATCACCTTGGCCGCCACCGACCCGGCCAACCCCTACGGTGCCGCCCTGGGCTGGCCCACCTCCACCGTTGCGGACGACGCGACCGAGCGCAGCGGCCACCGCCCCGGACGCAAGGCCGGCGCACTGGTGGTCATCGTGGACGGCGTGCTCGCGTTGTACGTCGAGCGCGGCGGCCGGACTCTGCTCAGCTGGTCCGACGACGGCGATGTGCTGGTCGCCGCCACCCGGTCGTTGGCCGACGCGGCCCGACGCGGGGCGATGGGCAAGCTCGTGGTGGAGAAGGCCGACGGCGAGCAATTACTCGGCTCTGGACAGACCCCCCTGCGGATTGCTCTGGAGGCGGCCGGTTTCGTAGCCACCCCGAGAGGGCTGCGGTTCCGTGCCCGAGGGTGACACCGTGTGGCGGGCCGCGCGACGGTTGGACCGGGCGCTCACCGGGACGGTGCTGACCGGCAGCGACTTCCGGGTGCCTCAGCACGCGACCAGCGACCTCACCGGCGCCACCGTGCTGAGCACCGTCAGCCGAGGCAAACACCTGCTCACCCGGTTCGGCCCTAACGACGAGCCGGGATCAAGCAACCTGACCCTGCACACCCACCTGAAGATGGAAGGGCTGTGGCACGTCCACCTACATCGCACCCGCTGGCGGCGACCGGCCCATGAGGCCCGGGTCGTGCTGACCACTGCGGACTGGCAGGCCATCGGCTTCGCGCTCGGGGTCGTCGATCTACTCCCCACCAGCGAGGAAGCCGCGGTGGTCGGCCACCTCGGCCCCGATCTGCTCGGACCGGACTGGGACGAGGCCGAGGCGCTGCGCCGGATGACGGCCGAGCCCGAACGCCCGATCGGCGAGGTGCTGCTCGACCAACGCTGCCTGGCCGGCATCGGGTCGGTCTACCGGGCCGAGATCTGCTTCCTGGCCGGTCTGCACCCCCGGTTGCCGGTGGGTCAGGTCCCCAACCTGCCCCGCGTCATCCGTCGCGCCCGCCAGATGCTGGAGCTCAACAAGGACCGCAGCGAGCGGGTCACCACAGGTGACACCAGGCCGGGCAGACGACTGTGGATCTACGGCCGCCGGGGCGGGCCGTGCCTGCGCTGTCGAACCCGCACCCTCGAGGAGCACTTCGGACCCAAGGGCCAGGAGCGGGTCTCCTACTGGTGCCCCTCCTGCCAGCCCGACCTGCGCTGACGAACGTCGGCTCTGGGTCTGGGTCTGGAACCCTCAGGCGGCGGAGGCCACCACGTTGCCAGCAGCCCGGGCCGGACGGATGGCGAGTGGTGCGTGCTCGGTCTGGTCCAGGGCCAGGGCGGCGGCCTCGTCGACCGCGACGGCCGCGCTGACCTCGCCCAGGACCTCGGACAGCGGGATCTCCAGCGCCGCGCACAGCGATGCCAGCAACTCCGAAGAGGCTTCCTTGTGGCCGCGCTCGATCTCGGAGATGTAACCCAGGCTGACCCGGGCCTCGGCCGACACCTGGCGCAGGGTCATTCCCCGTTGCATGCGACGGCCGCGAAGCACATCACCGAGGCAACGACGCAACAGCACCATGTCAACTTCCCTGTCCGTTGAGATTGTCCATCGAGAGCGCCGGGCCATCGGGGTCACCGGTTGTGGTGGGCTAACGCTACCTGGTCGTGGTTTCTTCCGGCGGCGACTCCACCAGATCGGCCCACGAATCGGACAGCAGGGCCAGCGCTTCGGCGCACGTCTGCTCGATGATCGAGCCTCGATCCCCCTGCAGGGCCAGGTCCAGCGTACGGCTCCCACCCGCGCCTGTGACCGCGATATGCACGGTTCCCACCGGCTTGTCCTCCGAAGAGTCGGGACCGGCGACACCGGTGGTTGCGACCCCGAGATCTGCTCCCGTCAGCGCGCGCACACCGCTGGCCATCGCGACCGCACAGGGCGCCGAGACCACACCGTGCTCCCGGATCACCACCATCGGCACCCCGAGCACCGTGTGCTTCACCTCAGGCGTGTAGGCGACGACCCCGCCGAGGAAGACCTCCGAGGCGCCGGGGACGGCGGTCAGCTCGCCAGCTAACCGTCCACCGGTCAACGACTCGGCTGTCGCCAGCGACCACCCCCCGTCGGTGAGTGCCGCCAGCAAAGGGGCAGCCCCCGCGTCTGGTCGCCGATCCGACGCGCTCAGCGTCGGTGCACCCGGACGAAGGTGGTCGTGTCCGCCTGGTGGGTCCGCGCATTGCCGAGGTATTCCACGCAGACCTTTCTGCGGCCCACCTGGCCGAACGCCCTGAGTCTCAGCGAGGCCTTGCCGTGGCGCAACTTGCTCGCGTAGGTGCGGCCGCCGGCCTTGACCCGGACCTTGCCCCACACCCGGTCGAGATCCGGCGAGGACGCCCGGACCTTGATCCTCGGTCGGGTCTTGTCCACCCAAACCCGCTTGGGACGCGCAGTGGCCCACAGCGCGACGCGCGCCTTGCCCGTCGTGTCCGGCGGGTCTCCTGGGAGCTTCACGGTGATCGGCATCTCCAGCGTGGAGCCGGTCGTCACACCCCGGATGGTGAGTTCCTGCTGTGAGCCGCGGACCCTGGGCGGCACGGTGACATCGATCGCAACCCTGCCGGCCTCGTCGAACTTGTCGCTGTCCAGGGTGTTGTCGACGTCGAAGGTCCCCAACAGTCGCGAGCCCATCGAGACGCTGACCTGGTCGTCTCGACGGTCGGTCGGTCCCGACATCGACCAGGACGTCAGCGCGAAGGTCACCTTGCTGTTCGGAGCATAGGACTCGGGGGCATCGGTGGGGAAACGCACTCCGATGGCCCGCTGTCGGTAGTCCACCTGTAACGGCGCGTTCCGCGCGAAGGCATCGAGGTAGTCGACCATCGCGGCCAGATCGATCTGACCGGTGTCACGACGCTCGGTGCCGGCCAGGAGGGTGGTGAAGTTGTCTCCACCCGCGGCCAGGAAGGAGTTGACGGTGACCGAGTACGTTGCAGTGGCCTCCAGCTTCTTATCGTCCAGCCACATGGTCTTGATCCGGCTGCCGGCGGGGCGGGTTGCGTCGTAGGTGTACTTGAAAGCGTTGGACACTCCGAGCCGCAGGAAGGGCCGCTGGGCTCCCTCAGGCTGCCACTGCTCCTCCAGCAGAGCCGCAATCTGGGCGCCGGTCAGGCGCATGTTGACCAACGTATTGGCGAATGGCTGCAAGGTCGCGGCCTGCCGATAGGTCAGCGCCCCGGGATAGCCCGAGGCATGGTTGCCGACTAGGTCGGCCCGCAGACCGCCGGGATTCATGAATGCGATCTGGGTACCACCGCGGTTGGTCGGCGCGGTCGCCCAGCGCTGCACCTCGGCGACCAGATT
The DNA here is from genome assembly GCA_038200025.1 of Propionibacteriales bacterium. GTDB lineage: Bacteria > Actinomycetota > Actinomycetes > Propionibacteriales > Nocardioidaceae > Nocardioides. The sequence goes on along the minus strand of JBBPYJ010000101.1, from coordinate 4,182 downwards.
TCCCAGGGTCGACTCGGCACCGCGACTCTCCGAGCCGTCCAGCGACTGACCGCGGTAGAAGGCGCCGCCGAGCTTGCCGAGCTCGACCGCGCCGAGAACCTCAGCCCTGACGACCGCCCTGTCGACAATCGCCTGGGTGTTGGCATCGGCCGGGTAGGCCGGTGTCGTCTCCAGGGGCAGGATCGCCTGGGTCACCGCTGATGCGTGCCCGGTGGCTGCGTCGTAGCTGAAGACCAACTTGTTGAGGTTGGTGCCGTACTGTCCCGCCGACACCACCGGTCGCTCCGTCACGGCCCGACCCTCGTTCGCCCAGGCAGGCACCGGCACCGAGTGGTTGTAGGCCAGATGGGTGTGCCCGGAGACGATGGCATCGATGTTCGCGTCGACTCCGTTGACGACCTGGCCGAAGTCCGAGGCGGGGTCCACCGCCGAGGAGTAGTCAGTGGTGGCCGCCCCCTCGTGGATGAGCAGCACCACGAAGTCGGCGCCCTCGGCCTTGAGTGCGTCGGCCGAGTTGTTGACCTCGGTGACGATGTCGGTGACCTCGATCGAGCTGATCCCGGCCGGCGAGACCAGCTCGGGCAGGTGCTCGGTGACGGCCCCGACGTAGCCGATCTGCACGTCGCCCATGTCCTGGATCCAGCGGTCCGGCAGGGCGTGACTGCCGTCGGACTTGTTGCGGATGTTGGCCGCCAGGTACTGCCAGGCCGCACCACCCTGGGGGTTCGTGGTCGCGTCGTACGGCGCCATCACTCGGTTGACCAGATCGTCGTACCCCTGGTCGAACTCGTGGTTGCCGGCTGCGGAGACGTCGAGGCCGGCCTCGTTGAGGGCGTCGATGGTCGGCTTGTCCTTGTCGATGAACGAGTCGAACGTCGAGGCGCCGATCAGGTCACCGGCCGCGACGAAGTCACTGTGCCCGGGTAGTCGGCGTCCAGCTGCTTGACCGCTCCGGTCAGCACGGCAGCCCCCGCGACTCCGTCGCGGTCCGGCGACAACCGGCCGTGGAAGTCGTTGGTGGCCAGGATCTGGACATCGACGGTGGCCGCGTGCGCGGCTGGCACGCCGACGAGCGTGCTTGCCGCGAGCGACAAGCCCACCCCGACGATCAGGGATCGCAACCCTCGACGACTCGAATTGAAGATAGACAAGGCGTTGCCCCTCGGAGATCACCGTGCGTGTGTTGCGCGTCACCCTACCGCGAGCCGCCGCGCAGTGAATGCCGCTGCTTCCACACGTCGCGGAAGAACTCATAGCCGGACCACAGGGTGAGCGCGACCGCGATCGCGAGCAGACCCTGGGCGACGTAGAACAACCCCTCACCGGCCCAACCGAACCGGTCGAAGGCGCCCCCGTGGGCGTTGTCCCCGTGCGGGAAGGGCAGGGTCAGCCCACCCAGGGCGATCGCCTGGAAGGTCGTCTTGACCTTGCCGAGTCCCGCCGCGGCGATCACGACATGCTTGAGCACCGAGAGCCGCAGCAACGTGACGCTCCATTCGCGCAACAGCACCACGATGGTGACCCACCACCAGATGTCGCCGACCAGGGACAGCCCGATCAGGGCCATTCCGGTGATCGCCTTGTCGGCGATCGGGTCGGCGATCTTGCCGAAGTTGGTCACCAGGTTGCGGGCCCGGGCGATGTCGCCGTCGATCTTGTCGGTGATCATCGCCCCGACGAACAGCGCGAATGCCACCAGCCGCCAGGTGATCGAGTCCCCGCCGTCGGCCAGCAACGCCGCGCCGAAGAACGGCACCATCGCGATCCGCAGACCGGTCAGCATGTTGGGCAGGTTCCAGTTGCTGGCCTTGTTGTTGACCTGGTCGCCCGCCGAACCGGTCACCGGGCCGGCCCTACTGCTCGAGCCAGGAGGTCGACCCCTTCGCTGGCCACGATCTCCACCGGGACCAGGTCGCCCACTGCGAGCCCACCGGCGGGGACGCTGGTCGTGCCGTCGACCTCGGGGCCCTGGTTCTCGGTGCGTCCCTCGGCCCGGCCGTGGTTGATCGACTCCACCAACAGCTCGGCGGTCTCGCCGATCCGCTCGGCAGCGCGCTGGGTGGTCAGCTCCTCCACCAGTCGGCTGAGGTGCTCCACGCGATCGCGGATCTGGTCCTCGTCGAGCTTGTCGGCATGGGTGACGGCCTCGGTGCCGTCCTCGTCGGAGTAGCCGAAGACCCCTACGACGTCCATTCGGGCCCGCTCGAGGAAGCCGCACAGGATGTCGAAGTCGTCCTGCGTCTCACCGGGGAAGCCGACGATGACATTCGACCGGATCCCAGCGGTCGGGGTGATCGCGCGGACCTGGTCGATCAGACCCAGGAACGACTCGGCGTCACCGAACCGGCGCATCCGGCGCAGCAACGGACCGGAGGCATGCTGGAAGGACAGGTCGAAGTACGGCGCAACGCCGGGAGTCGCGGCGATCGCCTGCAACAACCCGGGACGGGTCTCGGCGGGCTGCAGGTAGGACACCCGGATCCGGTCCACGCCGTCGACGTCGGCCAGCTGCGGCAGCAGGGTCTCCAGCAGCCTCAGGTCGCCGAGGTCCTTGCCGTACGAGGTGGAGTTCTCGCTGACCAGGAAGAGCTCGCGGGCTCCCTCGCTGGCCAGCCAGTGGGCGTCGGCCACCACGTCGGTCGGTCGCCGGCTGACGAAGGAGCCGCGGAAGGTCGGGATGGCGCAGAAGGTGCAGCGTCGGTCGCAGCCGCTGGCCAGCTTCAGCGGTGCCATCGGACCGCTGTCGGCGCGCTTGCGCTGCACCCGCTCGACGGGCGCGCGGTCGACCGGTGACAGCGGCAGCAGCCGGCGCCGGTCCGCGGGTACGTGGGCCTGATGGGCCTCCCCGGCGACGATCGAGGTCAGTCGCGCGGCGATGTCGGGGTAGTCGTCGAAGCCCAGGATCGCGTCGGCTTCGGGCAGGGACTCGGCCAGGTCCTTGCCGTAGCGCTCGGCAAGGCAGCCCACGGCCACCACGGCCTGGGTCTTGCCCGAGGACTTCAGGTCGCTGGCGGCCAGCAGGGTGTCGATGCTGTCCTTCTTGGCCGACTCCACGAAGCCACAGGTGTTGACCAGCACCGTGTCGGCGTCGGCCGGCTCGGCGACCAAGGAGAAGCCTCCGGCCTCCAGCCGCGCCGACAACTCCTCGGAGTCCACGTCGTTGCGCGCGCAGCCCAGGGTCACCACCGCGACCGAGAGTGGCTTGGTCTGCTGGGCGGCGGGCTTAGTGGACTGGATCGTCGGGGTTTTCATGTCGTGTCGAGTATGCCCGTTGGACGTGCGCGAAGCCGCACCGGCGAAGGTCGACGGTGGGGAGTCAGCGCACGACGTACGTCGCGGAGGTGTCCTGTCCGGTGTCGCCGATCGGGCCCTTCTCGGAGCCGTCGACGACGATCTCGACCGAACCGTCCGAGGACTCCACCCGGATCGGGGCGGACACCTCCAGCGCCTTGGTCTGGCCGTAGGCGAGGTCCCCGGTGAACACGATCTTGCCGCTGCCGTCGCGGACGACCACGTGGGCGCCGCCACCGGCGGCCCGCACCAGCACCGGGACAGTCGGACCCGAAGCGCGGGCACCGTTGCCCGGTCCGGCCGAACCGTTCAGGGCCGGCACCGAGCGCAGCTCGACCGGTGCGTCCATCACCAGCCGGGCCACCGACCAGCACAGCACCAGGGCCATCACCACGGCCACCAGGACCGACCAGTTGGGGCCGCCGCGGGTGCCCCTGATCAGCCCGTTCGATCCACCGGAGGCCAACTCGGCCTCGAACACCCGGCGCGGGTCGATCGGTGCCTGGGCGTAGCGGATCTCGTAGTCGGCCAGCAACGGCGTGACGTCGATGCCGAGCACCCGGGCCAGCGTGCGCAGGTGCCCGCGGGCGTAGAAGTCGCCACCGCAGGGCTCGAAGTCGTCGACCTCGATCGCCTCGATCACGTGCGGGCGGATCCGGGTGCGCTCGGCGAGCTCATCGATGCTCAGGCTCAGTCGGGTGCGCGCCGCCTTCAGTTCGGGGCCGACGATCGGGTCGTCGGCCGGCTCGACGGCGAAGGCATCGATCACGAGCGGATCGACCGCCGAGCCTGCACGGGCTAGCGGTCGCACCGAACCGAGCCAACGCGCCGCATGACTGCCGGACGCCTGATCGGCCTGATCGTCCTGGTCATCCGCTGCCATCTCGGTAG
>JBBPYJ010000100.1:0-17650 GCA_038200025.1 Propionibacteriales bacterium | reverse complement strand
GCGACCTGCGCGTGGCTGGCGAAGACGTTCTGGTAGACCCCGGTGGGGACTCCGGCATCGGCCAGCAGCTCGGCGATCGCCTCGGCACACTGCGGCACCGACTCGGCGTGCTTGAGCAGCATCGTGTTGCCCAGCACCAGGTTGGGGGCCGCGAACCGGGCCACCTGGTAGTACGGGAAGTTCCAGGGCATCACCCCGAGAAGCATCCCGATCGGCCGCCGCTGCACGACCGCCTCGTCGCCGGAGAAGTTCTCGATCGGCTGGTCCGCGGCGAGATCCGGGCCCTTCTTGGCGTAATACTCGAAGATCGCCTGACAGAACTCGACCTCCTCGGTGGCCTCGCTCAGCGGCTTGCCCATCTCGCGGGTCGCCAGCCGCGCCAGGTCGTCGGCACGCTCGCCGAACAGGGCACCCACCCTCGCGGCGATCTCGGCGCGCTCGGTGATCGACACCGACCGCCAATCGTCGAATGCCGACGCGCCGGCCGCCAGGGCGTCCTCGATGTCTGAGGTCGAGGCAAAGTCGAAACGCTCCAGCACCTCCCCCGAAGCGGGATTGATCGAGGCGTACGTAGGCTGGTTCTCGTCGGTCATCGTGGTCCTCTCGGGTGGAGCTGATGTTGAGTGGGCAGTAACGGATTCATCATGCTCCCTCGCGGGTCGCGGCCACCAGTGCCGCCAGGATCGCATCGCGCTCATTTGCCGACTCGGCCTATTTCTCACCCTCAGGGGCGAAGTAGTTCGTCGACCAGCCGGGTACTTTCTACTCATGAGTAACCTCGAGTCAGTGTCCGGAGCCGGCAATGCGCGCCCCTGAGCCCCGCGGCGAGCTGAGCGCCGCGGTCTTCGCCGCCATGCGCTCCGGAGATTCGCACCTGTCGTTGAAGTCGGCGGGCTCGGACGGCGACGACGATGCCCAGATCACCCTGTGGGCGCTCTACGAGCAGCACTACCGCGGGTTCGAGGATGTGGACCCCGGGCTGGAATGGGACCCGACGTTGCTGGCGGTCCGGGCCGAGTTGGAGCGGGCTTTCGAGTCGCTGCTGTGGGAGCGTTTCGTGCCGCCGAAGCGCAGCGCGCCCTTCGCCGAGGCGTTCTTCGAGTACGTCGCGAGCTACGAGGCACCCTCGCTGGCCAAGCACGTGCAGAGCCACGCCGACCGCACCCAGGTACTGCAGATGCTGAAGGCTCGGTCGATCTACCAGCTCAAGGAGGCCGACCCGACGACGTGGGCGGTCCCGCGGCTGCCGGGGGTGCCGGCGGTGGCCCTGATGGCGCTGCAGTTCGACGAGTACGGCGCAGGAAATCCGCGCCAGCAGCACTCACGGATCTTCGCCCGGGGGATGGAGGCCTGCGAACTGGACGCGGCGTACGGCGCGTATATCGACGACGTCCCCGCCGAGGTGCTGGCCCAGAACAACGCCATGTCGTTGTTCGGTCTGAACCGGCGGTGGCGCGGTGCGGCGGTCGGGCATCTGGCCGCGTTCGAGGCCGACAGCTCGCTGCCCTCGCAACAGATGGTGCGCGGGCTGCGGCGGCTCGGACTGCCCGAGGAGATCGCGGCCTACTACGTCGAGCACGTCGAGGCCGACGCCGTGCATGAGCAGCTGGCGGTCCGCGAGATTTGCGCGCCGCTCGTGCGGGCCGAACCCGAGCTTCTCGACCAGGTCTTCCTCGGGGCCTTCACCTGCGTGGACCTTGAAGCGCGTACGGCGCGGACCCTGTTGGACCAGTGGGCGGCATGAGCCTCGAGACCTCGGACCGCGAGCCGGAAACCGAGCGACCCGACGTGATCGTCTGCGCCGACGGGCCGATCCTGCTGCGCGGTGACCATGTGGTCGCCGACGAGTCCGGTGCCTTGCATCGCACCACCCGCCCGGTCAGTGCCATCTGCCGCTGCGGCCGCACGGGGATAGCTCCCTGGTGCGATGGCAGCCACAAGGTCGGCCCTCGCAAGCGCCGTTCGGTGTAGGGCCTAGTGTGCCTGTGTACATTAGACAAACCTTGCTCACTTGTTCTCCGACCGGAGTACCGCTATGCACATCGATTCGATGGCTGACCCGTCCGACTGGGTCCAGGATGCGATCGATCAACACCTGAGCGACTACTGGTCCGGGTCCTCCGGCGCGGACGCCGCGATCCTGCAGGCGGCCTTGCATCGGGCGGTGACCGGCGGCAAGCGGTTCCGGCCCCGGTTGGTGGCGGCCGTGCACGGCGGGCTCGGCGGCGCCGGGCATCGGGCACTGGTCCAGACAGCCGTCGCCGTGGAGTTGCTGCACACCGCGTTCGTGGTGCACGACGACGTCATCGACGACGATCACTACCGACGTGGACAGCCCAACGTCCCGGGCAGCTTCGCCGCCGCTGCGACCCAGCGGCAGCTGGGGCCCCGCGCCGCCCGGATTCACGCCATCGCCGGCGGCGTACTCGTCGGCGACCTCGCGCTGAGCGCGGCCCTGCGGCTCATCGCCCTGGCCCCGGTGCCCGACGCCACCCGGCATCGGCTGCTCGACCTGATGAACGACGCGCTGATCACTTCCGCGGCCGGTGAGCTCGCCGACGTCCGAATGGGGATCGGGATGCTCGACCCGACCCTGGACGACGTGCTGCTCACCGGGAAGCAGAAGACGGCCGCCTACTCCTTCGAGCTGCCGATGCAGGTGGGCGCGGTGCTGGCGGCAGCGCCGGCGCCAGTGGTGGCGGCGCTGGGTGTCGTCGGTGGACTGCTCGGCATGGCCTTCCAGCTGCGCGACGACCTGCTCGGCGTCTTCGGTCCCCCGGCGCTCACCGGCAAGAGCGACCTCTCGGACCTGCGGGAAGCCAAGATCACCGCCCTGATCGTGCACGCCCGGCAGACGTCGCAGTGGCGGCAGATCGAGCCGCACTGGGGAAACCCAGACATCACCCAGAACGACGCACAGGCCATCTGTCGAGCGCTGGAGCGGTCCGGCTCGAGGTCCTACGTGAGCGACCTCGCCGACGACCTGGTCGGCCGAGCCCATGACCAAGCTGCTGGGCTCCCGCTGCCATCAGGTTTCATCTCGTGGGTCGAGACCCTGTGCCGGCCGTCCAGCCTGGTGTCGGCATGAGCATCTTCCGCCCCGATGCCGGTCCCATGACGCTGACCACGGCGGCCGATCAGTACGACGCGGTCGCCGAGGCCAGCTCCGCGCTCGTCATCGGCCACTACTCGTCTTCCTTCGGCCTCGCCAGCCGACTCCTGCACCGCCGGGTGCGGTCCCGGGTGACCAACATCTACGCGCTGGTGCGGGTCGCCGACGAGATCGTCGACGCCCCTCGCGTGGGTGCCCAGACCGAAGACCGTCGGCGCCTGCTGGACGCGCTGCACGCCGACCTCGGCGAGGCGCTGGTCACCGGGCACAGTCCCAATCTGGTCGTGCACGCCTTCGCCCGCACCGCCCGGGAATGTGGGTTCGCCGAGGACCTCGTCGACCCCTTCTTCGCCTCGATGCGTGCGGATCTCGAGGTCGTCCGCCACGACCCCGAGAGCTTCCGACGCTACGTCTACGGCTCCGCCGAGGTAGTCGGACTGATGTGTCTGCGCGCGTTCGTGGCCGATCAGTCGGGCCCCGAAGCCGACCCTGCACATGGGTACGCCGCTCTCGCCGACGGCGCCCGTCGGTTGGGCGCGGCCTTCCAGAAGGTCAACTTCCTGCGCGACCTGGCCGAGGACTCCTACGACCTGAACCGGTGCTACTTCCCCGGGATCGATCCGCGCACCCTGACCGACGCCCAGCGCGACCTCCTGCTCGACGACATCGAGGACGACCTGCGCGCCTCCGAGGCCTCCATCGACCGGCTGCCGAGGAGCAGCCGACGGGCGGTGCGTGCCGCCCACGATCTCTTCGCCGCCCTTGCCGTCGAGCTGCGTAGCGTCCCGGCAGCGCAGATCAGAGCCCAGCGGGTCAGACTGGGCGGCAGGAGGAAGCTAGGTGTGATCGTGCGCAGTCTGAGTGGGGCCAGTCGATGATGAGGGACGAGAGTCGATGAAGGGAACAGGACGATGACCGGTTCGGTTGTCGTCATCGGCGGCGGGATCGCTGGATTGGCGACCGCGGCCCTGTTGGCCAAGGACGACTGGGACGTCGACCTGGTCGAGCAGCGCTCGGACGTGGGCGGACGTGCGGGGTCATGGGAGTGCGAGGGCTTCCGGTTCGATACCGGCCCGAGCTGGTATCTGATGCCTGAGGTCTTCGAGCACTTCTTCGAGCTGATGGGCAGCAGCGCGGCTGCGGAGTTGGACCTGGTCAAGCTCGATCCGGGTTACCGGGTGTTCTTCGAGGGCCACGACGAGGCCGTCGACGTCGCCGCGGACCTGGACGCCAACATCGCGCTCTTCGAGGGGCTCGAGCCGGGAGCCGGGACCGTGCTGGCCCGCTACCTGGACTCCGCGGAGTCCACCTACCGACTGGCCCTGGACAAGTTCCTCTACAACAGCTTCCAGTCCGCCACCAGCCTGGTCTCACCCGCCGTACTGCGCTGGGGACCGAGGTTGGCGGGCCTGCTGACCACCTCGCTGGGCTCCTACGTCTCGTCCCGGTTCGCCGACCGCCGGCTGCGGCAGATCCTGGGCTACCCGGCGGTCTTCCTCGGCACCTCCCCGGACCGGGCGCCGAGCCTCTACCACCTGATGAGCAAGTGCGACCTGGTCGACGGGGTGCTCTATCCCCAGGGTGGTCTGACGACGGTGATCGCCGCTATCGAACGGCTCGCCGTCGCGCACGGGGTGCGGATCCACTGCGACACGACCGTGACCGCGGTGCGCACCACTTCGCGGGGCAAGCGAGCCGCGGTCAGCGGCGTACAGGTCGAAGATGGGCGCGGGGTCTCCCGGACCTTGGACGCGGAAGTGGTGGTGGCGGCGGCCGACCTGCACCACGTCGAGACGCAGCTGCTGCCCGAAGAGCTGCGGACCTTTCCGGAGTCCTGGTGGGCCAAGCGCGACCCGGGTCCGGGCGCCGTGCTGGCCTATCTCGGGGTGCAGGGCGAGGTGCCGGAGCTGGCCCACCACTCGCTGTTCTTCACCGCGGACTGGGCAGCGAACTTCGACGACATCTTCGAAGAGCCCAAGCGCGTCCCACAACCGGCCTCGACGTACGTCTGCCGCCCCTCGGCCACCGACGCCGATGTCGCCCCGCCGGGCACCGAGAACCTCTTCGTGCTGGTCCCGGTGCCGGCGGACGTGGGTGTGGGCCACGGTGGGATGGACGGCGGTGGCGACCCGGAGGTGGAGAAGGCCGTCGATGCCGCCATCGACCAGATCGCCTCCTGGGCCGGGGTTCGCGACCTGGCAAGCCGGGTGGTGCTGCGGCGTACGGTCGGTCCCGCGGACTTCGCGAGCGACCTCAACGCCTGGTCCGGCGGAGCTCTCGGACCCGCGCACGTGCTCCGCCAGAGTGCGATGTTCCGCGCCGGCAACGTGTCGAAGAAGGTCGACGGACTGCTGTACGCCGGATCCAGCACCATCCCCGGCGTCGGCCTGCCGATGTGCCTGATCAGCGCCGAACTGGTGCTGAAGCGACTGCGCGGCGACCGGTCCTCCGCGCCGGCCGCGCCCACCCGGACCGGTGGATGAGCTCAGTCGGCGGGACGTTCCAGTTGGCGGCGACCCAGCCACACCCACCAGATCATCGACTGCGTGACCAGCGCGAAGCCGAACCAGAAGTCCTCGACCGGCGCGTGCCCGATCCGCCAGCCGAGGATCGCGTCGTCGCCGTAGACGAAGACGCCGCGCCAGGTCAGCCATTCGTTGGTCAGGGTCTGGAAGAACAGCACGATCGCGTAGGCGACCCAGAACACCCGCCGGGTCAGCAGCCGGGTGCGCACCACCCACAGGTCCATGATCACGGTGACCGCGATCGCCAGCAGCGAGGCCTCGGTATGCGTCACCGCGGGGGCCCCAGTTCGTCAGCCTCGTCGCCGACCGCCCAGCCACGGACTCTCCGGACTGCTTCCAGAGACATCACCGACGCGATCGGCACCACCACGAAGAACAGCCACTCCTCGACCGGCAGGCCGCCGGGGAGCACGACGCCCAGCGTCTGCGCGACGTCGAACTCCCAGTGCCCGGCCCGCACGGCGAGCAGGTCCCAGGCGGCGAACGGGACTGCGACGATGACGATCGTGAGCAGCAGCCGACGCCACCGTGCGTACACCCTGATCCCGAGGAAGAGCTCGAGCGGCAGCGTGGCCAGCAGCACGAAGCCCAGCATCGCCGCATACGTGAGTCGCTCCACGCGACCATCCTGCCCGGTCACCGGAGGAGGTCGGCGATGACCGCCGCTGGAGGGGCTCGCGGGCGGTTGGCGGCGGAGTTGCGGGGGCTGGGTTCGGGTGTCGGTCGCCGGCTCGCCGAACGCGATCTCGCCGCTGCGGCAGCCACGATGACCTACTACGCCGCGATCGCCGTCGTGCCCTGGTTGCTGCTGGCGATCTGGAGCACGGCGTGGTGGAGCGGGGCGGATCAGGCGGCCGCGCGGTGGACCGAGCTGCGGGTGCTGGTGCCCCCGGACATGGGCGGGCGACCGTCGTACGACGCGCTGGTGGACGCCGGCACCCACCTCGGGCTGCTTGCGGGGCTCGTGGTGCTGTTCCCGGCGTCGTTCTACGGCGAGGGTCTGCGCCGTGCCTGTCTGTCACTGACTCCCCCATCCGACCCGGCCGACCCAGCCGACCCGACTGATCCAGCCGAGCGGTCTGATCCAGCCGAGCGGTTCACCGGTTGGCGCGGGCGGCTGGCGATGCTGGCGCTGGTGGTGCTGGTGCCGGCGATGGCCGCGATCGTGCTCGTTGTCTTCGGTCGGCTGGTGCCACTGTCCCCCGAGGGCGGCGGCGGGGGCGCGCTCGACCTGATCGTGCGGATCGTGGTCGGCTTCACCGTGCTCTGGCTGACGCTCGCCCTGCCGCTGGCCTGGGCCTTCAGTGCGGTCGCGCCTGGCTCACTCGACGTACGGGTGGCGCTGGTCGGCGGGCTGGTGACCAGCTCGTTCCTGGCCGGCTTCCTGCACGGCTTCCAGCTGTTCCTGGCCATCCCCATCGACGTCGGTCTCCCCTTCGGTGGCCTCGGGGTCGTCGGCGGCGTGGTGGCAGTCGGGCTGTGGCTCTACGTGCTGCACACCGTCGTGCTGACCGGATGGGTCGTTACCCAGGTCCTCGACGAGCGGGTGCGGGTCGGCCCGGCTCCGCCTTCGCCGCGCGAGCAGGAGGGGCAATGAGCTTTCCATCTCTCGAGTCGACAGGCGGACTGCCGGTCACCGTCGACCTGCGGATCTGGGGTGTCCGTTCGGTCGCTCCGGCGTTGGGCCGGATGGCCACCGGCCGGGCCCGGCTGCGCGGGACCCCGGGGCTGAGGTTCGCCAAGCTGCTGGGCACCGGTTCCGCGCGGACCTTCACCGTCCGTGACGCCGATCTGCACCACTGGGCCCTGCTGACGGTGTTCGCCGATGCGGCGGCGGCCGACCGCTTCGCAGCCGGAGCGATGGTCGGCCAGTGGGACCGAGCGGCGTACGAACGATGCGCGGTGCGGATGACTCCGCTGACCGCGCGTGGTCGCTGGTCGGGGGTGGAGCCGTTCCCCACCTCGACGTCGCCCGCTCCCGGCAAGACGGCCGGACCGGTCGCCGCGATCACCCGGGCCCGGCTGCGACCGACCCGGATGGCCTCCTTCCTGCGCAGTGTGCCGCCGGTCGTCGCCGATCTCAACGGCTCCGCGGGTCTGCGGTTGGCGGTCGGCATCGGGGAGGCCCCCGTCGGTCTCCAGGGCACCTTCTCCTTGTGGGAGACCCAAAGTGACCTGCTCGACTTCGCCTACCGCCGCCCCGAGCACCTTGCGGTGGCCGAGCGAACGCCTGCGGAGCGGTGGTACGCCGAGGAGCTCTTCGCCCGATTCGCCGTGCTGTCGGTCGAGGGCACCTATGCCGGTGTCCTCCCGTGACCGATCCCATGGCTGACTCCGCGACGCCCCTGGCCGGCCCGGGACCCGAGCCCGCTCACCCGACCCCGACCGAGCACGTCCGCCAACTCCTGGTCTGGATCCCGACTGGCGCCGCGATCCTCGTCCAGATGGCCTTCCCCTTCACTGACGGCGGCACCCTCGCGCTGACCGCCGCGAGCGTGCTGCTGCTGTCGGCAGCGGCGATCCTGCACGCGGCGCTGTTCGCGGGCCTCAGGGTGGCTGCCGTTCTGGTCTTGATGGCCGGCGGTGGCGGCCTGCTGGCCGAGGCTATCGGGGTGCACACCGGTCTGCCGTTCGGGGCGTACAGCTACTCCGGGACCCTCGGCGCCGAACTCGCCGGAGTGCCGGTCCTGGTGCCGCTGGCCTGGATCATGATGGCGTGGCCCGCGGTCCTGGTGGCTCGCCGACTGCTGGCCCCCAGGTTGATCGCCCCCAGGTTGATCGCCCCCAGGTTGATCGCGCAGTGGAGCCAGCTGCTCACCGTGGGGATAGCCGCCTGGGCGCTGACCGCCTGGGACGTGTTCTTGGACCCGCAGATGGTCGACGCCGGTCACTGGACGTGGAGCGATCCGACCCCGGCGCTGCCCGGCGTACAGGGGATCCCGCTGACGAACTTCGCCGGCTGGCTGGTGGTGGCGGCGGCGATCAGCGCCGTACTGCTGCTGGCGTTGCGCGATCACCCGCCCGGCCGCCCAGCAATTGATGACGCCGCACCGCTGACCGTCTACCTGTGGACCTACGGCTCCTCGGTGCTCGCCCATGCGGTCTTCTTCGGCCGCCCCTCGGTGGCGCTGGTCGGCGGCCTGGCGATGGGTGTGGTGGCGCTGCCCCTGGCGCTGGTGCTGGTCCGGGGACGCCGGGCGTGACGGGCGGGACGGGCGCCCCATCGGTCACCCAGTCGGTGGTCCGGTCGCTGGTAGGGTTCGGTACGGCGGCCTCGGTGCTGTCGCTGGCTCTGACGGTGGACAACCTGCGCCGGATTCGGACCCCGCGGCCCGCACCCGCACCCGCACCCGCACCCGCACCCGAGAGCGTGGCGGTGCTGTTGCCGGTGCGCAACGAGGTGCACCAGGTGGAGGCCTGCGTACGCGCTCTGGCGCGCGCCGCATCATATTGGCCCGGTCCCTCGCGGGTCCTGGTCCTGGACGACGACTCCACCGACGGTACGTCCGAGGTGCTGCGCTCGTTGGCAGACGAGGGCCTGATCGAGGTGCTGGTCGGCACCGCCGTACCGTCGGGATGGCTGGGCAAATCCTGGGCCTGCCAGCAATTGGCCGACGCAGCAGATCAACCACCTGGCGTGAACGACACAGCCGAACTGCCTGCTCCCAGCGTTCTGGTTTTCGTCGACGCCGACGTCATCCTCGAGCTAGTCGCGATCAGCGCCACCGTCGACCTGTTGCGCTCCGCTGGGCTGGACCTCGTCTGTCCCTACCCGCGCCAGCAGACCGACGACCTGGCCGAGCGTCTCGTCCAACCCCTGCTGCAGTGGTCCTGGATGAGCACGCTGCCGCTGGGGCTGGCCGAGTCCTCACCGCGTCCGTCCCTGGCGGCGGCGAACGGTCAGCTGCTGGCGATCGACGCGGCGGCGTACCGGCGCTGCGGCGGACACCGCGCGGTCCGCACCGAGATCCTCGAGGATCTGGCCCTGGTCCGGGCGGTCAAGGTCGGAGGCGGCACCGGCATCGTGGCCGACGGCACCGCCCTGGCGTCGTGCCGGATGTATCAAGGTGCGGGCGAGCTGCGGGCCGGATACGCCAAATCGCTGTGGGCCGCCTTCGGCTCGCCCCTCGGGGCGGTGGGGGTCTCGGCGCTGCTGCTCGTGGTCCACGTGCTCCCCGCACTGGGAGCCCTGCGCGGGTCGCTGCTCGGACTGACGGGGTACGCCGCGAGCGTGGCCTCGCGGGTGCTGGTTGCCCGACGGACCGGCGGACGACCGGGAGACGCCCTGGCGCATCCGGTGTCGATCCTGGCCTTCGTCGCCCTGGTCGCCGACTCACTTCGAGGGCATCGCACCGGATCGTTGACCTGGAAGGACCGCACCCTGGAGGCACCGCGGTGAGTCGCGTCGTGGTGATCGGCGCGGGCGTGGGTGGGCTCGCGGCCGCCGCCCGGCTCAGTGCCCGAGGACACCGGGTCACGCTGATCGAGCAGTCGGGCGAGGTCGGCGGCAAGCTCGGCACGCTGGACGACAACGGATTCGTCTTCGACACCGGCCCGTCGCTGGTCACGATGCCGCAGATCTTCGAAGAGCTCTTCGCGGCCACCGGGGGCGCGCTGGCCGAGGAGCTCGAGCTGCAACGGCTGGAGATCGCCTGCCGCTACACCTTCCCCGACGGCAGCGTTCTGGACATGCCGGGCGAGCGGGCGGCGATTCCGGCCGCCATCGACGCCGCACTGGGACCCGGGCTGGGAGATCAGTGGGCGGGCTTCATGCGGCGAGCCGAGCGGATCTGGGACGTGACGCACGAGCCGTTCCTGGAGTCGCCGATCAGCGCCGGCGACCTGCTCCGGCTCTCCCGACGGCTTCGCGACGTCGCCACCGTCGCCCCGTGGCGCAGCCTGCGGTCGTTGGGTGCGACCTACCTGCACGACCCCCGGTTGCGTCAGCTGTTGGACCGCTACGCGACGTACACCGGCTCGGATCCCCGGCGTGCTCCTGGGGCGCTGGCGGCGGTTCCCTACGCCGAGCAGGCCTTCGGCTCCTGGTATGTCTGCGGTGGGCTCTACCGGATCGCCGAGGCACTGCTGGCCAGGGCGGTGAGCCTCGGCACCGATTTGATGCTCGACACCGAGGTCGACGAGATCCTGACCAGCGGCGGACGGGCTTGCGGCGTCCGGACCGTCGATGGCCGCACCCTGAGCGCCGACGTGGTCGTCGCCAACGCCGACGCGACCCAGGTGTACGAGCGGCTGGTCTGCGGCGGGCCAGCCGGGAAATCAGCGCAGCGAGCAGCGCGGGGGGTGGCGCGCGCGACGCCGTCGCTGTCGGGCTTCGTGATGCTGCTGGCCCTGGACGGGCCGACCGGTGTTGGCCTCGATCCGCAGCCGCACCATCACGTGCTGTTCACCGAGGACTACGACGACGAGTTCGACTCGGTCTTCGGCAGCCGGGCTCGTGGGGGCCGGGCTCGTGGGGGCCGGGCTCTTGGGGGACGGGCTCTTGGGGGACGGGCTCGTGCGGGCCGGGGGCAACCCGCTCGTCCGGTGGCTCGCCCCACCCTCTACGTCTCGGCTCCTGCAGACCCGGCGATCGTGCCGAGGTCTGGTGCCGGCTCTTGGTTCGTGCTCGTCAACGCGCCGCGTCATGATCCGGTGCGCGGTGTCGACTGGACGCGACCGGGGCTCACCGAGGGGTACGCCGACCGGTTGCTGGAGCAGCTTGCGGGGCGCGGAGTCGACGTACGCCCGCACCTTCGGCACCGGATCATCAGATCCCCGGCCGACCTCGAACGGCTCACCCTGACTCCCGGGGGCTCGATCTACGGCACCGCCTCGAACGGGGCGAGGGCCGCGTTCCTGCGCCCGGCCAACCGCTCACCGGTGCCCGGACTCTTCCTGGTCGGCGGCTCGGCGCATCCCGGTGGTGGACTGCCGTTGGTGGTGCTGTCCGCCCGGATCGTGGACAACCTGATCGGGCCAGCCTGATCTAGCTGGGTTGTCGGTCAGCTGGCCGGGCGCAAGGACCGGTGCACCGCGACCAGGAGAGCAGCCAGCCCGAGCACCGCGAAGAACATCCCGATCGCAGCGGCCGCGGTGGCCAACACCGGGCCGTCGATCGCAGGCAGGACGCCGACGCCCGCGGTCCGAGCCAGCGACTCGATCCCGACCAGCCCGGTCCCGAAGGCGCCCATGATCACCCGCTGGGGTCGCTCCCAGAGCGTCAAGACACCGGGGCCCCTCATGCCGGCGGCCCGCGCGGTGGTACGCACCAACTCCAGCAGCAGGCTGACGGCGGCCAGCGCGACACCCAACCAGACCGGCGCGCCCAGCAGGACCAGCGCCGAGATCAGCAGCAGGTCGGAGAGGCGGTCCACGGTCGAGTCCAGGACCTCACCCCAGGCCGAGGCGGTGCCGGTCAGTCCCGCGACGGCGCCGTCGACGCCGTCCAGCACCGAGGCCGAGACCAGCACGACGCAGGCCAGCAACGCCCAGCCGCCGCCGACTGCGGCCATCACCGGGACGGAGATCGAGAACGACAAGCCGACCAGCGTCACCGCGGTCGCACTCAGGCCCACCCGGATCGCCGCCCGCGCGCCGAAGTGCATCAACCGCACCCAGCCGCTGACCCAGCCCGAGGACTGCGGATCGATGCCGTGATGCATCCGCGACCAGACCTCGAAGGACTGGTCGTCCCGTCCCAACCCGTCCATCGAAGGACTGACTCCTCTTCGCCGATGCGGCATCGCCTGTGCTGGACCCAGAGTCGGACCTGTCCCACGCCGTACGGCAAATCTACGCACCGCCTGTGAACTCCCCCGGCCTCGACTCGCTTCGGTCCCGCCTCCACCCGGTCCCGCGCCGCTCCCGCCCCCTCCCGTCCGCTCCCGCCCCTATATGGGCGCTCCCGCCCCCTCCCGTCCGCTCACCGCCGGGACACCTAGTTCCGGTAGGCCTGGGCCTTTTGACGAGTCCGCGCCCGACCACCGCCTATCCTCGCCGGATGCGCTCGCGACCCACCCCTGTTCGGCTTCTCCACAACCGGCGGCGCCCACACCGCGCCCTCCCACTCCCAGGTTGGCTAGCCGCTGCCTGCGTCCTGGGCTGGGTGACTGCCGGATGCAGCAACCCCGATGACAGTGGCAACAGTGGCGTCGTTCCTGCCGCCGACGCCTCGTCAAGCAGCACGAAAGCAAGCACCGGAGCCAGCGCACCGGCCGGACCGACCGATGTCGTCGACGTCCCTGCGGATCGCGAGACCGAGCCTGTCGAGCATGGCGGCGACGCGGCGGACGACCCAGCCATCTGGGTGAATCCGAAGAACGCGGAGAAGTCGCTGGTCATCGGCAATGACAAGCAGGGGGCCCTGGAGACCTACAACCTCGACGGCAGTCGGCGACAGCAGATCACGAGCGACAAGGACTTGTGGGGCAACGTCGACTTGCGCCAGGGAGTCGACCTCGGCGGTTCGACGGTGGATCTGGTCGCAGCAGCCAACAGCGGCGTACGCCTGTTCGCCGTCGATGCCGCCAGCCGAAAACTGGAGCCGTTGGGGTCCGGCGACAGCCTTGAGACCGGGTACGGCGAGGGCTTGTGCCTGTACGACGGGGGTGCCGACGGCCTCTTCGTCTTCGTAGTCGTGCGGACCGGCGAGGTCAACCAGTTCCAACTGACCAGCCCGGCACCCGGGGAGGTGTCGGCCGTGCTCGTGCGGAGCTTCGCGGTCGGCTCCGAGTCGGAGGGCTGCGTGGTCGACGACGACGCCAAGGTGCTCTACGTCGACGAGGAGGGCACCGGGATGTGGCGGTACGGCGCCGACGTCGGCAGCGGAACTGACCGCGAACTGGTCGATGGGCTGCTCCCCGACGGCCACCAGACCGCCGACGTCGAAGGCGTCACTCTGGTCGAGAACTCCGACGGCAGCGGCTCGATCATCGCCTCGTCCCAGACGGCCAAGGACCAGCCGTCGTACTTCACTGTCTACGACCGCAAGACCAACGAGTACGCGGGTTCCTTTGAGATCGTCGACGGCAAGGAGGCCGACGGGTGCTCGCACACCGACGGCATCACGGCGACGTCTGCGCCCCTGGGCAAGGCCTTCCCCCATGGGGTCTTCATCTGTCAGGACGACGCCAACACCGCGCCCGGAACCGTCGGAAACCAGAACTTCAAGCTCACCCGTCTGGAGAAGATCCTGCCCGCAGGTTGACGGCCCACTTGTCCAGAGATGAGCGGGGAAGCGTTGGTCCGGCCGATCTCGTCGGACCACAGATGATCAGGCGTGCTCGACCGCTTCGACAGGGGCGACGGGGGGCAGGCCGGCGAGCTCGTCCAGAGCCGCTCGGAACTCTCGGTAGCTGCGAGCACCGATCCGTTGGGCCCACTGCGTCTCGAGCTCATCTAGAACGCGCACAAGCTGTTGGGAGGCATCCTCTCCGAGTTGGGTTCGACGCACCACGCGCACGCGGCGGTCCTCGGGGTGGACCTCAGTAGTCAGATACCCGTCATCGACCAGCTGACTGACGAACTGGCCGATGCCTTGCTTGGTCATCCCGACCCGGTCGGCCAGGTCGGTCACCGTGACTCCCTCGTCGGGCACCATGCCGACCACCCGGAACTGGGAGGGACGCAGGACGGTGGCTAGGTCGCTGAGCACCAGTTCTCGCGCCTGGTCCATCAACACTCCAAAGGCCAGCATCACGTGCCGCTCGTTCGTAGACATAAAGTTACTTTACATTCGGATGATCGTAAAGTAACTTTCTCTCCATGGCTACGCGTGAACTTCTCGGCGTAACCGACGTCGATGACGAGGTTCTGGCCACCATGGTCGCCTCGTTGCTGGGTGAGAAGCGGGTCGAGTTGCTCGACGTGACGGTCTCCACCGTCAACTACAACCTGCCCGCCATCACTACGGCCGGCCGCTACTGGGTCAGCGGCCACGCGGCGACCGCGAACGGCCAGCAGCCGTTCCGGATGTTCGTCAAGCACGTGCGGTGCTGGTCACAGTCCCCGTTCTTCCGGTTCGTCCCCGCCGAGATCCGTGACATGGTGGCCGCCAGCGTCCCCTGGCGTACCGAGCCCTTGGTGTATCGCTCCGACCTCGCCGAACGTCTCCCCGCCGGGTTCTGCATGCCGAAGGTGCTTGGCGTCTACGACCTCGACGAGCTGTCCGCCTCGATCTGGTTGGCGGAGGTCCCCGCCACCGACTGGGCCTGGGACCTCGCCCGCCACCGTCGCGCGGCCTACCTTCTGGGGCGGCTCGCTGGGAGCCCCGAACTCGCGCCGTTGGCGGGCGTAGGCCGGCATAAGTGGACGGTGCGCGACTATGTCGAGGGACGGCTGCGTCATCAGGTCCTTCCCATGCTTCACGACGACGGGCTCTGGGCGCACCCGCTGCTGGCCCAGGCCTTCGGCCCTGAGCTGCGCGCACGGATCTGCGATGCCGCCGTGCAGGCGCCGCGCTGGGCCGCGGAGCTCGATGAGGCCCCACTGCTCACCGGGCACGGCGACGCCTGCCCCAACAATCTCCTGGGCGCACCCGACCGGGACAGTTTCGTCCTGATCGACTTCGGCTTCTGGAATCCGCTCCCGCTCGGCTTCGACCTTGGCCAGTTGTTGCTGGGCGAGGTTCAGCTCGGACGTCGGCCGGCGGCCACCTTGGCGCAGACCGACGCGGTGATCGTGCCGGCGTACGTCGAGGGGCTGGCCGCCGAGGGTATGTTCGTCGACCCGGTGCTGGTCACCCGTCTGCACGCCCTTCAGATGATGATCTACTCCGGGATATCCAGCCTGCCGTTCGAGCACCTGGACAGCCCGCCGTCGCCCGAGCTGACGACGATTGCATCGGATCGCGCCGTCCTGACGACGTACTGCCTGGACCTGGTGGACAGGACCGGCTAACGCGCACCGTGGGCGTCGGGGCGAGCACTCGGAAGCGTTGAGCCGTTCCCGAACTGACTGTTAGGGATGACGCTGATGCGGCCGTTGGTTTCGAGAACCACGGCAGCGACCAGGTCCAGTCCGCCGATGCCGGCGTTGCGTACTGCTTGATCGAGACTCTCCTGTGAGATGCGCTGACGGACCAGGGCCGCCTGGTCCGGGCGTCCGTCGCGTAGCAGGATGGTCGGACCAGACGTCACTGCGCGCCGGAACCAGGAGGCGTGCACCGAAGCCCAGGCCGCCACGAACTGCAGGGCCGCCAGCACGCCGAGTGCGAGTGCTCCTTCGGCCCAGGCCACGGAATTGGTCAGCAGGATCGTGGCCAAGGTGGAACCCAACGCAACGGTGACGACGAAGTCGAAGGCGTTGAGTTGAGCCAGGGTGCGCTTGCCGCTGAACCGCAGCAACGCGATCAGCCAGACATAGGCCACCGGGCCCACCACCAAGACCCTCAGCAACCCGTCGACGTTGTCGAAGAACATCAGCCAGCCTCCATTCGATTGACGAGCCCCGAGCCCCGAGTGTGACTGCTGCCCTGCCACCCTAGCCAGCGCCCCGTAGGCCCAGTTGGCTCGGGCTCGGCGCCACCACCACCACCCCCACCCGGGTGGGTGTAGCGGACCAGTCCGGGCTGCGGGAATCTTGCGCGGGAGAGGCTGAACCTCTTCGACCAGGCAACCGTGCCCACCGCAGGATGCTGCGGGGCGGAGGGTTGGGGGAGATGGATGGCACTCATACGGCTCTGGTCGTAGGCGCCATCGTTTGGTTCACCGTCCAGGTGATGCTGCGGTTGGCGCTGATCACGTACTCCCTAGCCGCCGCCTTGCTCCTCGCGGCATTGATTGCGCCACTGGCCACTCGGCTGTGCCGGTTCGGCGTGCCCTCCGCGCTGGCTGCGCTGGCGAGCATCATCGTGCTGCTGGGAATCCCCACTGGTGTGGGGCTACTGCTCTACCGCCGGGCCAGCCAACGGATGGGCAACCTCGGAGCGACGGTCACCGCCGGGATCGACGACGTACGCAACTGGCTGATCAACGGTCCCCTGTCGCTGGAACCGGTCCAGGTCGGTAGTCTGCGGAACACGATCGTCGGCCGCCTGGAGCAGATGATGCCCAGCGTTCTCGCCGGCACGACCACCGCGCTGCACCTGCTCGGAGCCGTCGCCCTGGTCATCTTCGCCGTGTTCTTCTTGATCAAGGACGGCCCCAGCATGTGGCGATGGGCCCCTGAGCTGGGCGCCACCCGCACGCCGCTCACGCATGGACGACGCCGGACAGCAGGCATGGTCGACGCTGACCAGCTACGACCAGGGCACCGTAGTCATCGCACTGGCCGACGCCATCTCCATCGGCGCGGCACTGTTCTTTCTCGACGTCCCCCTCTGATTGTCCTTGGCCCTGCTCACCTTCCTCGGCGCCTTCGTGCCCCTGCTGGGAGCAACCGTGGCCGGCGTTGCCGCAGTCCTGGTAACTCTGGTCACCAATGGCGGCACCGACGCGGTGATCGTGCTTATCGTCGTCCTCGCCGTGCAGCAGATCGAAGGCAACCTGCTCCATGGTCATGAGCAAGGCCGTCGACCTGCACCCCTTGATCATCCTGTCGGCCGTCACCTGCGGCACCCTGTTTCTGGGGGTCCCGGGCGCCGTGTTCGCCGTCCCCCTCACCGCGATCGCCTACCAGGTGACGAAGTACCTAGCCGACCACCACGACGAGGGATAGTGTGTGCATCCCCGCAGCCTGGGACCCGTTCCAGGCTCCGGAAGTGGTCTTCGGCCGTCACTCTCGTGTCGAACTGTCGCTGGCATAGTTGCCTCGTGAACAGTTGGCCGGTCGTTGAAGGCGTTCTCGAGCTAGGCGACATCGAGGTGGAGCGCGGTGGCGTCATCCGTGGCGCCCGGATCGCGTGGCAGGCACACGGCACTCTCAACGCCGCCAAGGACTACGTGATCGTTTACCGCGGACGACCCGGATTTCCCTGCGGTGGTCACCGCCGGCGATAACGTCCGTGCCCAGCGACGGCTGCTCCACGAGCAGTGGGGCATCGATCGCGTCGCCGCGGCCTACGGCTTCTCGATGG
>JBBPYJ010000099.1:0-10867 GCA_038200025.1 Propionibacteriales bacterium | reverse complement strand
TGGGTGCAGCAGTCACACAGGGCCGACAAGTCGGCTCCGGGCTTCGGCCCGCTGTGGACCTGGGCTTCCAGCCCGTGTGCCGGCTGGTCGAAGAAGGCTCGGGCCGACCGCTATGCCGGACCCTTCGACATCTCCACTGCGACACCGGCACTGGTCATCGCCAACAGCCACGACCCGGCGACCCCGATCAAGGGCGCGCGGGCGCTGGCGCACGACTGGGCGGGGGCCCGGCTGCTGAAACTCGACACCTGGGGTCACGGCTCGCTGGCTTCCTCGGACTGTGTCGACGACGCGTACGCCGCCTACCTGCTGCGCGGCGAGCTGCCGCCGGTCGGCACGGTGTGCGAGCCCAGCCACAAGCTGTTCAAGTAGCGAGCTCGACTCATCCCCAGTGGCCGGGCAGAGACCGCGCCCATCAGCTCCCCGTCCGGTCGTAGGCTGGCGTCCGTGGATGATCGTCGACTGGAGTCAACCGGCGATCCGGGGCACTCCGACGACGAGCGCTGCGCCTGGACACCGCCGTCGATGCCCGACGACGCTCGAGCCCTGGGTCTGGACCGCAACACCGAAGAGGGTGCGTGGGTGTCCTTCGCCGCCGGTCTCGACGGCTCCCGCCTGCTGCATCGAGCCACCGCGTGGGGACTGCTGATGGTGTTCCTCGGCGCGCCGGTGCTGCTGCGAGTGTGGCACTGGCTGCACGAGATGTGATGTCCAGGCGTACCGCCGAACGTTCACAGGACTGACCGCCCCTGGGCAGTTCCTCTAGGGCCGGCTGTGTAACCTGAGCAACTCCGTCAGATCCCGACGCACCTGGCCGGAACCGCGGCGATACAAGGCGTAGACGATGTCCAGAAATCTCAGGATCGGCCTGATGGTCGTTGCCGGCACTGCGGTGGTCGGTGCCTGGTTACTGCTGCCGGTCAAGGAATGGATCGAAAGTCTCGAACAATGGATCACCGGGCTCGGAGCATTGGGTGTGGTGGCATTTGCCGTCATCTACGTGGTCGCCACTTGCACGCTGATACCCGCCTCAGCGCTGACGCTGCTGGCAGGACTCGCGTACGGCGTCTGGGGTTATCCGCTGGTGGTGGGTTCGGCAACCTGCGGCGCCGGTGCCGCCTTCCTGATCGGCCGCTACCTGGCGCGCGACAGGGTGCAGAAGCAGATCGAAAACCACCGGAAGTTCGGGGCAGTGAATCAGGCTGTCGGCGAGGGTGGCTGGAAGGTCGTCATTCTGTTGCGCCTGAGCCCGGTTTTTCCGTTCGGTTTGCAGAACTACTTCTTCAGCGTGTCGACGATCGGTTTCTGGCCCTATGTGAAGGCGACTTTCGTCGGCATCATGCCGGGCACCGCCTTGTACGTGTACCTAGGGTCCATCGGCAAGGCAGCTGGCAGTGACGGCGGAGTGGCACGATGGACATTGCTCGGTGCCGGGCTGATTGCTACCGCGGTGGTCGTCTGGCTGGTGACCGCGCGGGCGCGCAAGGCGCTGGACGTCATGGATATCGAGCCGGCTTCAAGCAAGGGCACGGACGCCGACCCGGACGGATCTGCATGATTCGCATGGTGCCGGCGATCTAGGCCGATAAGTCCCAGCACGCGATTCCGCTTGCCCAGCGCAGGTCATGGCCGTGTCACGGTGAGCAGCCCAAGACACATCTCGTCAGTCGAGCCCTCGCCCCAGACGACGTAACGGTCCGTTCATTGGGTTTCGAGAGCACCCTGATCGAGCCGTTCACCGTCGAAGCCACCGGCGCCGCCGAAACCCATGTTGCCGAAGCAGGTCCAGGCCCCGTCTGGGTCCTCGGCAGCCGAGGCCTCGGCGTAGTCACCGTTGCCCGACGGCAACTGGACCATGATGACGTGACGAACCACCGCCGACTTCGGCGGCGTAGGAGTCGCTCCTCAGCCCTTCTTCACCCGGCGCCGGATCTGCATGATCCGCAGGGTGCCGGCGATCGAGGTCAACAAGATCCCTGCGGCGGCGGCGATCAGCAGGGCGCCCGACAACGGCGGGTTGCCGGTCCAGCCGAGGAACGACACCTCGACGCGCTGGGTGTTCTGCAGGATCAGGATGATCAGCAGGGTGAGCACGATGCCCATCCCGACCACGAAGACCCACAGGCCACTGGTCTTGGAGTGCGCCAGCGCCCCGTTGCCCGACTTCTTGTCGGTGCTGCTCGTCGACTTCGTGTCCGCCGGCTTGCTGCTGCCCTTGCTCGACCCCTTGCTCGGCTTCGAACTCGACCCCGAGCTCGACCCAGCGCTGTTGGATCCTGCGGTGGATCCCGTCGGGCCCGCAGGCGGCGTACGGCGCGGACCGGCACCGTTGGCTGGACCTGAAGTGGCGTTGGTTGCCTTGTCGTCGCTCATGGCGTCCTCGTTCCTAGTCGACCTGCAGTGTTCCCAGCATGGCAGGTCGCCGTCGACCTGCGGTGGCTACCGGTGATGTTCACGGATCTCACGTACCCGGGTGCTCGCCTCCTACCCGGGGGGCCAGGTCATCGGGCGGCCACCCAGAAGGTGCAGGTGGGTGTGGAACACCGACTGTCCGGCGCCGGCGCCGGTGGTGAAAACCAACCGGTAGTCATCGCCCAGCCCCTCTGCGGCGGCGACCGCCGCGGCTACCGAGATCAGATCGGCGACCGCACCGGCATCGGCACCCGCCGACTCGGCGGCATTGGCGTGGTGCTGGCGCGGGACCACCAGGACGTGCGTGGGTGCCTGCGGGTCGAGGTCACGGAAGGCGACGCTGGCTTCGCTGCGATGGACGACGTCGGCCGGGATCTCCCCCGCGACGATCTTGCAGAACAGACAATCGGGGTCGGTTGGCATGGTTCTGAGGGTATTGGGTGCATGGATGGACAGACTCTTCGCAGTCTGTGCCGCGTTGCGCAACCTCCTGCGAGGGATTGTAAGCCAGAATTCTGGTCTATCCCTCGACTCCCCGGGAGTTCCGCGTGCCCAGCTCGTCCGTATCTGCTCGATGGACCTATGCCTTCGCCGGCGGCCTGCTGGCCCTGGCGATGATCGCGGCAGTCTACTTGGTCTTCGACCCCCTGGGCGGGGATCAGGGCTCGGATGGAGCGCCGGCGGCGGCAACCCCCGCACCTCCTGCGTCGCCCGGGACCGACCGGAAGGCAAAGCGGAAGGACAAAGCCGAGAACACGCCGAGCCAGAAGCCCTCGCCGGCCGCCCAGCCGAGCAGAAAGCCGCAGCCGGCTGGCGAGGAGGGCGTGGCGGCTGTCTACTACCTCGGCGACACACCCGCGGGACCGAGACTGTTCCGGGAGTTCCGCGGAGTCCGCGGACGCAATCCCCTCGATCGCGCGGTCAACGGACTCGAGGGCGAACCGCTCGACCCGGACTACGTCCGCACCTGGTCACCGGGGGCGATCCAAGCCATCAGTTTCGACGGCAGCGGAGCCGACGGTCTGATCCAGGTCGATCTCGCCTCGCCGACGGCACGGATGATCCCACCAGGGATGAACGAGGCCCAGGCGACCGCTGCCGTCCAGTCAGCGGTCTACACGCTCCAGGGTGCAGTGCAGGCTCGGGCGAAGGTGGCATTCTTCTTCGACGGGAAACCGGTCGATCAGGTGTACGGCGTGGACACCCGCCAGCCGCTCACCATCGACTCGCCGCTGGCCACCGTCAACCTGGTCAGCATCACGAGTCCCGAGCAAGGGTCCACCCAGGCCGAGACGATGAAGATCTCCGGCGTCGGCAACTCCTTCGAGGCGAGCATCGGCTGGCAGATCACCGATACCGACGGCCGGGTGGTCAAGCGCGCCGTCACCACCTCCGAGGGTTGGGTCGAGGACCGGCTCTACCCGTGGTCGGACACCGTGAACCTGAGCAAGCTGCCTGCCGGTGACTACCTCTTCACCGCGAGCACCGACGACCCCAGTGGCGGAACTGAAGGTACGGGCCCGGCCATCGACACCAAGAGGTTTACGATCGGCTGAATCGTCAGGTCCAGCGTGGGGTCCGGGTCAGAATGGCGGCCACGGCGGCGACACCCGCGGTGGAGGTGCGCAGGACCTCGGCGCCGAGCCGGACCGGCCGAGCCCCGGCTGCTCGCAGGATCTCGACCTCGGCGTCGGTCAGACCGCCCTCGGGGCCGACGACGACCACGATGGTGCCGACCACCGGGACCGCAGACGCAGCGAGCGGCTCGCTCGCCTCCTTGTGCAGCACCACCGCCAGATCGGCAGCAGAGACCAACGCCATGAGGTCCGCGGTCTGGGCAAGATCGTCGACCTCGGGGAACCACGATCGTCGCGATTGCTTGGCCGCCTCGCGAGCCGTGGACCGCCACTTCGCAGCCGCCTTCAGCGCTCGGTCGCCCTTCCAGACCGCCACGCAGCGTGAGGCCGCCCACGGCACGATCGTGTCCACGCCGACCTCGGTCAGCATCTCTACCGCCAGCTCGCCCCGGTCGCCCTTCGGCAGTGCCTGCACCACGGTGATCCGCGGCGTCGGCCGCTCGACCGCCCGTACGGACTCCGCGACCAGGTCGAACCGACCCTTCTCAACAGCCTCCACCGTGCCGACCACCCTCACCCCGAGACCGTCGGTGAGCACGACCTGCTCGCCGACGCTCAGGCGGCGTACGGCGACCGCGTGGTGTGCCTCGGGACCGGTCACCACCACCGTCTCGCCGATTCGGACGCCCGCCAGGTCGGCTGCGAGGTGGACGGGCAGCGACATCGCAGCTCAGTGCTGGTTGAAGGCGTCGCGGAAGCGACCGAAGACCGACTTATGCTCCGGACGCACCGAACCGCTCGGGGACTCCTCGCCGCGGATCCCGGCGAGCTCGCGCAGCAGCTCCTCCTGGCGTGGATCCAACCGGGTCGGGGTGTCGACCACCGTGGAGACGATCAGGTCTCCGCGGCCACCGCGCAGGCCCGGCACGCCGCGCCCGCCCAGCACCTGCTCGGTGCCCGACTGGGTCCCGGGCTTGATCTCGAGTTTGAGCTCGGTCTCCACCCCGGATCCAGCACCCTGCTCGAGATCGGCCTCCAGGGTCGGCAGCGTCAGCGTGGTGCCGAGCGACGCCGCGGTCATCGGCAGCGTGATCGTGCAGTGCAGGTTGTTGCCGTGCCGGGTGAAGGTCTCGTGCGCCGCGACGTGGATCTCGACGTAGATGTCGCCGGCGGGACCGCCGCCGGGGCCGACCTCGCCCTCGCCGGTGAGCTGGACCCGGGTGCCGTTGTCGACGCCCGCTGGGATCTTGACGTTCAGGCCGCGACGGGACCGGATCCGGCCGTCGCCGGAGCACTCGCGGCACGGCTCGGGGATCAGCATCCCGAACCCGCGACACGCCGCGCAGGGCCGCAGCGTGCGGATCTCACCGAGGAAGGAGCGCTGCACGTGGGCGACCTCACCGGCGCCGCGGCAGGTCTCGCACGGGACCGGGTGGGTGCCGGGCGCCGTACCCTCGCCGCTGCAGATGGTGCAGATCACGGCCGTGTCGACCTTGAGCTCGCGGGTGATTCCGAACGCCGCCTCGGCGAGCTCGACCTCGAGGCGCACCAGCGCGTCCTGGCCGCGGCGTTGACGGGGCCTAGGACCGCGTCCCTGCCCCCCGCCGCCCTGCCCGCCGAAGAAGGCGTCCATGATGTCGGTGAACGAGAAGCCGGCGCCCTGGCCGCCGAACCCACCGGCACCGGCGCCGAAGACGTCGCCGCCCCGGTCGTACGACGCTCGCTTCTGCGGGTCCGACAGCACCTCGTAGGCCTGTGAGACCTCCTTGAACCGGTCCTGGGTCTGCGGATCCGGGTTGACGTCGGGGTGCAGCTGCCGTGCCAGGCGCCGGTAGGCCTTCTTGATGGTGTCGGCGTCCGCGTCGCGTGGCACACCGAGCAGCTCATAGAGGTCCTGGCTCACGTGAAGTCCTTCTGGGTCTGGGATGGTCGTGTCTGGTTCTTGTTGGCTCTGGTGAAAACCGGTGGTGGGGGTCAGGCGTCGTCGAGGATCCGCGACACATAGCGAGCGACCGCGCGGACCGCCGCCATGGTGCCGGGGTAGTCCATCCGGGTCGGCCCGACAATGCCGAGCGTCGCGAGCGCGGCGTCCTGCGGACCGTAGCCGGTCGCGACGACGCTGTTCGCCGACAGCTCCTGGTAGGGGCCCTCGTTCCCGATCCGGACCGTGATCGCCCCACCCGAGCGGGCCTCGCCGAGCAGCTTCAGTAGCACCACGTGCTCCTCGAGGGCCTCGAGCAGGGGTCGTACGGCGGTGTCGAAACTGTCTCCGTAGCGAGCCAGGTTGGAGGTGCCGGCGACCAGCACCCGCTCCTCCGAGCGCTGGTCCGACATCGAGTCGACCAGCGCCGCGACCACGGCTTCGAGCGGCTGCGCGGACCGGTCGGGTCCGTTGATACGTCGGGCCGGGTCGTCCGGCAGCGCCTGCAGGCCGACGATGGCCTCCGCGATCCGCTTGCCGACGGCCGCGCGCAGTACCGCCGAGCGCAGGGCGGCCAGGTAGTCGTCGCCGACGTCGGCGCCGAGCTCGACCAAGCGCTGCTCGACCCCCCCGGTGCTCAGGATCAGCACCATCAGCAGCCGGTTCGGCGCCAGCGCCACCAGCTCGACGTGGCGGACCGTGGAGGCTGAGAGCGAGGGATACTGCATGACCGCGACCTGACGGGTCAGCTGCGACAGCAGTCGCACCGAGCGCTGCACCACGTCGTCGAGATCGTGCGCGCCGTCCAGGAAGCTGGCGATCGCCCGTTTCTCGGCCGCGCTCATCGGCTTCACCGTGGTCAACCGGTCCACGAACAGCCGGTAGCCCTTGTCGGTGGGCACCCGGCCCGCCGAGGTGTGCGGTTGGGCGATGAAGCCCTCCTCCTCCAACGCGGCCATGTCGTTGCGCACGGTCGCCGGGGAGACACCGAGGCCGTGCCGCTCTACAAGCGCCTTGGAACCGACCGGCTCCTCGGTGGAGACGTAGTCCTCGACGATGGCACGGAGCACAGCCAGTTTG
Source organism: Propionibacteriales bacterium (assembly GCA_038200025.1). Lineage (GTDB taxonomy): Bacteria > Actinomycetota > Actinomycetes > Propionibacteriales > Nocardioidaceae > Nocardioides. Next base: position 3,877 of record JBBPYJ010000099.1, on the reverse strand, counting down.
CGGTCCTCGACCATGCTCCACCTCCTGCTCGCTCACGACTTCTCGATTGGCACTCCGAACTGATGAGTGCCAATCGTACTAGGCGACGCCGACGAGCCAGTCCTGCACGAGACCGCAGAAGTCGTCGGGCCTTTCCAGGCTCGGCAGATGAGCCACGTCGTCCCACGTCGTACGCCGTGCCAGCGGGACTGCGGCCAGCACCGCGTCGGCCGCACGCCCCACGCAGCGCAGATCCAGGGCCCCGGCCAGCACCAAGGTCGGTACGGTGATACGCCCCAAGCGGTCGGCCAGCGGCGACTCAGGCTCGTGCTCCTCGATGTCGTCCCAGTCGACGGTGAGCTCGAAGGCTCGTCGTTGCATGCTCCAGACCGAGTCGCGTAGATCCTGCGGCACCGTCTCCGGCTCCCGCTCGAGTCCGATGACCCACCAGGTGACGTTCACCGCCGCGGCGGCTTCGAGATCGCCGCTATCCAATGCGTCGTTCTCGGCCCTGGCGAAGGCTCGCAGGTCTTCGGCGAACTCAGTGATCAGCGACCCGCCCGGAGCGACGAGCAAGAGAGATGCCACCAGATCGGGCCGATCGACGGCGACCTCGGCCGCCAGTCCGGCGCCCAACGAACAGCCGACGAGGTGGGCCCGGTCGATTTCCAGGGCCCGAAGCGTTTCGATGAGGTCGGCGGAGTGCGACCATCCGGAATCGGGACGTATGTCGGACTCGCCGAAGCCGCGCAGGTCGACCCGGACGACATCGTGGGCACGGGTCAACTGCTCCCACTGGGGCTGCCACATTCGCCGATCGGCGATGCCGGCGTGCAACAGCACGACAGGCAGGTCCCCGCGTGGACCGGAACGGTCGTAGGCCAAGGGTGGCGCGTTGGCAGTCAGTCCGGATCCTCTCGGTCGTGCGGACTTCGCCATCGGATCCAGTGAACTCCCCCGCCGCGGCCGAGGCAACCGGTTATGCCTACTGTCGACTCATGCCTGACTTCCTCGAGGTGGCCGACCGGGTCTGGGTCGCTCGCTATGACTGGTTCGACGTCAATGTCACCCTGATCGGGGGCGAGCGCGGGTTGGTGGTGGTCGACACCCATAGCTCGTCGGCCGCGGCGCGCGAGGTGATCGCGGACGCCCGTCGCCTCGGCGCCGGCGAGATCGTCGGGATCGTCAACACCCACGCGCACTTCGACCACGCCTTCGGCAACCACGCCTTCCGTGCGGCGTACGGGCCGGTCCCGATCCACGCGCACGAGAACGCCGCCGAGGAACTGCCGGGATTCGCCGAGCGCACCAAGCAGGAGTACGCCGACGATGCCGTCGACCCGAACGAGATCAGCGACCCGCGCCGTGACGAGATCGCGGCGACCGAGGTGGTGCTGCCCGACCACACCTTCTCCTCCGTGGCCGCTCTGGACCTGGGCGACCGGGCGGTCGAGCTGCTCTACCCCGGCCGCGGCCACACCTCGGGCGACCTGCTCGTCCGGGTTCCCGACGCCGACGTGATGCTGGCCGGCGACCTGCTCGAGGAGTCCGCTCCCCCGGCGGTCGGGCGGGACTCGTGGCCGATGGAGTGGCCGCTGAGCCTGGACATGCTGTTGTCGCTGACCACCTCGCGCAGCGTGATCGTGCCCGGGCACGGGACGGTCGTGGACCGGGACTTCGCCGAGCTCCAGCGCAACCAGATCGGAATCGTCGCCGAGACCATCCGCGACCTCGCCGGGCGCGGCGTACCCGTGGATCAGGCAGTTGCGGCCGCCGATTGGCCGTTCCCCGCTGAGTCGCTGGAGATCGCCTGCCGCCGCGGCTACGAGCAGCTGCCACGCAGCCAGAAGCGCCTGCCGCTGATCTGACTCGCGTGTCCGTCGGGGGGTACCGCTGAGCGGGCCGTCCGCGTAACGTGAGCCGATGACCTCGTCGGATTCTGAAGAACTGCTGCCCGAAGACCTCCAGGCCGGGGACGACAACCCGCTCGCCAAGCCCTTGGACCCCGAGGACGCGCCGGACGTGGACCTCAACGAGCCGAGCGCCACCTACGCCCGCCAGCTGGATGAGGAGGGCGAGTCGACGGAGCAGAGCGACTCAGGTGATCCGAGTAGAGGCAGTGACTCGAGCGACCGGGGCGAGTCGGGGACCGACCCGAAGTCCAGCTGACCCACCGTCGACCACGGCGCCCTGCGGCGCGCCCACGCCGTTTGAGCCGGCTACGCCCCTAGCGTGTCCGGGTGAGCAATCCTTCGAGACCGACGCAAGGGGCGCGAGGTCGCTACAGCCAGGACGTGCTGACCATCGACTGGCGCGCCCCGAAGCGTGGGCGGGCCGTTGAAGCCCCGGCGATCATCGGCGAGGTCGTCGAGGAGGTGACCACGGACTGGTGCGGGGAGATCGTGGCCGTCGACCGGGACCTGGACACGGTGACCTTGGAGGACCGGCGGTCACGGCGGCGTACGTTCCCACTCGGTCCCGGCTTCCTCCACGAGGGCCGACCTGTGATCCTGGTCCCACCGCCCCGGGCGTCCGCCGCCAAGCCGACGCACACCGCCTCGGGCTCGATCGCGGTGGCCGGCACGCGGGCCCGGATCGCCCGCGCCAGCCGGATCTTCGTCGAGGGTCGTCACGACGCCGAGCTGGTCGAGAAGGTCTGGGGCGACGATCTGCGCGTGGAGGGCGTCGTCGTGGAGTTCCTCGGCGGCGTCGACGACCTGTCCGAGCACCTACGCGACTTCCGCCCCGGCCCGGAGCGGCGGGTGGGCGTCCTGGTCGACCACCTGGTGCCCGGTTCCAAAGAGAGCCGGATCGCGGCCGCGATCGCCAAGTCCAAGATCGGTCCGGACGTGCTGATCGTCGGCCATCCGTACGTCGATGTCTGGCAGGGCGTCAGACCCGAGCGGATCGGGATCGAGGCCTGGCCCGACGTACCCCGGCACCTGGAGTGGAAGAAGGGCATCTGCCAGCTGATGGGCTGGCCGCACCGCGACCAGACCGACATCGCCCGGGCCTGGCAGCACATCCTGAGCCAGGTGCGGTCCTACCACGACCTCGAGCCGGCGCTCCTGGGTCGTGTCGAGGAGCTCATCGACTTCGTGACCGCCTGATCGTCGTCCCGCGGCTCGTGGCCAGGGCCGAAGTGGTCGTCGCCCCTGGGCGTCGGTCGGATTGCCGGCCAGCATCACGATCCCGTCGATCGCCGGCCACAACCATCGCGGGTGCGATCACCAGGCCGACCAGCACGAAGATCCGAACGTAGCGCCGCTGGACGGGTGGCCGGCATGCCTGAGGCTTGGTCCCGTACGGCACGGTACTCACTGGGCGTCAAGGGGTCAGCCTATGCACCCCGAAGGCCCCCACCGCCCCCGATGGTGAGCGGACCCCAACTCTTCGGTGAGCAGGATTCCGGCGCCCTGCACCGGGGGTTGAGGGCTATGGGCGGGTGAAGTTCTTGGTGTCGATGGCGTCGCCGGTGCCTTCGGCGCCACCGGAGGGGTCGCCGGTCGAGGCGGTGAAGACGTAGTCTCCGGCGGTCAGTTTGGACACGTCGATGGTGTCGGACCAGGCGAAGAGCCGCTCGCCCATCCAGCCCTGGGCGGTGGTGAAGCCCTGCTTCACTACCGCGCCGTCGGTGTCGGCGATCTGCCAGGTGATGTTGGCCTCGAAGGCGTTGCCGACGCCAGAGATCTTCATCTGCCCGGACTGGATCGAGCCCTGCTCGGGGGTCGTAACGCTCATCAGGTTCAACACCTCGAGCATGGGGCCGTTGTCCAGCGGCTCGGCGGTGGCGACGCCGTAGACTTGGTCGACCGGCTGGTCATCGAGCATGAACTGCACTGGCAGCCGTTTCTGGGCTGCGGCCTGCACGGTGTAGATGACCTGCTCGATCGCGATC
>JBBPYJ010000098.1:0-24436 GCA_038200025.1 Propionibacteriales bacterium | reverse complement strand
CCACGATGAACCGGATGCTCGAGACGATGTCGTCGATGGTCAACGTCTGCTGGTCGAACGCCTCTTGAGCGCCCAACTTCTTGTTGATCTTGTAGCGACCGACCTTGGCCAGGTCGTAGCGCTTGGAGTTGAAGTAGTAGTTGTCCAACAGCGTCTGGGCCGCCTCCCGGGTGGGGGGCTCGCCCGGGCGCAGCTTGCGGTAGATGTCGAGCAGCGCGTCGTCCTGGGCTTGGGTGTGGTCCTTCTCCAGGGTCGCCATCATCGACTCGTACTGACCGAACTCCTCACGGATCTGGTCGTTGGTCCAGCCCAGCGCCTTCAGCAGCACGGTGACGTTCTGCTTGCGCTTGCGGTCCAGACGGACCCCGACCATGTCGCGCTTGTCGATCTCGAACTCCAGCCAAGCACCCCGGCTGGGGATCATCTTCGCGGTGAAGATGTCCTTGTCGGAGGTCTTGTCGGCGCTGCGCTCGAAGTAGACACCGGGACTACGCACCAGCTGGGAGACCACGACGCGCTCGGTGCCGTTGATGATGAAGGTGCCCTTGGGGCTCATCAGCGGGAAGTCGCCCATGAAGACCGTCTGGCCCTTGATCTCACCGGTCTCGTTGTTGGTGAACTCAGCCGAGACGTAGAGCGGCGCGGCGTAGGTGAAGTCCTTGTCCTTGCACTCCTCGACGGTGTACTTGGGGTCGTAGAAGACCGGGTTCTCGAACGACAGCGACATCGTCTCGGAGAAGTCCTCGATCGGGGAGATCTCCTCGAAGATCTCCTGCAGACCAGACTTCTCCGACACGTCCTCGCCGCCCTCGCGGCGGCGTGCGACGGTCTGGGTCCAGTTCTCGTTGCCGACCAACCAGTCGAAGCTGTTGGTCTGCAGCGACAAGAGCTGCGGGACCTCCATCGCTTCGGCGATCTTCGCAAACGAGATGCGGCGGGCGTTTGAAGCAGTGCTGCGCGCGGCCAAGAGTTGTCCTTCGAAGGGTTACGCAATGAGATGTCGCCACATTCACCACCGCATCGGCCACCGGGCAGGCCGCAGGGCATCTGAGAGAGGGCGAAAGATCAGAGTAACGCATTTCAGGGCGCACAACAACCCCGGCGTCAAATCACCGGCTAGACCTTGGGAAGGATCATGAACCCATCCGCCCCCGGAGTCAAGCATGTCGCCCGCACGTTGTGGATCAGGGTCGGGTCGGTCAGCCGCGGTCCGCGACCTCGAGCGCCGCGTCGATGACCTCGAGCCCACAGCGGGCATCGTCGTCAGTGATGTTCAGCGGCGGCACCACGTGGATGCGGCTGAAGTTCACGAACGGCAGCACCCCGTTCTCTTTGCAGGCAGCGACGGTGGCGTTCATCAGCGGCGAGGTCCCGCCGTACGGCGCCAGCGACTCGCGGGTTTCGGCGTCCTTGACCAGCTCGATCGCCCAGAACGCCCCGACACCACGCACCTCGCCGACGCTGGGGTGCTTCGCCGCAATCTTGGCCAGCTCCGGACCGAAGACCTCGCGACCGAGCCGGTCGGCGTTCTCGACGATCTTCTCCTCGACCATCGTCTCGATGGTCGCCACCGCGGCGGCGCAGGCCAGCGGGTGACCCGAGTAGGTCAGGCCGCCGGGGTAGGCGCGGTCGTTGAAGGTCGCGGCGATCTCGTCGCTGATCACTACCCCGCCCAGCGGCACGTAGCCGGAGTTCACGCCCTTGGCGAAGGCGATCAGGTCGGGGACGACGTCGCCGTGCTCGTAGGCGAACCACTTGCCCGCGCGGCCGAAGCCGGCCATCACCTCGTCGGCGATGAAGATGATCCCGTGCCGGTCGCACAGCTCGCGGACCCCGGCGAGATATCCCGGCGGCGGCACCATGATGCCGGCCGTGCCGGGGATGGACTCGAGGATCACCGCGGCGATGCTCTGCGGACCTTCTAGTGCAACCACCTGCTCCAGGTGCGCCAGCGCCCGCTCACACTCCTGCTCTTCGGTAGTCGCGTGGAACTCGCTTCGATAGAGGTAGGGCCCGAAGAAGTGCACCGCTCCTGCGGTGCCGTTGTCATTGGGCCAGCGGCGTGGGTCGCCGGTCAGGTTGATCGCCAGGTCGGTGCCACCGTGATAGGAGCGGTAGCGCGACAGCACCTTGTGCCGCCCGGTGTGCAGGCGGGCCATCCGTACGGCGTGCTCGACGGCGTCGGCGCCACCATTGGTGAAGAACACCTTCTCCAGACCGTCCGGAGCCAGTCCCGAGATCAGCCGTGCGGCCTCGGAGCGAGCGGCGTTCGCGGTGCCCGGCGCGATGGTGCACAGCTGCCCGGCCTGGACCTGGATGGCCGCGACCACCTTGGGGTGCTGGTGCCCGATGTTGGTGAAGACCAGCTGGGAGGAGAAGTCCAGATACTCCTTGCCCTGGTCGTCCCACAGCCGGGACCCCTCCGCCTTGGCGACCACCATCGGCTTCAGCGCGGCCTGCGCCGACCAGGAGTGGAAGACGTGCGCGCGGTCGAGCTCGTAGGTACGGCTCTCATCGATCACGGTCGTGGCCTTTCAGTGGGGGCTGGATCAATCGTGGGTGGGGAAGCCGAGGTCGACTCCCGACGTACGCCGCGCCGCCGGGTCGCCCCAGCGTGAGGTGACGACCTTGCCGCGGGTGAAGAAGTGCACGCCCTCGGCGCCGTGGGCGTGGGTGTCGCCGAACAGCGACCGCTTCCAGCCACCGAAGGAGTAGTAGGCCATCGGCACCGGGATCGGCACATTGATGCCGACCATGCCGACCTCCACCTCGGTCTCGAACAGCCGGGCCGCGCCGCCGTCGGCGGTGAAGATCGCGGTGCCGTTTCCGTACTGGTTGGCGTTGATCAGGTCCAGGCCCTCGCGGTAGCTGTCGACCCGGACGACCGAGAGCACCGGGCCGAAGATCTCCTCGGTGTAGATGCTCATCTCGGGGGTGACGTGGTCGAAAAGGGTGGGGCCGACCCAGTAACCACTGTCACCTTGGGGTCCCCCCGAGGGCTGGACCCCCCGCCCGTCGATGACGACCTTGGCGCCGGCCCCCTCGCCGGCGTCGATGTAGCCGAGTACCTTGTCGGCGTGCTCGCGGGTCACCAACGGACCCATGTCCGAGTCGTTGCCACGGGCGCCGTCGCCGACCCGCAGCCCGTGGGTGCGCTCGGCGATCCTGGCCACCACGTCGTCGCCGACCGGATCGACCGCGACGACGACGCTGATCGCCATGCAGCGCTCGCCGGCCGAGCCGTAGCCGGCCGATACGGCCGCATCGGCCACCGCGTCGAGGTCGGCGTCGGGGAGCACCAGCATGTGGTTCTTGGCGCCGCCTAGGGCCTGGACCCGCTTGCCGCTGGCGCTGGCCTGTTGAAAGACGTACTCGGCGATCGGGGTGGACCCAACGAAGCTGATCGCCGCCACGTCGGGGCTGTGCAGCAGCGCGTCGACGGCGACCTTGTCGCCCTGGAGGACGTTGAAGACGCCGTCGGGCAGTCCGGCCTCGGTCCAGAGCTTGGCCATCCAGATCGCCGCGGACGGGTCCTTCTCGCTGGGCTTGAGCACCACGGCGTTGCCGCTGGCCAGGGCCACCGGGAAGAACCACATCGGCACCATGGCCGGGAAGTTGAAGGGGCTGATGATGCCCACGACCCCGAGCGGCTGGCGCACCGAGTGCACGTCGACACCGGTCGACACCGACTCGGAGTGACCGCCCTTGAGCAGGTGCGCGATGCCGCACGCGAACTCCACGACCTCCAGACCGCGGGTGATCTCGCCGACGGCGTCGGAGTGCACCTTGCCGTGCTCGCGGGTGATGATCTCGGCGAGCTCCTCCTTGCGAGTGTCCAGCAGGTGGCGGAAGTTGAACAGCACCTTGGTGCGAGCCGTCAGCGAGGTCCGGCCCCAGGCCTTGGCTGCGGCCTTCGCGCTGGCGATCACCGTCGCGGCATCGGCCTCGTCGGCCAGCGCCATCCGACCGGTCACCTCGCCGGTGGCCGGATTGGTGACGTCCAGCGTCGCTTCCGAAGCTCCAGACTGCTCTTGCCCATCGAACCAGTGGTTGATCAGGCCAGTTGTTGCGGAATCAGTCGCCATGACTCCATCTTGCACCCCATCGGGGCCGAAGAGAAACAGCGGCCCTCCCCGAGGGGAGGACCGCTGTCGTCGTGCTTGGCGCAGGAGCGCCTGCTACAGGATCACTTCACGGTGACGGTGGCGCCGGCGCCCTCGAGGGACTCCTTGGCCTTCTCGGCAGCTTCCTTGGTGGCGCCTTCGAGGACAGCCTTGGGGGCGGCCTCGACGAGGTCCTTGGCCTCCTTCAGACCGAGGGAGGTCAGGGCGCGCACCTCCTTGATGACGTTGATCTTCTTCTCACCGGCGGACTCGAGGATGACGTCGAACTCGTCCTGCTCAGCAGCGGCCTCTTCACCGGCGCCACCAGCAGCGGCGGGGGCGGCGGCAGCAGCCGGAGCAGCGGCGGTGACGCCGAAGGTCTCCTCGAACTGCTTGACGAACTCACTCAGCTCGATGAGGGTCATTTCCTTGAACGACTCGAGCAGCTCTTCGGTGTTCAGCTTCGCCATGGTGGCGCTTCCTTCCGTTGGTGGTCCGCCGAGTCATCGGCGTACCGGGATTCTGATAGCCGGCTTCCTGGTGGGGCTGCCGGCCGGGGTGGGGTGATGCTGGGTGGTCAGGCTTCGGCAGGCCCAGAATCGGACTGGGCGTCAGACTCCGCAGCGGGCTCAGAGCCAGCCTCGGTGTCGGACGCCGACTCGGACTCCGACTGGGACGAGGGCGCCACGTCGGCCGCGCTCTCGGTCTGCGGCTCAGCGGCCCGCTTGGCCTCCAGCGCACCCACGAGACGGGCGGCCTGGGACAGCGGAGCGTTGAGCAGGTAGACGGCCTGGGACAGCGAGGCGAGCATGGCGCCCGCCATCTTGCCCAGCAAGACCTCACGCGACTCCAGGTCGGCCAGCTTGGCGACCGCGGCGGCGTCGAGTGGGGCACCGTCTAGATAGCCACCCTTGATCACCAGGGTGGGGTTTGCCTTGGCAAAGTCACGCAGACCCTTCGCCGCCTCGACCACGTCGCCGTTGATGAAGGCGATAGCAGTCGGACCGACGAGCAGGTCGTCGAGGCCGGTCATCCCGGCTTCGTTCACCGCAAGCTTGGCGAGCGTGTTCTTGACCACGGCATAGTTGGCGTTCTCGCCGAGCGAGCGCCGCAAGTCCTGCAGCTGCTTCACGGTGAGCCCGCGGTATTCGGTCAGCACAGCGCCGGCGGAGCCGTTGAGCGCGTCCACGATCTCCGAGACAGCTGCTGCCTTTTCTGGCCGCGCCATGGATCTCCTTCGGTTTGTCGGGTGAGACCCCCGGTGGTTTCGGGGCCCGGTCACAAACACGAACGCCCCGGGCAACAGGCCCAGGGCGATGGAAGCGGCGTACCGTTTCTTGCTCTGTCACCTGCGCGGGTCGTCCGCCTTGCGGCGGCGCCTTCGGTCCTGACTGCTTGCACACTCAGAACGACCGACGGTCTCTGGATTCACCGGCGACAGTACGTCGCACCCACGCCGGTCGCCAAATCGCAGCCGACCGGGGGACGCCCAACGCCCCGGCCACCATTGGCAACCGGGGCGTTGAGACGAGAAACCGATCAGGTCAGGCGTCGTCCTCGACCGCGAGGTTCTTGGTGCGGTTCGGGTCGATCTGGATGCCGGGGCCCATCGTCGTCGACAAGGTGACCTTTCTGACGTAGCGGCCCTTGGAGCTGGAGGGCTTGAGCCGCAGCACCTCGTCGAGGGCGGCCGCGTAGTTCTCGGCCAGCTGCACCTCGCCGAACGAGGCCTTGCCGATGATGAAGTGCAGGTTGGCGTGCCGGTCGGCGCGGAACTCGATCTTGCCGCCTTTGATGTCATTGACCGCCTTGGCCACATCGGGGGTCACGGTGCCGGTCTTCGGGTTGGGCATCAGACCGCGGGGACCGAGCACCCGGCCCAGGCGACCGACCTTGCCCATCATGTCCGGGGTCGCCACGACGGCGTCGAAGTCGAGCCAGCCACCGGCGACCTTCTCGATCAGCTCGTCGCCGCCGACGACGTCGGCGCCGGCCTCACGGGCGGCCTCGGCCTTCTCGGCGTTGGCGAAGACCAGGACGCGCGAGGTCTTGCCGGTGCCGTGCGGGAGGTTGACAGTGCCGCGGACCATCTGGTCGGACTTGCGCGGATCGACACCCAGGCGCATCACGACGTCGACGGTCTCGTCGAACTTCTTCTTGCTGGTGGTCTTGGCGACCTTGATGGCGGCTAAGGGGGCGTGGAGCTCGTCGCGATCAAACTTCTCGGCGGCGGCTCGGTAGGTCTTGCTGCGCTGCATAGCTGATTCTCGATTCTTGACTCAGTGTGGTCTGCGGGCCAGCGCGGCCCTGCCACGGGTGGTGTCAGGTGTGGGTGGGTGAACCTCAGGTGCTGGGCGTCAGGAGACGGTGACGCCCATGGAACGCGCGGTGCCTTCGATGATCTTCACTGCGGCGTCGAGGTCGTTGGCGTTGAGATCGGGCAACTTGGTGGTGGCGATCTCGCGCACCTGGTCCTTGGTCAGCTTGCCGACCTTCTGCGTGTGCGGCACACCCGAGCCCTTGGCCAGCCCGGCGGCCTTCTTGATCAGCTCCGCGGCCGGCGGGGTCTTGGTGATGAAGGTGAACGAACGGTCCTCGAAGATGGTGATCTCGACGGGGATGACTTGGCCGCGCTGCGCCTCGGTCTGGGCGTTGTAGGCCTTGCAGAACTCCATGATGTTCACACCATGGGGACCAAGCGCCGTACCGACCGGCGGGGCGGGAGTTGCCGCTCCGGCGTTCAGCTGCACCTTGACCAGGGCTGCGATCTTCTTCTGCTTGGGAGGCATCTTCTTCTCGGTGTCCTTCTTGTTGGTACGTCGTGGTCATGTCGAGCCGGGACTGGCTCTGCCACCTTCGGGTGTTGCGGTTCTTCTTAGGTTCCACCCGCACAGGCGCGGGCAGAGGCTCAGACCTTCTGGATCTGGCCGAAGCTGAGCTCGACCGGGGTCTCGCGGCCGAAGATCTCCACGAGCGCCTTGACCCGCTGGGACTCGGCGTTGATCTCGGTGATCGTGGCGTGCAGGGTCGCGAACGGACCGTCGACGACCATCACCGAGTCGGAGACATCGAAGTCGACGACCTCGACAGGCTTCTTGGCGGTGGTGGCACTGCCCGGCGTGGCATTGCCGGCCGCGGCGGCTTCAGCCTCGGCCGCTGCGATAACGGCCGGGGCGAGCATGTTCTCGACCTCTTCGAGGCTCAGCGGCACCGGCTGGTGGCTGTTGCCGACGAAACCGGTGACCGAGGGGGTGTGCCGCACGGTGGCCCAGGACTCATCTGTCAGGTCCATCCGGACCAGGACGTAGCCGGGGAGAACGGTGCGCTTGACCATCTTGCGCTGGCCGTTCTTGATCTCGGCGACCTCTTCGGTGGGCACCTGGATGTCGTGGATGAACTCCTCCATGTTCAGGGAGTGGATCCGGTTCTCCAGGTTGGCCTTGACCCTGTTCTCCATGCCGGAGTAGGTGTGCACGACGTACCAGTCGCCGTACTGATCGCGCAGCTCCTGGCGGAACGCCTCCAGCGCGTCGACCGGTTCGTCCTCGGTGTCGGTCTCGTCGGTGCCGTCGGTGTCGCCTTCGGCGCCATCGGCTGGGCTCTCGTCGGCGCCGCCTTCGGTCGACTCGTCGGTCGAGACTTCGAGGTTCCCGTCGGTCGAGGGGTCGACGTCGGTCTCGTCGGCGGTGGCGTCGTGCTGCTGCTCAGTCACTTGGAGTCTGCTTCCGTTGCTTCGGTGCGTGGTCGGGCGGTTGCCCGGGCTGGGACGGCGTGCGGCTAGCCGTTGCCGGCGAAGATCGCAAAGACCAACTTGCCGAACCCGAGGTCGAGTGCGGAGATGATCCCCATCATCACGATCACGAAAACCATCACCACGATGAAGTAGGTGATGAGTTGGTCCTGGGTGGGCCACACGACCTTGCGGAGTTCGGCGATGACCTGGCGGTAGAATAGTGCCGGGTTGAAGCCCTTGCGTTCGCGTCCACTGGGGTCGCTTCCGCCGCGCGGGACTGTTTTGCTGTCCGACACGTCGGACCGCCTTCCTCATCTTCTGTGGACCTTGCAGGGCACGAGGGATTTGAACCCCCAACCTTCGGTGTTGGAGACCGATGCTCTGCCAGTTGAGCTAGTGCCCTCCGACGAACCGACCGTTGCGCCCGCTGTCTGCGACTAAGCCGAGGCAGGCAGGAGTATTCGGGTCAGTCCACCGGGGGTGAACTCTACGCCGCAACCCTGCACGGTGGCGAACTCGGCGCGGTCTGGGACGATGGGCACGTGACTTCGCAGACCTCGAACTCAGCGTCCCTTGCATCTTCGGCCCCCGCTCCGCTGGCGGATCGCTCACCCGACGAGCTCGCCGCCTTCAGGACCGAGCAGCGCACGGCGTACGACGCGCTCGCCGCCGCGAACCTCACCCTCGATCTGACCCGGGGCAAGCCGTCAGCGCGTCAGCTCGACCTGTCGCACGCGCTGCTCTCACTACCTGACGGGTTCAAGGACCAAGCCGGTGTCGACACCCGCAACTACGGCGGGCTCGAGGGCATCGCCGAGCTTCGCGCGATGTTCGCCGACCTGCTGGGCATCGAGCCCGAGCAGCTCATCGCCGGCGGCAACTCCAGCCTGGTGATGATGCGCGAGGTGCTGGTCGACCTGTGGCTCAAGGGCGGCCTCGACTCCGAGCGACCCTGGGGTCAGGAGGAGACGGTGAAGTTCATCTGCCCGGTCCCCGGCTACGACCGGCACTTCACCTTGCTGGAGTGGTTCGGGATCGAGATGGTCACCGTCGCCTCGGACGAGGACGGGCCCGACGTGGACGCCGTGGCCAAGCTGGCCGGGTCGGACCCCAGCATCAAGGGCATCTGGATCGTGCCCACCTACGCAAACCCCAGTGGCTCGGTCGTCACTCAGGAGGTCGCCGAGCGGTTGGCCTCGATGACTACGGCCGCCGGTGACTTCAAGATCCTGTGGGACAACGCCTACGCCTTCCACCACCTCACCCAGCACGAGGCCAAGAGTGCCGACATCATGTCGCTGGCCAGTGCCGCCGACCACCCGCACCGCCCGATCATGTTCGCCTCGACCTCCAAGATCACGCACGCGGGGGCAGGGGTGGCCTTTCTCGGCGGTTCGAAGGAGACCGTGCGGTGGTTCACCGGACACCTCGGCAAGGGAGCCATCGGACCGGACAAGGTCAACCAACTGCGGCACGCGCAATTCTTCGGCTCTCCCGCCGGCGTGCGCGAGCACATGACCAAGCACCGCGACATCATCGCTCCCAAGTTCGACGAAGTGCTGCGCATCCTCACCGAGCGTCTCGGCGGGCTGGGGATCGCGGAGTGGACCCGTCCAGCAGGTGGCTACTTCGTCAGTCTCGACGTACTCGACGGCACCGCCGCGCGGGTGGTGCAGCTCGCCAAGGAAGTCGGCGTGGCGCTGACCCCAGCCGGGTCCTCGTTCCCCTACGGCGACGACCCACGCGATCGCAACATCAGGCTCGCGCCGACCTTCCCGGAGCTTTCGGATGTCAGCGCGGCGATGGAGGCCGTGGCCACTTGCGTGCTGCTGGCGGCCGCCGAGCAGCTGTCCGGAGCGGCGTGACCCGGACCCGTGGCGACCTTCTCGCTCTGCCCAAGGCACACCTGCACCTGCACTTCACCGGGTCGATGCGGCACGCCACCCTGCTCGAGCTCGCCGAGCGCGATGACATCGCGCTGCCCGACTCGCTGGTCGCGGAGTGGCCGCCGCAGCTGTCGGTCGCCGACGAGAAGGGCTGGTTCCGCTTCCAGCGTCTCTACGACGTGGCGCGCTCGGTGCTGCGCACCCCTGACGACGTACGCCGCCTGGTGTTAGAGGCTGCCGAGGACGACGTCCGTGACGGCGGCCGGTGGCTGGAGGTGCAGGTCGACCCGAGTGGGTACGCCGCGCGGTTCGGCGGCATCACCGAGTTCACCGACCTCGTCTTGGACTGCGTGCGGGACGCCAGCGAGCGCACCGGTCTGGGGATCGGCGTAGTGATTGCGGCCAACCGCACCCGCCACCCCCTGGATGCCCGCACGCTGGCCCGGCTGGCCGTGCAGTACGCCGATCGCGGCGTCGTCGGCTTCGGACTCTCCAACGACGAGCGCCGGGGCACCACGTCCGACTTCACCTCGGCCTTCGCTATCGCCGAGCGGGCCGGCCTCGCGCTGGTGCCGCACGGTGGGGAGTTGCGCGGGCCCGACCACATCCGCCGGGTGCTGGAGAACCTGCACCCGGATCGACTCGGCCACGGGGTGCGCTCGACCGAGGACCCCGAGCTGCTGGACCGGATCGTGCAGGCCGGAGTCGCGCTGGAGGTCTGCCCGGTCTCCAACGTCGCCCTGGGCGTCTACACCGACCTGAGCTCGGTGCCGCTCCCCCAGCTGTTGGAGGCGGGGGCGACGGTCGCCCTCGGTGCCGACGACCCGCTCCTCTTCGGCTCCCAGCTGGCGTCTCAGTACGCCACCATGCGCGCCGCCCACGACCTCACCGACGCCACGTTGGCCGAACTGGCCCGGATGTCGTTCGCCGTCTCCCGCGCCCCGGCCGAGCGGGTGCAGACGTGGAACGCCCAGATCGACGCCTGGCTCGCCGCCCCCGCCTCCTCCAGCTGACCAGGCAATCCTGCGCACACCAATCCCGCCGACCAGGCAATCCTGCGCACACCAGTTGGGGTGGCCAGGCAATCCAGCGCACATAGATTCATCAGGTACCCGCCTGGTGGGTGCTGCTTGGACGCGCAGTCTTCGCACCAAAGTTAAGTCGCTGAGCACCACGTGCGCACGAGTGCCTGCTCAGCCGGTTCGGTGTGGGCACGAGTGCCCACTCAGCCCGTTCGGTGTGGGCACGAGTGCCTGGTCAGCGTTGGCTAGAGGGTGGCGCCGAGGAGCACCGGCTCGTTGATCAGGCGTACGCCGGTGGCGGACTCGACCCCGTCGCGCACCTCGCGGGCCAGCGCCAGCAGGTCCTCGGTGGTGCCCGGGCCGCGGTTGGTGAGCGCCAGCGGGTGCTTGGTCGACAGCGAGACTCGGTCGTTGCCGTAGCCCTTGTCGAAGCCTGCGGCCTGGATGAGCCACGCCGCGCTGGTCTTGATCCCGTCGGCCTGCTCCCAACGCGGCGCAGAATCGGGAAGCGCAGCGGCGGCCTCGGCGCTCAGCACCGGGTTGGTGAAGAACGACCCCGCGCTCCAGGTGTCGTGGTCGGCGGCATCGAGCACCATGCCCTTGCCCCGCCGCAGACCCAGCACGGCGTCGCGGACGGCGGACAGGTCGGCCCGCTGGCCAGGCTGGACGCCGAGGGTGCGGGCCAGCTCGGCGTACGCCACCGGCTCGCTGAGACTGGCGATGCGCAACTGGAAGGTCACGGCGAGCACCACGTAGCGACTCGGATCGGCCTTGAACCGGCTGTGGCGGTAGCCGAAGCCACAGTCGGCGTTGGCGAAGGTCTTGATCGCGCCGGCGGAACGGTCCCAGGTCCGGACGGTGGCAATGACCTGAGCGACCTCCTGGCCGTAGGCGCCGACGTTTTGGATCGGAGTGGCACCGACCGAGCCCGGGATGCCGGCCAGCGCCTCGACCCCCACCCAGCCGTGATCGACCGCGCGCGCGACGAAGCCGTCCCAGCCCTCACCGGCCGCCACGGTCACCAGCACTCCACCGCAGGACGGGTCGTCAGCCGGGTCGACGTCCGGCGCGATCCCGGTCGTCGCCAGCTCGACGACGGTGCCGGCGAAACCGGCGTCGGCCACCACCAGGTTGCTCCCGCCGCCCAGCACCAGTACGGGCTCACCGTCGGCATCAGCGCGGCGTACGGCGTCGATCACCGCAGCCTCGGTCCCCGCTCGCACCCACCGCGCAGCCGGACCGCCTAAGCGCAGGGTGGTGTGCTCCGACAGCAACTCGGTCGACAACTGAGCCTCAGACACGCACGACAGCCTTCGGCATCCCCAGCACCTTGGTGCCCTCACAGGTGACCGTCAGCGCGATCTTGGTCATTCCGTCGTCGCCGGGCGTCGCTACCCCGGCGACCTCGAGCTCCACGCTGCCCTCGGCGGGCACCACGACCGGGTTGGTGAACTTGCAGCCGAAACTGAGCATCTCAGCTCCGGGGAACCAGCCCTCGACCGCACGCGCGGCGAGCGCCATCGTGTACATCCCGTGGGCGATCACCCCGGGCAGCCCGACACTGCGGGCGACCTCATCGTCCTGGTGGATCGGGTTCTGGTCACCACTGGCCGCGGCGTAGGCGACCAGATCGGCTCGGGTGATCGAGAACGTCTGGGTCTCACAGGTCATGAGGATGCTCCTGCTCGGTGGACCAGTGTGGCGCTGGTAGCGCAGACCAACGCCCCGGTGGCGTCGTGGATATCGCTAACGGTGCCGATGATTTCGTTGTCGCCGATCTGACGCAGCGAGGCCACGGTCAGGGTGGCGGTCAGCACGTCACCGGGCACGATCGGTCGCTCGTAGGTGAACTTCTGCTCACCGTGCACGATCCGGAACAGGTCCAGTTGCTCGGCGGCGAGGAAGTCGTTCATCGCGTCGAAGGCCAGCACGATCGGATACGTCGTCGGGGCCGGGCCACCGTCGTACGCCGATCCTGCATCGGCCCCCGAGGTGGCGGCGACGAACGCCCGCACCGATTCCACGGTGATCTCACGTGACGCAGTCGGTGGGAACGCGCGCCCGGCGAGGGACTGGTCTAGGGCCATGCGCCCAATCTAGTCAGGACTGCCGGATCAGCGGAAAGCCAAGCACAGACGAGAGGACAGGGGCATGCGAAAGGGCGGCCACCAGCAACTGGTGACCGCCCTCTCCGGCGATGCGTAGGGTCCGCTGAAGTCAGCGGGTCTCGCGGTGCGCCTTGTGCGTGCGGCAACGCGGGCAGAACTTCGCCAGCTCCAACCGGTCGGGGTCGTTGCGGCGGTTCTTCTTGGTGATGTAGTTGCGCTCCTTGCAGTCCACGCACGCGAGCGTGATCTTGGGGCGAACGTCGGAGCTCTTGCTGGCCACGGGAGGATCCTTACTGCTTCGGTCGTACGGGAGTCGAACGGGAGTGTCTCTTGTAGCGGGGGCGGGACTCGAACCCGCGACACCACGATTATGAGCCGTGTGCTCTAACCACCTGAGCTACCCCGCCAAGAGAGCCCCTTTACGGAATCGAACCGTAGACCTTCTCCTTACCATGGAGACGCTCTGCCGTCTGAGCTAAAGGGGCGACGACGCTGAACGATACACACCGGCCGCGACCGATGAGAAATCGTCTGGTCACCGGCGCCGGTGGCAGCCGAGCAGGTGGTCCTCGACGATCCCGGTCGCCTCCATCAGCGCCTGCATGGTGGTCGGGCCGACGTGCGCGAACCCGCGCTTCTTCAGGGCCTTCGACAGCGCCAGGGACTCCGGTGTCGAGGTGGCCACCTGCTCCTGGGTGGCCGGCGTCGGCTGCTGTTCCGGCGCGAAACCCAGCACGAACTGCTCGAGCCCACCGTCGGCGCGCAGCTGGATCGTCGCGCGGGCGTTGGTGATCGCGGCGTCGATCTTGCGACGGTTGCGCACGATGCGCGCGTCGCCCATCAGCCGCGCGGCGTCCGCCTCGCCGTACGCCGCGACCCGCTCGGCGTCGAAGCCCGCGAAGACTTCGCGGAACGCCTCGCGCTTGCTCAGGATCGTCGACCACGAGAGCCCCGACTGGAAGGCCTCCAGGGTCAGCCGCTCCAGATACGCCGACTCCCCCGCGATCCGCACGCCCCACTCGGTGTCGTGGTAGTCGCGCATCGGTCCCGCGCCACTCCCCCACGGGCAGCGAGAGACGCCGTCCTCGCCGAGGATCGGACCTGTCATGAGAGCTCAGCGGTATTCGGGGTTCTCGAAGTCGAAGCGCGACCCGTCGTCCCAGGCCTTGGGCTGGTTGCCGTACGCAGGCACCCCACCCGCGTCCTTGAGCATCTTCGCCAGGTGCATCAGGTTCCAGGTCATGAAGGTGGTGTTGCGGTTGGTGAAGTCGTTCTCCGGGCCGCCACTGCCCTCGTCGAGGTACGACGGCCCCGGGCCGGCCTCGCCGATCCAACCGGCATCGGCGTTCGGCGGGATCGTGTAGCCGACGTGGCTCAGGCTGTAGAGGATGTTCTGGGAGCAGTGCTTGATGCCGTCCTCGTTGCCGGTGATCAGGCAGCCGCCGACCCGACCGTAGAACAGGCCCTGTCCCTTGTCGTTAACCTCACCCGACAGAGCGTAGATCCGCTCGATGAACCGCCGCGTCACGCTGGAGTTGTCGCCGAGCCAGATCGGCCCGCCGACCACCAGGATCTCGCTGTCCAGGATGCCGGGGTAAAGGTCCGGCCAGGCGTCGCGCTCCCAGCCGTGCTCGGTCATGTCGGGGTAGATCCCGGTCGCGACGTCATGATCGACGAACCGGATCATGTCGACCTCGACGCCGTGCTTGCGCATCACCTGCGCACTGGCCTCCATCAGACCCTCGGTGTGGCTGATCTCGGGGCTCTTCTTCAAGGTGCAGTTGACGAAGGTCGCCTTCAGGCCGGTGAAGTCAGGGTCGTTGGTCATGTCATCATCGTGACACGCCGCGCCAGAATGCTCAGGAGTTGGAGAAGACCGAAGGATCCTCGCCGCCGTCGGGACCGCGACCGGCCCACGACCAGGCGTACGCCGGATCCTCGACCGCGAGCCCACCCTCACCAAGCTCCAGCGGCACGAAGGTGTCGACCATCACGGCGGACTCCTCGAAGTAGTCCACCCCCAGCGAGGCCTTGATCGCGGCCGGCTGCGGGCCGTGGGCGTGACCGCCGGGGTGCAGCGAGATCGAGCCGAGCCCAATACCGGAGCCCTTGCGGGCCTCGTAGTCGCCGCCGACGTAGAACATCACCTCGTCGCTGTCCACGTTGGAGTGGTAGTAGGGGACCGGGATCGCCAGCGGGTGGTAGTCGACCTTGCGCGGCAGGAAGTTGCAGATCACGAAGTTGTGGCCCTCGAAGACCTGGTGAACCGGCGGCGGCTGGTGCACCTTGCCGGTGATCGGCATGTAGTCGTCGACGTTGAACTTGTAGGGATACAGGCAGCCGTCCCAGCCCACGACGTCGAAGGGATGGGTGGCGTAGGTCAGCCGGGTGCCGACGATGCCGGCGCTGGTGCGGTGCTTGACCAGCACCTCGACGTCGGTGGCCTCGCCCGTCGAACCGGTCGAGACCAGGTGCACCTCGGTCGGGCCGAACAGATCGCGCTCGCAGTACGGCGCGTGCTCGAGCAGCTGCCCGAACTTGCTGAGGTAGCGCTTGGGCGGGTGGATGTGGCTGTTGGCCTCGATCGCGTAGAGGCTGCTGGCCTCCGCCGGCACCCACCGGTGGTCGGTAGCCCGCGGGATCACCACGTAGTCGCCGGCGCGGTAGTCGATCGAACCGAACACGGTCTCGATCCGGCCCGACCCGATCTCGACGTAGACGCACTCGTCGCCGATCGCGTTGCGGTAGAGCGCGCTCGGTTGAGTCCCGGTCACGACGTAGCCGATGCGTACGTCGTTGTTGCCCAGCACCAGGCGCCGCCCCGTCACCGCGTCCGCTCCCCCCTCTGCCGGCGACCCAGCAGGGTCTCCCGGCGATCGAGCGAAGTCGAGATCATGCAACCGCAGGTGCCGCGGCTTCAGCGGGTGGTTCGGGGTCCGGGTCTGGTCCGGCAGCTCCCAGACCTCGGAGTCGACGATCGCCGACGGTACGCCGCGGTGGTAGAGCAGCGAGGAGTCCGAGGAGAACCCCTCCTCCCCCATCAGCTCCTCGCGATACAGCCGTCCCTGGGCGTCTCGGTGCTGGGTATGCCGCTTCGGTGGGATGTCGCCGACCTGCCGGTAGTACGCCACTGTCGCTCCTGAGTGTCCGATTATCGGCGATATTCGTCCGATACCTGGTGTCTCGCTACGATAGCGCGCATGTCCTTCGATGTCGCACCACCTGATTCCGACGGGGCTGATTCCGACGGGGCTGATTCCGACGGGGCTGATTCCGACGGGGCTGACTCCGACGGGGCTGACTCCGACGGGGCTGACTCCGCAGGGTCAGACGGCCCCAGGCTTGCGCCCGCCTGGCACGGACTGGTCGACGACGCCGCGATCTTCCCTCCCGGGAACGCACCCCTGCACCAGGCCGCAGCTGACCATCAGGCGCGGCGTACGCAGTCGTGGGCCGGCCTGGTGGGAACCCTGGTCGTCAAAGACACCGACCTGCCGCTGTTGCGCGGCACTGGCGCGAACCTGTCGGTGGTGATCACCGGCGGGGCCGGTCAGATCGCTGGACCGGCCGCTCTATGCGCCCAACTCGGCTACCAGCTGGGCGGACTCGAGATCGCCCTGCGCGACCTCGACGACCTGGCCGGCAACGCACGCCGGGTGGTCGCCGCCGTCGACGCCGCCCGCACCGAGGGAGCGCTGGACGACGAGACCCCGGTGTACGTCGAGTTGCCGGCCCAAACCCCGACCACGTCCTGGCTCGGCGCCGCGGACGAGATCGCGGCCGCCGAGCTGCGGTTGAAGTTTCGCACCGGCGGAGTCGAGGAGCATCTCTTCCCCACCGGAGCCACGCTGGCCGCCTGGATCGATGCCGCGCTGGATCGCGAGACTCCGTTCAAGGCCACCGCCGGTCTGCACCACGCCGTCCGGCACACCTCGGCCGAGGGCTTCGAGCACCACGGGTTCCTCAACGTGCTGCTCGCCACCCGAGGCGCCTTCGACGGGGCCGGGACCCAGTCCGTCATCGACATCCTCGAACGCAGAGATGCCCACCAGCTCGCCGACGCCACCCACTCCGCTGATCTTGTCGGTGCCAGGCGTTGGTTCACCTCGTTCGGCTCCTGCTCGGTGACCGATCCCCGCGACGACCTGATCGCCCTCGATTTGATGGAGCTGATGACATGACCGCACACACCAATCCCGCACGCCAGTCCTGGGTCGAGGGGGCTGCCGGGTCCGGCTTCGACGCCGACCATCTGCCGTACGCCGTCTTCACCCGACCCGACGAGGCCTCGCGGGTCGGCGTCCGGATCGGGGACCACGTCCTCGACCTCGGTGCCGCGGAGGCTCTGGGGATCGCGGAACCCGAGCTGCTCTCGGCTCCCACCCTCAACCCCTTGCTGGGCGCCGGCCGCTCAGTCTGGGCATCGACTCGCTCCCGGCTCATCGAGCTGCTGACCGACCCGACGCTTCGCGACCGGGTCGAGCCGCACCTGCTGGCGTTGGACGAGGCGCAGCTGCGCCTGCCGTTCACCGTCGGCGACTACGTCGACTTCTACGCCTCGATCGACCACGCGACCAACGTCGGCCGGCTGTTCCGGCCCGACAGCGAGCCGCTGCTGCCGAACTGGCGGCACCTGCCGGTGGGTTACCACGGCCGCGGCGGGACCGTGGTCGCCTCGGGGACCCCGATCGTCCGGCCTCGCGGCCAGGTGGTCAGCCCGGGGTCCACCGATGACGAAGGACGTCAGATCCCCAGCTTTGCGCCCTCGGCACGGCTGGACATCGAGGCCGAGCTGGGCTTCGTGATCGGGGCCGGTTCCCAGCTCGGACACCCGGTGAGCGTCGGCGACTTCGCCGACCACGTCTTCGGCGTCGTCGGGGTCAACGACTGGTCCGCCCGCGATGTGCAGGCCTGGGAGTACGTCCCGCTCGGCCCGTTCCTCGGCAAGTCCTTCGCCACCTCGATCGCGCATTGGGTCACCCCGCTCGAAGCGCTGTCGCAGGCCTGGGTCGATCTGCCCGGGCAGCACCCCGAGCCTTTGGACTACCTCGAGGTGGAGGGTCCGGCCGGGCTGGACATCGCCGTCGAGGTCGACCTGAACGGCACCGTCGTGTCGCGGCCGCCGTACGCCTCGATGTATTGGTCCCCGGCCCAGATGCTGGCGCACCTGACCGCCAACGGCGCCAGTGTGCGTCCCGGCGACCTCTATGCCTCCGGGACCATCAGCGGACCCGAGCCAGGGCAGCGCGGCTCTTTGCTAGAGCTGAGCTGGGGCGGTCGGGAGCCGTTCCGCCTAGACGGCGAGGAGCGCACCTTCCTGCAAGATGGGGACACCGTCACGCTGCGCTATTCCGCACCGTCGGCGAGCGGCGGACGGTTGCAACTGGGTGAGGTTACCGGCACGATCGCGCCAGCCATCGGCTAGCACACCGCGGCCGGCACCCTCGCTCACCGGGCTTGGGGTGCAATTTCAGAGCTGCGAGAACCGCATCGCTGCCACCCCGAACGGCAGGGTCGCAAGCACAAGGTTGACCGGCAATATCCCCCACTCGCGGCGCAGTCCGTGGACCACCATCGCTCCCAGCATCATGACGCCCAGACCGGCAGCAGCCAGCGGGGTCAGGACTGGCATGATCCCAAACGCCCAGGGCACGACCACGCCGATCGCACCGAGCACCTCCAACGCGCCCAACACCTTGACCTGAACGGCACCGAAGTTGTCGATCCACCCCATCTGCGCGTTCTTCAGCAGCTCGCTGCGCGGCGTGGTCAGCTTGAAGCTGCCGGCCATCACGAAGATGGCCGCGACCGGAAGGGTCATGACCCAGGCCAAGAGGTTCACGTTCACGGTCATGGCCTCTCCTTCGTCGACGACCGCAGCCTAGACGCACGACAGGCGCCCGACCCCAGGGGCCGAGCGCCTGTCCACGTGTGCCTCAAGTGGCTAAGCAGCCAGATTCTGCGTCACTCGTGTGAGCGGCGCTTGCCCACTACGCGCTCGACGACCCGGGTGACCGGGCCCTCGAAGTGCTCGTCGAAGTTGGCGGTGAGGTCACTTCTGACCCCGCCCTTAACCTCGGCGGTGAGCTGCTCCTGGCGTGCCCGGTTCTGAGCACGCAGCAGCAAGTTGTGTTCCTCCTTCAACGCCCGATAGGTCGAGATGCACATGCCGACCATCACCACGCTGAACGGCAGCGCGGTGATGATGGCCCCCGTCTGCAGAGCCCCGAGACCACCGGCCAGCAGCAACGCGATAGCCAGCGCACCCTCGGTGGAGGCCCACAGCACCCGGCTCCAGGTGGGCGGGTCGGGGTTCCCGCCGGAAGCGAGCATGTCGACGACCAGGGATCCGGAGTCGGACGAGGTGACGAAGAAGATCGTCACCAAGATGATCGCGCCGACCGACAGCAGGGTGCCGGCAGGCAGTCCCTCGAGCAGGTCGAACAGAACGTTCTGGCTGATCAGGCTGCCATCGTCCTCGAGCAGGCTCTCGCCGTTCATCTGGGTGTAGATGGCCTGGCCCCCCAGCACCGAGAACCACAAGAAGGTGACCAGGGTCGGCACCAGCAGCACGCCGGCGACAAACTCGCGGACGGTGCGACCCTTGGAGATGCGGGCGATGAAGACGCCGACGAAGGGCGCCCAAGAGATCCACCAACCCCAATAGAAGGTGGTCCACGAGCTCTGCCAGACCTGGCCGTCGTTGCCGGAGAAGGCGCTGGTGTCGAAGCTGAGGGTCAGCACGTCACCGAAGTACCCGCCGAGGTTCTGGACGAACTCGCGCAGGATGAAGAACGTCTGGCCCAGCACCAACACGGAGATCAGGAACACCCCGGCCAGGATCAGGTTGGCGTTGGACAACCACTTGATGCCACGTCCGACCCCACTGACCACGGAGGTGATCGCGAAGCAGGTGATGATGATGATCAGCCCGATCAGCAGCGTGTTGCTGGGGCTGTCGAAGATGCCCAGGTGCACCAGGCCGGCCATCACCTGCTGAACACCCAGGCCCAGCGAGGTGGCCACGCCGGCCACCGTGCCGACGACCGCAGCGGTGTCGATGACGTCGCCCAGCCAGCCCTTGACGCGCTCTTCGCCGAGCAGCGGTTCGAGGGCCCAGCGGATCGAGACGGGCCGACCCTTTCGGTGGATCGAGTAGGCCAGCGCCAACCCCACCACCACGTAGATCGCCCAGGCATGGAAACCCCAGTGCAAGAACACCTGAGACATCGCCGCGTGCGCGAGCTCGGCGCTGTCACCCTCGACCCCAGGCTTGGGACTGGTGAAGAAGGTCAGCGGTTCAGCCGCACCCCAGAACACCAGGCCGATGCCCATGCCCGCGGCGAACAGCATGGAGAACCACGCCATCATTCCGAACTCGGGCTCCTCGTCGTCCTGGCCCAAGGTGATGTCACCGAATCGGCTGACACCCATCCACAAGGAGAAGATGACGAAGCCGGCGACCATCAGCACGTAGTACCAGCCGAACTTGTCGACGATCCCGCCCTGGATCTTGCCGAGCACTTCGTTCGTGCCGTCGGGGAAGACGACCGCTATCAGCGCGGCTCCCACGATGATGGACAGCGAGGGGTAGAACACCCCTGGCGCTACCGAGGAGAGGAATGAACCTCCCTCACCGGATTTAGGAGCCGGTTGCTTCGGCTCGGTAGATCTGTCGGTCACGCTCAAGAGTTCGACCTTTCTTCGGGGCCCGGATCGCTTGAGGGTAGGGGCGGCTGCCTGTCAGGGCAAGGGCCGCGATCTCATTGTTAGGTACTGACAAGTAACCTCCGACGCGGCGCAGCAACGTCGGGCCGCTCCTCCCAGCCGATGACGACCGTCCGATGGGGCAGGGCCGGCATCGCGCAGCACCTTGGTGACCGCCCACGCGTCCACCGGCACGTAGGCCGCCTGATAGCCGGCCCGGACGAGCGCGGGGTCCTCGGAGATATCGATCAGCTCGACGTCCTCGGCCGTCGTACGACGGCTGGGCGGCGCCGGCGTCGCAGCGGGGATCGACGTTCCACCGACCTCAGCGGTTGGCGACCCCGTTGTGGCGTCGACCCTCGGCGACGAGGACGAGGGAGACACCGTTGATGAGGACGAGGAGTTGCCCTCGTCGGCGCTGCACGCACCCACGGCGGACGCCAGCACGCAGCCGAGTAGGACTCCGGTGGCGGCGATGGTCCGCACGGGGATCGAGTATGCCGTGCTCGAATCGGCAGGTCAGGAGTCGAAGTCGACGCTGACGCGGTCGCTGACGGCGAAGGACTGACACGTCAGCTCGAAGCCGCGCTCGAGCTCCCCGTCGTCGAGCGCGTAGTTGCGGCGCAGGTCGATCTCACCTTCGGTCACCAGGGCCCGGCAGGTGCCGCAGACCCCGCCCTTGCAGGCGAACGGCAGGTCGTTACGGGTGGCGGCCGCGCCGTCGAGGATGCTCTTCGCACGCGACATGGCCGTGGTCGTCGTCCGGCCATCCAGGGAGACGGTGACCTCGCTCGTCTCACCCTCGAAGACGACCTCCTCGCGCACCAGGTCCGGCGGCGGCTCGTCGACGTAGAAGAGCTCGAAGTGCACCTTGTCCTTGGCCACCCCCAGGTCAGCCAGCACCTGGCGGGCGTCGGCGATCATCCCGAAGGGACCACAGAGCCAGACCTGGTCGAGCTCGCCGAGCGGCACCAGCGTCGAGAGCAGCCGCCTCAGCCTGTCGGCGTCCAGACGGCCGGAGAACAGGTCGACGTCCCGAGGTTCCTGGGAGAGCACATGGACCAGCTCCAGGCGTGCTGGGTAGCGGTTCTTCAGGTCCGCCAGCTCCTCGGCGAACATCACGGTCCGGCTGGTGCGGTTGCCGTAGAGCAAGGCTACCGCGGCGTCGGGGTTGGCCAGTACCGAGGAAGCGATCGACAGCATCGGGGTGATGCCCGAACCGGCGGCAATACACAGGTGTCGACCGCCCTCTGCCGGATCGGCCCGGAAGCTGCCCGAGGGGGCCTGGACCTCGATCACGTCGCCGGGACGCACCTCGCGGACTAGCCAGGAAGAGAAGAGCCCGTCCGGGATCTCACGGATCCCTACCCGGGGCCGGGCGCCGGTCGGCGCGCAGATCGAGTACGACCGCCGATGCTCGACGCCGTCGATCTTGCGACGCAACGTCAATGACTGGCCGGCCGCGAAGTCGAACACCTCGCTCAGCTCGTCGGGCACCGCGAAGGTGATCGCCGCCGCGTCGTCGGTGAGCGACTCGACCGCCGCGACGGAGAGCTTGTGGAAGACCCTGCTCGCCACTCAGATCTCCTTCACGTGGTCGAACGGGTCCAGGCAGACGGTGCAGCGGTATTGCGCCTTGCAGGCCGTCGAGCCGAACTCGGAGACCAACTCGATCTCCGTCGAGCCGCAGCGCGGGCAGGTGATCGCGCGCCTGGTCGGCAGCAGGTTCAGGGGGGTCGGCCCGCCCGGCCCGGCACCGCTTGCGGCCACAGCGCTGGGCGCCGAGAGGCCGTGCTCGACCAGGAGAGTTCGCCCCCGCTCGGAGATCCAGTCGCTCGACCAGGCCGGACTCAGGCTGACCCGCACCCGGACGTCGGCGTACCCGTGGTCGTGCAGCGCGTGCACCAGGTCGTCGCGCATCGTCGCCATCGCCGGGCAGCCGGAGTACGTCGGCGTGATGGTGACCTCGATCGTCCCGTGGCGTTCCTCGACGCCGCGAAGGACCCCGAGATCCTCCAGGGTCAGCATCGGCATCTCGGGATCGGTGACGGTGGCCGCGATCACGCGGGCCCGATCGAGGGCGTCACGGCTGGCGGATCGGGCGTCCGTCGAGGTCACGGTGCTCACCAGCGACCCGCCGGGTGCGCCCGAGCCACGGATTGCATCTCGGCGAGCAGCGGACCCATCGCCTCGGTGTGCCGACCATGCCTCCCCGATCCGCCAGCGCCCGCACCGACTCGACCGACCTGTGGCACCTCGGGCCGATCGACGCCGCTGACCGAGAACACCTGCTCCAGGACCACATCGACCTCGGCGGCGAGCCCAGACGGGTCCACCCCGGTCTGCTGGGCCGCCACCGTCTCCTCGACCGGATGGGCCCAGAACAGCTCGTCGTACAGCGGCCAGATCCGGGCCAGCCCGGCGACCAACCGTCGGCGGGACTCCTCCGTGCCGCGCGCCAGGGTGAGGAACCAACGCGCGGCGTAGTCGCGGTGATAGGCGACCTCCTTGACCCCCTTGACCGCGATCGCGGCGAGCACCGCGTCCTGGCTGTCGCGCAGCCGCTCCAGCAGGGCCAGCCGGTAGGTGGAGAACACCACGAGGCGGGCGACGGTCTCGGCGAAGTCGCCGTTCTCGGGTTCGACGAACCTGAC
Source organism: Propionibacteriales bacterium (assembly GCA_038200025.1). Lineage (GTDB taxonomy): Bacteria > Actinomycetota > Actinomycetes > Propionibacteriales > Nocardioidaceae > Nocardioides. The sequence goes on along the minus strand of JBBPYJ010000098.1, from coordinate 1,223 downwards.
GTTGCGAAACCCCGCCTCGACCCGGAAGAACGCCAACGCATCCTCGGCCGGCACCGGCGAGCCTTCGGGCAGCGTCGGCACGACGGTCGGATCCGCGGCGGCCGCGCGGGCCAGCAGCAGCCGGGCCTGCCCCAACAGGTCGAGGGAGATGTTGGACAGCGCAATGTCGTCCTCGAGGTCGGGGGCGTTGCTGCACCACTGCGCCAGCCGGTGGGAGGAGATCAGCGCGTCGTCGCCCAGCATCAGGCAGTACGCCGCCAACGCGGCGGCGTCGACCCCGTCGGCGATCGTGGTGTCGACCCCGGCCAAGGGATCCTCGAAGTCGGTCCCGAAGGCCCACTGGGAGTCGTCGCCGCCGAGCAGGCCGTCGTATGCGTTGTCCTTTATGTCCTTCATGTCATGGTCGGTCATCTCGGCCTCACATGTGGGGTACGTCGTCGGCGATGGCATAGAAGGTCGGATGCCGGTAGACCTTGTCGCCCGCGGGGGCGAAGAGCGGATCCTTCTCGTCGGGGCTCGAGGCCGCGATCGTGTCCGCGCGGACCGCCCAGATGCTGACGCCCTCGTTGCGGCGGGTGTAGACGTCCCGGGCGTGCCGCAGCGCCATCTCGTGGTCGGCGGCGTGCAGCGAACCGACGTGCACGTGGTTGAGGCCTCGCTTGCCGCGCACGAAGACTTCGTAGAGCGGCCACTCCGCCTTGGGGGCCTGCGGCGCCTCACCCAGACCGGTCGGCACCCCCTCGAGCGGGACGGCCCCATGGCCGCCGTCGGCACTGAAGTCCTGCGCGGGGGTCTCTTTCGAATTCTTCTCCGACGTCACGACTGCTCCTCCTGCTCCCGCTGGCGGCGGGCGAACGCGGTCGCCGCCTCGCGCACCCAGGCGCCGTCCTCGTGGGCTCGACGGCGATGAGCCAGACGCTGGGCGTTGCAGGCCCCGCCGCCCTTGACCACGGTCATGAACTCGTCCCAGTCGGGTTGGCCGAAGTCGTGCTGACCGCGCTCGGCGTTCCAGACCAACTGGGGGTCCGGCAGCGTCACGCCCAGTGCCTCGGCCTGCGGGACCGACATGTCCACGAACTTCTGGCGGAGCTCGTCGTTGGTGTCGCGCTTGATGCCCCAGGCCATCGACTGTGCGGTGTTCGGCGAGTCCGCGTCCGGCGGCCCGAACATCATCAGCGCCGGCCACCAGAAACGGTCGACCGACTCCTGGACCATCGCGCGCT
>JBBPYJ010000097.1:0-6530 GCA_038200025.1 Propionibacteriales bacterium | reverse complement strand
GCAAAAAGTTCATCTCGATCTTGATCGTGCCGTCGCCGGCGCACGCCTCGCAGCGCCCGCCCTTGACGTTGAAGGAGAACCGACCCTGGAGGTAGCCGCGCATCTTTGCCTCCGGGGTGGAGGCGAACAGCTTGCGGACGTGGTCGAAGACCCCCGTGTACGTCGCCGGGTTGGACCGCGGCGTCCGCCCGATCGGCGACTGGTCGACGTGAATCACCTTGTCGACGTGCTCGAGCCCGGTGATCTTGGTGTGCCGACCCGGGACGGTGCGGGCGTTGTAGATCTGCTTGGCCAGCGAGGTGTAGAGGATGTCGTTGACCATCGTGGACTTGCCCGAGCCCGACACCCCGGTCACGGCCACGAAGAGCCCCAGCGGGAACGACACCGTCACGTCGCGCAGATTGTGCTCGCGGGCGCCGTGCACGGTGAGCTGGCGGCCCTTGGTGCGCGGGCGGCGTACGGCGGGGGTGGGGATCTCGCGACGACCCGAAAGGTAGAGCCCGGTCAGTGAGTCCGCGTGGTCGAGCAACCCCTGCACCGAGCCGCTGTGCACGACCTGGCCGCCGTGCTCACCGGCACCGGGCCCGATGTCCACGACCCAGTCCGCGGTGCGGATGGTGTCCTCGTCGTGCTCAACGACGATCAGGGTGTTGCCGAGGTTCTTCAGCCGCACCAGGGTCTCGATCAACCGCTTGTTGTCACGCTGGTGCAGCCCGATCGAGGGCTCGTCGAGCACGTAGAGGACTCCGACCAGCCCGGCGCCGATCTGGGTGGCGAGCCGGATCCGCTGCGCCTCGCCTCCTGAGAGCGAGCCAGAGGGCCGGTTCAGCGAGAGGTAGTCCAGACCGACATCGAGCAGGAAGTTCAGCCGTTCCTGGATCTCCTTGAGCACCCGCTCGCCGATCTGCAGCTCGCGGGGTGACAGCTGGAGACCGGCGAGGAACTCAGCTGTCTCGTTGATCGGCAGCGCACACACCTCGGCGATGTTGCGGTCACCGTCAGCACCGGGCAGGGTCACCGCACGCGACACCGGCTTTAGTCGGGTGCCGGCACAGGTCGGGCAGGGCACCTGCCGCATGAAGCCCTCGAAACGATCCCGGCTGGTGTCGGACTCCGACTCGCGGTGCCGACGCTCGATGTAGCCCTGCACCCCCTCGAACGCCGCGTAATAGGCCCGCTGACGCCCGTAGCGGTTCTTGGTGACTACGTGCACCTTGGTCTTGTGCCCATTCAGGATGGACCGCTGGGCGTTGGAGGTGAGGCGCTCCCACGGCGTGTTCAGATCGAAGCCGAGCTCCTCGCCCAGGGCGCCGAGCAGCTTGAGGAAGTAGTCGGCCACGTGCGCGTTGCTCCACGGCGAGATGGCCCCCTCCCCCAACGTCGCCTGGGGGTCGGGGACGACCAGGTCCGGATCGACCTCCATCCGGGTGCCCAGCCCCGAACACTGTGGACAGGCACCGAACGGGGAGTTGAAGGAGAACGAGCGCGGTTCGAGATCGTCGGTCTCGATCGCGTGGTCGTTGGGGCACGACATCCGCTCGGAGAACTTCAGCTCCTTGGCGGGGTCCACGGCGCCAGACTCCAACGGTGCCGTGTCGACGAAGTCGAACACCACTAAGCCGGAGGCCAGCCCCAGGGCGGTCTCGACCGAGTCGGTCAGCCTGCGCTTGGCGGACGCCTTGACCGCCAGCCGGTCGACGACGACCTCGATGGTGTGCTTCTTCTGCTTCTCCAGGGTCGCCCCAGAAGTCAGTACGGCGTCGAGCTGGTGGATCTCTCCATCGATTCTGACGCGCGAGAACCCCTGGGTCTGCAGCTCGCGGAACAGCTCGACGTACTCGCCCTTGCGGCCGCGGATCACCGGCGCCAGCACCTGGAACCGCGCGCCCTCGGGCAGAGACAGGATCCGGTCGACGATCTGCTGGGGTGTCTGCCGCTCGATCGGAGCGAAGCAGGTGGGGCAGTGCGGTCGTCCGGCCCGGGCGTAGAGCAGTCGCAGATAGTCGTAGACCTCGGTAATCGTGCCCACCGTGGAACGCGGGTTCTTCGAGGTGGACTTCTGGTCGATCGACACCGCGGGCGACAGGCCCTCGATGAAGTCCACGTCGGGTTTGTCCATCTGACCCAGGAACTGGCGCGCGTAGGCCGACAGCGACTCCACGTAGCGGCGCTGGCCCTCGGCGAAGATCGTGTCGAAGGCGAGCGACGACTTGCCCGAGCCTGAGAGCCCGGTGAAAACGATGAGAGAGTCGCGCGGCAGGTCGAGGGAGATGTCCTTCAAGTTGTGCTCGCGGGCGCCTCGGACGATGAGCTGATCTGACACTCCATCAGCATGTCACGCGGCACCGACAAGTACCTTTTCGCCCAGGAAGGGGCCACGATGGGGCCATGACACGAGTCGAGTCCGCAGAACCTCTCCTGGAGGCCACCCAGCGTCTGGTGCGCGCCGTCGATGCCTTGACGCAGGACGAGCTGGCCGCCGACTCCGAGCTCCCCGGGTGGACGCGCGGGCACGTAGTGGCCCACCTGACGCTGAACGCCGAGGCCCTGGAGGCCGTGATGCACGGGTTCGAGACCGACGAGCAGGTGGCGATGTATCCGTCGGCAGCCGCGCGGGACGCGCAGATCTACGAGCTCGCCGACAGCAGTCCGGCCGAGCTGCGGGAGCGCTTCTTGAGCAGTGTCACCTTGTTCAACCAGGCGCTGACCGCTGTCCCCGGGATCGAATGGGCCGGGGTCTTCGACAAGTTCGCAGACGGCGAGCCGACCGTCCCGCGCAGCGAGCTGTGGCGGATGCGGTTGCTCGAGGTGGAGATCCACCATGCCGACCTCGCCATCGGCTACGCGCCCGACGACTGGCCCGAGGACTTCCTGGATACGGTGTTCAACATGGTGGTCGAGGATCGTCAGGACAGGCCCGACAGCCCGGGGATGATGCTGCGCACCCCCGATGGCGACGTACCGATCAACGGGGGTGGGGGCCCGATGATCTGGGGCACCCGCGCAGCGCTGACCTGGTGGCTCCTGGGCCGCGGAGGTGGGCGACATCTGCAGGCCGAATCGCCGCTGCCCGAGCTAGAAGCCTGGCGATGAGCGACTCCACCGGTTCCAGCAACGGTCCCTACACCGGTGAGGTCGCCCCCGGCGGTCCCGCCCAAGTACGCCGCCTGGGGAACCTGAGCGTCACCAAGCAGGCCGTGGACCCACAGATGTCCAACAACTGCTACCTGCTGGCGTGCCACGAGACCGACGATCAGGTGCTGATCGACGCGGCGGACGAGGCCGGCACCCTGCTCGAACTGATCGGTGAGAACGGACTCGCGACCGTGGTCACCACCCACCAGCACTGGGACCATCACCGCGCCCTGGCCGAGGTGATCGACCGCACCGGGGCGGCCGTCGTCGCCGGTGCTCCCGACGCCGACGCGATCACCGAGCAGACCGGCGTACCGGTCACCAGAAGCGTCGGGGACGGCGACACCGTCTCGGTCGGCACCTGCACGTTGCGGGTGATCGCGATCGCCGGTCACACCCCCGGCTCGATCGCGCTGGTCTACGACGACCCCGACGGGACTCCACACCTGTTCACCGGTGACTCCCTCTTCCCCGGTGGGGTCGGGTCTACCTTCGGCGACAAGGTCGCCTTTCGACAGCTGCTCGACGAGGTCGAGACGAAGGTCTTCGGAACCCTCCCCGACGAGACCTGGTTCTATCCCGGTCACGGCGCTGACTCGACGCTGGGCGCCGAGCGGGACTCGCTCGCGCTGTGGCGCGAGCGCGGTTGGTGAACTGCATCGCCCATACTGTCGCGAGTGACCGCCAGCCCCACCGCCGAGACCAGCCCCGACCACTCAGCCTCTGGCTCCGCCGCCGACATCGCTTCCCGCGTCGCTCGGTGGCAGCCGGAGCTGCTGGCCTGTCTGACCCGGGTCTTCGGCCCCGACCAAGCCGAGCAGACCACTGATCAACTGCTGGAGATCGCTCGGGTCGCCTACGGCCAGCGGTCCACGGAGCTGCGACGCCTCGACGAACGACGCCTCGCTCAACCCGATTGGTTCCAGTTGCCCTCGATGGTCGGGTACGCCGTCTACGCCGACCGGTTCGCCGGCGACCTGGCCGGTGTCGGTGCGCAGGCGCCGTACCTGCGCGATCTCGGGATCGGCTACCTGCACCTGATGCCGCTGCTCACCCCCCGCCCGACCCCCAACGATGGCGGCTACGCGGTCGCGGACTATCGATCGGTGCGCGAGGACCTGGGGACGGTCGACGACCTGGCGGCCCTGACCGCGACCCTGCGCAGCCAAGGCATCAGTCTGTGCCTGGACCTGGTCTTGAACCATGTGGCCCGCGAGCACGCCTGGGCCACGGCGGCGCGGGCCGGCGACCCAGGCAAACGTGACTACTTCTACGTCTTCGCCGACCGGAAGATCCCCGACGCCTACGAGGCCACCCTGCCCGAGGTCTTCCCGGACTTCGCCCCGGGCAACTTCACCTGGGACGACGAGCTGGCCGGGTGGGTGTGGACCACGTTCAACGACTACCAGTGGGACGTCAACTGGTCCAACCCCACCGTGCTCTGCGAGTACGCCGACATCATCTTGACGCTGGCCAATCTCGGTGTCGAGGTCTTCCGCCTGGACGCCATCGCGTTCTTGTGGAAGCGCCTGGGCACCGACTGCCAGAACCAGCCCGAGGTGCACGACCTGACCCAGGCGCTGCGTACCGTGGCTCGGATCGCCTGCCCGGCGGTGCTGTTCAAGGCCGAGGCGATCGTTGCCCCGGCGGAGTTGCCGGCCTACCTGGGGGTCGGGGAGCACGCCGGCAAGGTCAGCGATCTGGCCTATCACAACTCGCTGATGGTCCAGATCTGGTCGATGCTGGCGTCAGGTGAGGTGGGGCTGGCCACGCACGCCTTGCAGGGGCTCCCCCAACCGCCGGACACCACCGCCTGGGTGACCTACGTGCGCTGCCACGACGACATCGGCTGGGCGGTCTCCGACGAGGATGCGCACGCGGTGGGCCTGAACCCCTGGCAGCACCGACGGTTCCTGTCGGACTGGTATGCCGGGATGTTCGCCGGGTCCTGGGCCCGAGGGCTGGTCTTCCAGTTCAACCCGGCGACCGGCGACCGTCGGATCTCCGGCTCGCTGGCCTCGCTCGCGGGACTGCAGACCGGTGAGCCCGACGCGGTCAACCGGATCCTGCTGGCGCACGCGATCATCTTCGGCTTCGGCGGGGTTCCGGTGCTCTGGATGGGTGACGAGATCGGGCTGCTCAACGACGAGGGTTGGGCGAGCGACCCCGCGCACGCCGGCGACAACCGCTGGGCCCATCGGCCGGCCATGCCCCGACCACTGCCGCCTGACCACCTGGGCTTGAACGCGAATCTGCGCGAGCTGATCGACGTCCGACGTGGGCTCCCGCACCTGCACGCCGCCTCACCGACCGAGGTCTGGGATCCGCGGGACCCTGGTGTTCTGCTCGTCGTCCGTCGGCACCCGACCGGACCGCTGCTGGGCGCCTACAACGTCACCGGTCAGGAGCGCCGGGTCGCCGCGGATGTGCTGCACTGGCTGGGACTGCACACCCCGGGCCTGCACGACGCGATCAGCGACACCCAGCCCGGGCCGGTCGACGGGGCGGTCGTGCTGGCGCCGTACGCCGCGGCGTGGCTCTACGACCGGGACCGGCCCTAGAAGCAGAACTGAGCGTCTTAGGGAAGCGGCCGGGCTCAGCAACCCTTCGCTGTGAACTGCATAGCCGTGACGAAGACCGCTTGTCGCCCGCGCCCGTTCCAATATGACAACGTAATGGGCTAGCCCGCTGGAACGGATGCGTAGTTGACGACCACGGCGGCTCCTGCATCCCCCTCGGGGACCGGGGAGTGATCACCTGCTGCAGGTTGTCGGTGTCCGGCGGGTTGCTGCCGAGGATGTTGTCCACGGTCAGCGTCAACGGGGAGCCGTCCGCGGGGGTCGAGATGATCGCCGTACCCGACGCCTAGCTGTACGGCGAGCAAAGCCAGCACGTCCGCGAGGGCACCGAGGCTGTGCTCCGGGACACCCTTTACTACTCTGTGCCGGTGATCGAGCTTCGTACTCCCGCCCAGGTCGAGCAGATGAGGCCCGCCGGCCGATTCGTGGCCGACGTCCTGACCCGGCTGGCCGAGGTGGCCGACGTCGGCGTCAATCTGCTGGACCTGGACGCGCTCGCGCACAAGATGATCCGGGAACGCGGCGCCGAGTCCTGCTACATCGACTACCACCCGTCGTTCGGCGCCTCGCCGTTCGGCTATGTCCTGTGCACCTCGGTCAACGACGCGGTGCTGCACGGGCTCCCCCACGATTACACGCTGGCCGATGGCGACCTGGTGTCCCTCGACTTCGCCGTCAGCGTGGACGGCTGGGTGGCCGACTCCGCGATCAGCCTCGTGGTCGGCGCCCCCCGCGACGAGGACCTGGCCCTGATCGCTACCGCCAACCGGGCGCTGGAGGCCGGCATCGCCGCGGCCACGAACGGCAACAAGATCG
>JBBPYJ010000096.1:0-8084 GCA_038200025.1 Propionibacteriales bacterium | reverse complement strand
TGCCGATCGCCACGCCGAGCAGCAGGAACGGCACCACCTGCTTGGCAGGCAGGAACAGGGCCACGGTCACGATCAGCATCCAGATCCCGAGACCGACCAGGATCACCCGTTTGGCGCCGTACGTGCCGGCTAGTCGTCCGAACAGCAGCGCGCCACCGAAAGCGACGAACTGCACCAGCAGGATCGTGGTGATCAGGGTGCTCTGTCCGAAGCCGAGCTGTTCGGAGCCGTAGGTCGAGGACGAGGCGATGACGGTCTGGATGCCGTCGTTGAAGAACAGGTAGCCGACCAGGAAGAGCAGCGCCATCGGGTACTGCGGGAGCTCGCGCAGGGTCTTGGCCAACTGGCCGAAGCTCTCGGAGATGATGCCCTTGCCCTCGTGGCCGGGCAGCGCCACCGGTGGGTGATCGCGCAGCCCGAAGAACGGGATGAACGTGAACAGCGCCCACCACACCGCCGCCGACAGCATGCTGATGCGGGCCGCGGTCTCGGTGTCCAGGCCGAACGGCAGGATCGTGACCACCGCCAAGTTGACCGCCAACAAAAGTCCGCCGCCCAGGTAGCCAAACGCCCAGCCCCGCGAGGAGACTCGGTCGCGCTCGTGCTCGGCGGAGATCAACGGCAGGATGGAGTCGTTGACCACCATCGAGGCACCCAGGAAGATGTTGGCGCCGAAGACGGCGACCGCCCCGATCTGCCAGTTGTCGCCGGTGCAGAAGAACAGCAGGGACGCGAATCCAGCACCGATCCAGGCGAAGGTGGCCAGCATCGCCTTCTTGTTGGCGGTCCGGTCGGCGATCGGGCCCATCAGCGGCAGCAAGAAGGCCGAAAGGATGGTCGAGGCGGTGATGATGTAGGACGGCAGAGCACCCGGCGCCACCGACAGGCCCAGGACGTTGATCCTGTGGTCGACCGCGGCGTTCTCGGCGATGTTGATGATGTACGGCGCGAACAGCACCGTGCCGATCGTGGTGACGTAGGCCGAGTTGGCCCAGTCATACCAGTACCAGGCCCTCTGCTCCTTCAACCGCGCAAGCGGTCGCAGATCGGCGATCCCCCCAGGTTCGTGGCTCATGGTCGTCCTCTCCACTGGTGGCTCGCGGTGAGCACGGCCTTGAGTATGTCGGTGCGATCGGTCATCAGGCCGTCGACACCGCGAGCGATGAGCTCGCGCATCTCGGCCGGGTCGTCGACGGTCCACACGTGCACGTGCTTGCCGGCCGCGTGCGCGCGGCGTACCAATCCAGGCGTGGCGACCACGAATCGACCCCGACGGTGCGGGATCTGCAAAGCACTGAGCCGCCCCCCGGTCAGCCGGTCGGCCAACCGGCCGCTGGGCAGGAACCGGAAGGCCAGCACCTCCAACGGGTGTGCCGAGGTGGCGACTGTGCCCCCGGTCAGCTGGCGGAACTCGCGCAATCGGCGGGCCGAGAAGGACCCGACGAGCACCCGATCTTGGATACCCCGCGCTTGGATGAACTGCGCCAGCGCGGCGGCGGAGCCTTCGGACTTCAGGTCGATGTTGAAGCAGACGTCGGGAAACGTCTCGACCACCTGCCCCAGGGTCGGCACCTTCTCAAGGCCCGCGATCAGGGCCTGATCGACCTCGGCCGCGGTGAGCGACGAGATCGCCCCGCGGCCATCGGTGACCCGGTCCAGGACCGTGTCGTGGAAGGCCAGCAGCACGCCGTCCTTGGTGACGTGGACGTCGGTCTCCAGGTATCGGTAACCCAACTCGACGGCATGGGAGAACGCGCTCAGTGTGTTCTCCAGGCCGGCCAGCTCGGGGTGCGTCGCACCGCCGCGGTGCGCGAACGCCAACACCCCTGCGACTGCGGCACCCTCGTCGAGGTAGGCGATACCGGTCCGCGGGGCGGCCCGGTCGCCGGGTGCACGCTTCTTCACGCAAGGAGTATGAACTAGCGAGTCCCTTCGGAGTGCGGCAACGAAAGAGTACGGTCAGATGATGGAGTCTCTGAATTGCCCCAAGTGCGGTGTCGAGATGGCCCGTCGGGTCCGTGGTCTGTCCTACGTGAGTCAGTGTCCCGACGGCCACGGAGTGTTCCTCGAGCGCGCTGAGCTAGGCAGCCTGGTGGAGTCTGAGATCGATTGGCACGAGCGCGATGTCACCAACACCGCGACCCTGCCGAGGATCACCAGCTCGATGACCTCTCCGCCGCCCGCACCCAAGCGCACCCGCGCCTGGGTGGAGACGCTGTTCGGCTGAGCGGCCTGCTGCTCGACTTAGATGTCGCGGAAGGTCTCGATCGAGGCGCCCAGCTCGTTGAGTCGCTCGGCGAGGTCCTCGTAGCCGCGGTGGATCACGTAGGTCGAACGCAGCACCGAGGTGCCCTTGGCGGCCAACATGGCCAGCAGGATCACTACCGCCGGCCGCAGAGCGGGCGGACACATGATCTCGGCGCCGGAGAAGTGGGTCGGTCCCTCGATCATCACCCGGTGCGGGTCGAGCAGCTTGACCTGACCACCGAGCTTGTTCAGGTCGGTCAGATAGATGGCCCGGTTCTCATAGACCCAGTCGTGCAGCAGGGTCTGGCCGGTGGCGACGGCGGCGATCACCGCGAAGAACGGCAGGTTGTCGATGTTGAGCCCCGGGAACGGCATCGGGTGGATCTTGTCCAGTGGGGCACGCAGTTCGGAGGCCTTGGTGGTCAGGTCTACCAGTCGCGTCTGCTCGTTGAGGGCGACGTACTCGTTTGAGCGGGTGTAGCTGAACCCCATCTCCTCCAGCGTCGCCAGCTCGATCTCGAGGAACTCGATCGGCACCCGGGTGATGGTGATCGCGGACTTGGTCACGATCGCCGCGGCGAGCAGCGACATCGCCTCGATCGGGTCCTCACTGGGCGCGTAGTCGACGTCGACGTCGATCTCGCGACGGCCGGTCACCGTCAGCGTCGTACTGCCGATGCCCTCGACCCCGACCCCGAGCTTGCGCAGATAGAAGCACAGGTCCTGGACCATGTAGTTCGACGAGGCGTTGCGGATCATCGTGGTGCCCGGGTGCAGGGCGGCGGCCATCAGGGCGTTCTCGGTGACGGTGTCACCGCGCTCGGTGAGCACGATCGGGCGGTGGGGTTCGATGGCCCGGTTGACCTGAGCGTGATAGCTCCCGTCGGTGGCCTTGACCTCGAGCCCGAAGGGACGCAACGCCGACATGTGCGGCTCGATCGTGCGGGTGCCGAGGTTGCAGCCGCCGGCGTAGGGGAGATGGAAGTCGTCGGACAGGTGAAGCAGGGGACCCAGGAACATGATCACCGAACGGGTACGCCGTGCCGACTCCTCGTCGATTCTGGCCAGGTTGAGCACGGCGGGCGGGATGATCTCAAGGTCGTTCTCGTTGAACCAGCGGGTCTGGACGCCGAGGCTGTTGAGCACCTCCAGCAGCCGGTTGACCTCCTCGATCCTGGCCACCTTGCGCAGGGTGGTCCGACCCCGGTTGAGCAGTGAGGCGCACAGCAGCGCGACCCCAGCGTTCTTCGACGACTTCACCGCGATGGTGCCCGACAGCGTGGTCGGGCCGTTGACGCGGAGGTGGGTGGGCCCGGCCCCGAGGGCGACGATCTCAGAGTCCAGGGCGGCACCGATCCTGGCCAGCATCTGCAGGGACAGGTTCTGGTGACCTCGCTCGATGCGGTTGATGGCACTCTGGCTGGTGCCGAGGGTCTCGGCGAGCTGCTGCTGGGTCAAGCCGCGATGCTTGCGGGCGTCGCGGATGAGGTTGCCGATCCGGCCTTGGAAGTCGTCGCTCATGGCAGAAATGTTATCTCAGATATGAGATACGTCTGTATCGCCGGTTGCACGTGTCGACGCTGGCTGACGGCGAGAAAAGTACTGGCTCGCAGGTTTGGAGTGCGCCGAATCGGGGCACATACTCTGTGCACCCCTCTCTCCATACCTCTGATCCCGGAAGGGTCCCTCATGAAGGGTGTCATCTCGCTCGTCGTGTCGCTGGTCCTCGCAGCGTCCGCATCGTTCCTGGCCCCGTCTACCGCCTCGGCCAACAACTCATCCTCGATCGTCGAGACCTCGGCTCCTGCCGCGGCCTCGGCTGCGGGCAAGCCCAAGCGTCCCATCACGCTGACCTACGACCAGATCGGCCGGAGCACCAAGGTCAAGTTGGCGGGCAAGGCCACCGACTACAAGAACAAGAAGATCATCCTGCAGCGCCAGAAGGGCAAGAAGTGGGTCAAGGCTCAGAAGCAGCAGACCCGTACGAACGGCAAGTTCAAATTCAAGGTGGTCGTGCCCCGCGATGGTCGCAAGCACGCCTGGCGCGTGATGACCAAGAAGAGTGACGACTACGGCAAGTCCTACAGCCCAGCGACCCGTCTCTACTGGAGCTGATCGCCCGTGACATCGGCGTCGCTCGACGAGGTTCTGTCGCGCCTTCGGGCGTGTGAGTGGATCGATCTCACACACGCGTTCGCCCCCGGTATCCCGCACTACTCCGCGTTTCCCGACGAGCAGCGCGAGCAGCTCTTCGGCTTCGCCGAGGGGGAGGGCAGTGTGGGAACCGGGTTCCTGGCCCACCAGTACACCCACATCGGACAGTGGGGGACCCACGTCGACCCGCCGTGCCACTTCGCGCCCGGCGGGCGGACCCTCGACGAGCTCGAGGTCACCGACATGATCCTGCCGTTGGTCGTGGTTGACATCCGTGCTCAGGCGTCCGAGGACGCCGACCACTTGGTCTCGGTCGCCGACCTCGAGGCGCACGAAGCCGAGCACGGGCAGATAGGTCCTCGATCCTTCGTTGCCCTGCTGACCGGCTGGGGCGACCGCTGGCCGGACGGCGAGGCGATGTCCAATCGGGACGCCGACGGCGGTGCCCACTATCCGGGGTGGAGCGTCGAGGCGTTGCGGTTCCTGGTGGAGGAGCGCAACGTGACCGCCGTTGGGCACGACACGACCGACACCGATGCAGCCGTGGTCGTCGGCGGCGGATCCGCTCCCGCCGAGACCTACATCCTCGGCGCTGACCGGTGGCAGATCGAGCTGCTCGCCAATCTCGACCAGGTGCCGGCGACCGGCGCCCTCGTGGTCGCTTCCTGGCCCAAGCCGAAGGAGGGCTCTGGCTTCCCGGCCCGGGTGTTCGCGATCGTGGACCGCGCCTAGTCGCAGCTTCTGCGGCGGTCAGTTCGCCGCCGGGCGGTTCGCCACGAGCAGGTACGTCGCAGTCCCGAGCGCGAGCGCCGACACCAGCACCGCCGGCCACGGTCCCAGGCTGTCGGCGAGCAAGTGCGCGAGCACGAAGCAGCCGGCTCCGGTGACCAGCAGCAGGGCGAGTCGCCACCACGGCGTACGCCGCCACTCTCGCGCCACGCACCAGGCCGCGCCGGCGAGCACGATCAGGCCACCGAGCCACCGCATGTCGGTCGCCTGCGCGGCGGCGAACCCGATCAGCAAGGAGAGCCCCGCAATCAGTGGGGTGACCCACCAATCGCGTGCACGTGAATCGGGCCGAGCAGGCACTTGCGATCTCGAGATCAACGGGCCGGAACCCGGTCGCTAGCTCGACGTGCCCGTCGGCGGCGGCGTCGGATGTCGGGCAGCGTCAGGATCAGCGCGATGGCGATGCCGATCAGTCCGCCGACCGTATTGGCGAAGATGTCCCTGGTGTCCGGGACCCGACCCGGGATCCGGGTCTGTGCGCTCTCGATGAGCATGGTCATGGCGGACGCCGTTAGGCCGGCCAACCACCAGCGCTTGAACCCGAGAAGTAGCAACAGGAACACCCCGATGGGCACGAAGAGCGCGATGTTGGACAAGAACTCCAGGCGGGTGAAGTCCAGCCAGTCCACGTAACCGCGTCGGTGCAGGCCGTCCAGCACCCGGTTGATCAGCGACGCCCGCTCCCGGTTGATCGGCTGCGGGGAGAGGGTCAACCAGACCACGAAAAGGACATAGCTGCCGCTGAGCAGGCTGAGGAACGGGTGGCGGTGCAGCACCGGGACAGGATGCACCGCCCGGGACGTCATCACAACCCGACGGTATTGGTGCCGATCGTGATGACGTCCTGGAACATCGCATCTTCCCTGGGGGTTGAGGGCGGCATGGAGATATCGAGGTACGCTGCGTTCACGATCGACCCAGCCGGCGGGAACCCGGCCGGCGTCGTCCTCGACGCCCGCGGTGCGACAGTTGCCGAGATGCTCCAGGTGGCCGTCGAGGTGGGTTACTCAGAGACTGCGTTCCTCACGCCACGAGCCGACGGTGCCTTCGATGTGCGCTACTTCAGTCCCCTTGGCGAGGTGTCGTTCTGCGGGCACGCCACGATCGCCACTGCCGTCGCGTATGCCGAACACCATGGCCCGGGGGAGATGCTCCTGCACACGTCGGTAGGGCGGGTGCCGGTCTCGACCGTGGGGTCGCTCGGCGCAATCTCGGCGACGTTGACCAGCGTCGAGCCGCGCAGTACGCCGCTCGCGGACGGCGACCTGGCGGCGATCCTCGCCACGCTCGGCTGGAAGCAAACCGACCTGGACGACTCGATTCGACCTGGGGTCGCCTTCGCGGGTGCCTGGCACCCAGTGCTGGTCACGAAGTCGCGTGAGCGCCTCGCCACTCTGGATTACGACTACGAAGCCCTGGCAATCCTGATGGGGGACCGGGGTTGGACCACCGTCAACCTGGTCCACCAGGAGTCGGAGTCGGTGTTCCACGCCCGCAACCCGTTCCCGCCCGGTGGCGTCGTCGAGGATCCGGCCACCGGCGCGGCCGCTGCGGCTCTGGGCGGCTACCTCCGCGAACTGTGTGTGGTCCAGCCCCCCGCCACCGTCACGATTCACCAGGGTGAGGACATGGGGCGCCCCAGTCTGCTCACGGTCGACATCCCCAAGACCGGAGGCATCCGGGTGACTGGCACCGCCGTCGCCATCGCCTGACGCCTCGAGTAGGGACTTGGATCAGGCTGGTTCCGAGTGAGGCTGCTCGGTTCGCCGAGCGGCCCCGCTGCAGGATTGACGCTTCAGTCAGTCGGCCAAGTGATGGTGCAGTTGGTGCAGTCGAGTCGCATCGCCGATAATTGACATTATGTCAGGTAGCATGTGCTACGAGCCGAGATGCAGCCTCGCAACCACCGCAGACGCCGTCTCAGCCAGGCCAGCAGACAACAGTCGCCGGTCAGCGCTGACGAGAGTGATCTTCAGCGCTGCGGCTGTGGCAGCCCAGCTCGCGTCGTAGAAGGACAAGCCTTGTAACTCCGCGAGTCGGGCGACCTCCGGGAGCCAGTCGTACGACATCACCAGCGGCGGGCCGACGATCGCGACCAGATCGTCGAGCTGACCCGCAACGTCAGTTGCACTCCATCTCAATGCACGTGCCAACACGTTGCCAACCTCGTAGATCGCCAAATCCAGGATGTGCGCATCGAGGTCGCGCCGGACGTGGGTCACCGACGCTCGTCTCGGTCTGTCCGCACGATGTCAGCCGAGTCGAAACTGCCTGCGTGTCGGAATCGATGCTCCGACCGTTCGATGGCGACGGCGAGGCCGGCCGGGCGTCAAGTTCGCAGTGTATGGATCCCCTGGACCGACGCTAGGCTCTGGGACCCGACGACGACAGGGGTGCGACATGGTGGCGAGCCGAGCCGCTCGTGAGCGGAAGGCGACCAAGGAGGCGGGCCCGCTAGCGAACGTGAGCATCGAACTGGACGAGCAACAGCAGTTCTCCTACAAGATCGCCTGCACCGAGTGCTTGTCCAAGGGTCATCGCAAATGGTCGGCCTATCGCATCGGCAGCGACAACGGCTACATGGCCGCGATGGATCGTTGGATCTTCCACCTCAAGGAAAAGCACCCAGACGACGACTCCCCTTGCCTTGTGTATCTGCCGGCCGCTGAGCAGCGTCTGCACGAGCGCCGACTCCAGGAGCCGTCGGAGGCACATGAATCCTGAGGCGGCCGTGGGCGCAACTCCGCCACTTCGACGCCATCTCGGGTGACGACGAGAACCTCGCCTCGCTCGACGCGCTGCAGCACCTCTTCCCCGTGATTGCGCAGTTGGCGCACCGAAATCGTGTCCATGAAACGACTGTATTGCCGGTGAGACATGACCGGTCCAAGATC
>JBBPYJ010000095.1:0-19772 GCA_038200025.1 Propionibacteriales bacterium | reverse complement strand
TCGACGAGGTCGACAAGATCGCCCGCAAGAGCGAGAACCCGTCGATCACCCGGGACGTCTCGGGTGAGGGCGTGCAGCAGGCGCTGCTGAAGATCCTCGAGGGCACCACCGCGTCGGTCCCGCCGCAGGGTGGGCGCAAGCACCCGCACCAGGAGTTCATCCAGATCGACACCACCAACGTGCTGTTCATTGTTGGTGGGGCGTTCGCGGGGCTCGAGCACATCATCGAGCAGCGGGTCGGCAAGAAGACCCTCGGCTTCACCGCCCAGGTCCGCGGTGCCGCCGAGCGCGAGGCCGAGGATTTGCTGGGCCAGGTGCGGCCCGAGGACCTCACGAAGTACGGCTTGATCCCGGAGTTCATCGGTCGACTGCCGCTGATCGCGAGCGTCAACAAGCTCGACAACGAGGCCCTGGTGCAGATCCTCACCGAGCCGCGCAACGCGCTGGTCAAGCAGTATCAGAAGCTCTTCGACCTCGACGGCGTCGAGCTGGAGTTCACCGAGGACGCCATCCAGGCCATCGCCGACAAGGCCCTCGAGCGGGGCACCGGAGCCCGCGGTCTGCGCGCGATCATTGAGGAGGTCCTCCTCTACGTGATGTATGACGTGCCCTCGCGCACCGACGTCGCCAAGGTGATCATCACCCGCGAGGTGGTCGACGACGATGTGGCACCCACCATGGTGGAGCGCGAGTCGGTGTCGAAGAAGAAGAAGTCGGCCTGAGTCAGGTTTGGCGCCCGCGTCCTGTCAGTGGTCACCGACGACGACGTGGCCGTCCAGGACAGCACCTGGACCGCAGGACGTCGCGGCGTCGGCGTTACGGTGCTGCTGGAGAAGATCGCCGGTGCAGCGGCCGAGCAGGGCCGCGACCTCGACCAGGTCGCCGACCTCGCGCGGACCGTCAACGCGCAAGGGCGCAGCATGGGCGTGGCCCTCACGTCTTGCACCGTGCCGGCCGTGGGTAAGCCCACCTTCGAGCTCGGGGAGGGCGACATGGAACTCGGTGTCGGCATCTCTGGTCGAGGGCCTCATCGTCGCCGCCGTTGCCGCGGCGGGCGGGGCCAGCCGGGAAGAGGTAGCGGCCGAGGCGCGTGACGCTCTCATGGGCAAGTCGGGGCACCTGTCGACACCTGACGCCAGCGCCGCACCCGAAGCCGGCGCGGTCAGCGCAGATGAGGTCGTTGGCGTCTTCTCTGTCGAGAACCCCCACGGACTTCACGCCCGGCCGGCTGCCCGGCTCGTCAGCGAGGTCCGTGCACTCGACGCGTCGGTCCAGCTGCGCAACCTCACCACGGGCGGCTCGCCTGTTCCCGCCGGAAGCCTGAGCCGCTTCGCGACGCTCGCTGCGCTGCGCGGACACGAGGTGGAGGTCCGTGCTTCGGGACCACAAGCCCAAGAGGCGGTCGAGCACCTGCTCACCCTCGCTGCGCGACGGTTCGACGAGACCGTCCAGGCAGCCGCTGACCCTCCGGCCCGCACCAGCACAGGGATCGGGGCGGTATCGGCCTGGGCCGGCTGCCTGGCCGACGTCGAGCGCGAGTGGGCAAGCCTGCCCGACCCCTATCTGAGGGAGCGAGCCGCGGATGTCCACGCGGTCGGCGACCAGGTGTTGCGCGCACTGACAGGGGAGCCCGCCCGGCGCATGACCTCGCAAGGTGTCCTGGTGGCCAGCGACCTGACTCCCGCCGAGACGGCCGGACTGGACCTCGGTCTGGTGACCGGAGTCGTTCTCGCTCTGGGCAGCCCGACGTCGCACGCCGCGATCCTCGCCCGGGCACGTGACATTCCGGTAGTCGTCGGGGCTGGCCCCGAGGGGCTCAGCATCCGCGAAGGCACCACGATCCTTCTCGACGGCGGCAGTGGCGAGCTTCAGTTCGACCCCTCGCCCGAACTCCTGGAGGAGTACCAGCGCCGCGGCGCTGACGAGGCCGAGCGACGCGTTCGGCAGCTCGCCCTCGCGGAGCAGCCGGCCGTCTCCCGGGACGGCAGGCACGTCGCCGTGGCCGCCAACCTCGGGTCGGTGGCCGATGCCCGTGCCGGCACTGGCGGCCGGCGCCGACTGCGCCGGGCTCGTGCGCACCGAGTTCCTGTTCCTCGACCGGAGTGTCGCGCCCGATGTCGATGAGCAGCAGGCCGAATACGCCGCGATCGCCGAGGCCATGGACACCCGGCGGATCACCCTGCGCACCCTCGACGTCGGAGGAGACAAGCCACTGTCCTACCTGCCGATGCCTCAGGAGGCGAACCCGTTCCTCGGTCAGAGGGGCATCCGCCTCAGCCTCGAGCACCGCGACCTCCTGCGAGACCAGATGGGCGCGATCTGCCACACCGCGCGGAGCTTCCCGACCAGCGTCATGATTCCCATGGTGTCGACGCCCGGAGAGATGATCGAGGCACGGCAGGTGCTCCTGGAGGCCGCGGGGCCCTCGGGGCTCCCCGAAGGTCTCCACATCGGCACGATGATCGAGGTACCCGCGGCGGCGCTGAAGATCGAGGCGTTCCTGCCGTACGTCGGCTTCGTCAGCATCGGCACCAACGACCTCACGCAGTACGCACTCGCTGCCGAACGCGGTAATGGGGCGGTAGCAGCTCTCGCCGACGCCCTCGACCCCGGCGTACTCCAGCTGATCGACCACGTGTGCCGTGCCGCTCGTGGCCGGATCGAGGTCGCCGTCTGTGGCGAGGCCGCCTCCGACAAGCTGGCCATACCGGTGCTGGTCGGACTAGGCGTGCGCGAGCTGAGCGTCTCTCCGCCGGCCGTACCCAGGGTCAAGGCGGCGGTCCGGGAGCTCGACGTCGAGCGCTGCGCCACCCTGGCTCAAGAGGCATTGACCCTTGCCGGGGCTGACGATGTACGCAAGCTGGTGCTGACGATGCTTTCGGAGGATGGCCGCTGATCCAAAGGAGGGGGACCCCAATGAAGGCGTCGCTGACGAAGCTGGTCTACCACTTCAACGAGGGTGACAAGGATCAGATGGACCTGCTTGGCGGCAAGGGCGCCAACCTCGCCGAGATGACGAGGCTGGGCCTCCCGGTGCCGCCGGGCTTCACGAGCACACCGAGTCCTGCCGCTTCTACCTCGAGCAGGTCGTGAGCCCGACCAGCTGCGCGTGCAGGTCACCGTGGGGCTGCGCCGGCTGGAGGACGAGGTCGGCCGTCGGCTAGGCGACTGCGTCGACCCGCTGCTGGTGAGCGTGCGCTCGGGTGCGAAGTACTCCTTGCCCGAAATGATGGAGACCGTACGCAACGTCGGACTCAACGACCGCCTCGGTGCTCGGGCTCGTCGAAGCGGCGGGCGACGCGCGGTTCGCTTGGGACTCCTACCGTTGGCTGATCCAGATGTTCGGCAAGTCGTTTCTCGGCACCATCTCGACCTCGTCCGCGTGCAGCAGGGCGGCCGCCTTCGCGAGTTCCACGTCTTGATCCAGCGCGCGACTGCCCTCACCGTTGGACTGCGGCGTAGTCGCCCAGCGCCGTCCGGGGGCTCAAATTCACCCTGATGGATTCGACACGGCGACGTCTGCAGCGTGCAGCTAGTGTTTACGGTCACCGCGGGCTACGGCAGCGGTCAGATCGGGATCTCCGATCTGACCTTCCAGCCCCTCCTGTGCTGATCGGGGTCAGGCCAGTTCTGCGGCCACGCTGAGCTCGGTGGCCTCGTTGGCGGTGAAGATCAGGTCGCCGGTGATCTTGCCGGTGCGGCGCAGGTCGTCGGCTGCCGACTGCGCGGCCTCGACGGACGCCGCGGGGCCGGTGATCTCGACCCGCGACAGTTCCGCGCGCATCGAGACCTTGGCGCCCGATTTGGCTCCCCGGATGCCGGTGAGGGCAGCGGCGACTGCGCCCAACAGGGCCGGGTCGGCTCCCTCGACGATGACTTCGTCGGCGGTCGGCCAGCTCGAACGGTGCACCGAGCCGTCCTGCCACCAGGACCAGACCTCCTCGGTCACGTAGGGCACGAACGGGGCCAGCAGCCGCAACTGGGCGTGCAGCGCGATCGACAGGGTGGCCTGCGCCGAGGCCGTCGGCGGGCCGCCGTCTTCGACGTACGCCCGCTCCTTGACCAACTCGAGGTAGTCGTCGCAGAACTCCCAGAAGAACCGCTCGCTGACCTCTAGGGCCGAGGTGTAGTCGTAGTTGTCGAAGTGGGTGGTGGCCTGCTCGATCACCTGGGCCAGGCGAGCCAACAGAGCTCGATCAATGGGCTCGGTAACCAGAGAGCGGTCGAGGTACCCGTTGCCTAGGCCGAGGACGAATTTGGAGGCATTGAGCACCTTCATCGCCAGCCGTCGACCGACCTTCATCTGGGTCTCGTCGAAGGGCGAGTCCATGCCGGGCCGGACGGTGGAGGCGCGCCAGCGAACCGCGTCCGCACCATACTTGTCCAGGATCTCGGTCGGCACCACGACGTTGCCCTTGGACTTCGACATCTTCTTGCGGTCGGGGTCCAGGATCCAGCCCGAGAGCATTGCGTGGCTCCATGGCGTGGCGTGGTTCTCGTAGTGAGCGCGGACCACGCGCGAGAATAGCCAGGTGCGGATGATCTCGTGCGCCTGCGTGCACAGATCCATGGGGAAGACGCGAGCAAACAGGTCGTCGTCGACACTCCAGCCGCCGGCAAGCTGCGGGGTCAGCGACGAGGTCGCCCAGGTGTCCATCACGTCCGGGTCGCCCATGAAGCCGCCGGGCTGTCCGCGGTGGGACTCCTCGTATCCGCGCGGCGCGTCGGTCGAGGGGTCGACCGGCAGTTCGGCCTCGCTCGGCATCAGCGGGTGTGCGTAGTCGGGCTCGCCGTCGTCGTCCAGCGGATACCAGGCCGGGAACGGGATGCCGAAGAATCGTTGGCGGGAGATCAGCCAGTCACCGGTCAGTCCGGACACCCAGTTGTCGTAGCGGACCTTCATGTGGGAGGGCAGCCACGTGACGTCGTTACCTCGTGCCAGCATCTCCTCCCGCAGGTCGCGGTCACGGCCCCCGTTGCGGATGTACCACTGCCGCGTGGCCACGATCTCCAAAGGCTTGTCCCCGCGCTCGTAGAAGTTGGCCATCCGAGTGGTCGCCTTCGGCTCACCGTCGAGGTCACCGCTCTCGCGCAACAGGGCGACCATCGCCTCGCGCGCGGAGAAGATGGTCTTGCCCGCCAGCTCGGCGTACGCCGTCGAGGCATCGGGAGCTGCGAGCCACTCGGGGGTCTCGCGGGCCAGCCGCCCGTCGCGGCCGACCACGGTGCGGACCGGCAGGTTGAGCTCGCGCCACCAGGTGACGTCGGTGAGGTCGCCGAACGTGCAGCACATGACCAAGCCCGTGCCCTTGGACGGCTCGGCGCCCGGATGCGCGACCACCGGGATCTCGACGCCGAAGACGGGGCTGGTGACCGTGGTGCCGAAGAGCGGCTGATACCGCTCGTCGTCCGGATGCGCGATCAGCGCGACGGCGCTCGGGATCAGCTCAGGTCGGGTCGTCTCGATGTGGATCGGGCTTTGGTGGTCGAGCCCCGTCGAGACCGGATGGAAGGCGACCCGGTAGTAGTGGCCGGCGTACTCCCGCGCTTCAATCTCGGCCTGGGCGACCGCCGTCCGGTCGGTGACGTCCCACACGGTCGGCGCCTCGGCGAGATAGGCCTCACCGCGGGCGAAGTTGCGCAGGAAGGCGCGTTGGCTCACCTCGCGGGCCTTGGGTCCCGCGGTCGTGTAGGTCTGCGACCAGTCGACCGAGACCCCGAGGGTTCGCCAAAGTGACTCGAAGACCTGCTCGTCCTCGACCACCAGCTGTTCGCACAGCTCCACGAAGTTGGGCCGGCTGATCGGCAGCTGCCGTTTGGGGTCGGGCTTCTCGGGCGGGGTGAAGTCGGGGTCGTAGGCGACCGAGGGGTCGCAGCGGACGCCGAAGTAGTTCTGCACCCGACGCTCGGTGGGCAGGCCGTTGTCGTCCCAGCCCATCGGGTAGAACACCGTTTTCCCCCGCATCCGTTGGTAGCGGGCGATCAGGTCCGGGTGGGTGTAGCTGAAGACGTGGCCGACGTGCAGGCTGCCGCTGACCGTCGGCGGCGGGGTGTCGATGGAATAGACGTTCTCGCGCGGCTGGCTGCGGTCGAAGGCGTAGGTGTCGTCGGCCTTC
This sequence comes from Propionibacteriales bacterium, assembly GCA_038200025.1. Classification (GTDB taxonomy): domain Bacteria; phylum Actinomycetota; class Actinomycetes; order Propionibacteriales; family Nocardioidaceae; genus Nocardioides. The sequence goes on along the minus strand of JBBPYJ010000095.1, from coordinate 13,656 downwards.
CACACCGCGGCCCACTTGTCCTCGAGCCCCTCCAGGACCGGCTTGTCCGGAACCGAGATCGTCCGTGGCGGGCTGGCGGGCTGAGTGTCAGACATGGTGAGCAGATTAGTCGGTGGTGGCGGGTGCCTCGCACGACCTAGCGTTGGCCCATGTTCGACCTGCAGCCCAACCCGGAGTACGGCCTGGAGTTCTACGACGGTCCGGCCGCCTTCCTGAGCGTCGCCGACGGCTACCTCGCCCTGGATCCGGTTCTCAACACGGTGCTGGCGACGTCTACCGAGCGGGTGCGCGATGACGAGCTCGAGGGCATCATCTGCGATGAGTCGTTCCCGCGGTGGTGGCTGGTGGTGCGCTCGGTGGGCACGGGGGGTGAGGTGGTCGGGGTCGCGATGCGGACGGCTCCCTTCGAGCCGCATCCGCTCTATCTGCTGCCGATGCCCGACCAGGCGGCGCGTGGCCTGGCGCGGAGCCTGTTTGAACGCGGTGAGTTGGTCGAGGGCATCAACGGGGCGCTGCCGGCCGCGCGCATCTGTGCTGAGGAGATGGGCCGGCTCGTGGGTGGGCAGGTCGAGATCCACCAAGGAGTCCGGCTGTTCGAGCTCGGCGACCTCAGTGCACCGCCGCTGCCGGCGGGTCACCTGCGACTGGCCGAGCCGAAGGACACCGAGCTCACCCTCGCCTGGTTCCAGGCCTTCATGGGCGACGCGGACGAACAGGCCGGCCGCCTGCGGGGCCCGGAGAACCACGTGGTTGAGGACCTCACCACGATCCGCCGCCGAATCGACCAGGGCCGGGTCTGGTTCTGGGAGGACGCCGCGGGGGAGCGGGTGCACCTGACCCAGTCCAGCGCGCCGGCGTACGGCGTGTCCCGGATCGGGCCGGTCTACACCGCCCCTGCGCACCGGGGCCACGGGTATGCCAGCGCGGCGGTGGCCGAGGTCTCCCGGCGCGTCCGGGGGAGCGGAGTCAGGGTCTGCCTGTTCGCTGACCTCGCGAACCCGACGTCGAACAAGATCTACGAGGCAATCGGCTATCGACGATTGGTCGACCTGGCGAACTTCGTGATCCGCCGCGACGGGCAGACCGCGGCGGGATCGTCTATCTAGCCCGTCACTAGACTCAGAATCGCCATGACCCAGACACCTGAAGCGCCCCGGCCCGCCCAAACCCTGGCCGAGGTCGACGAGGCCCTGATCTCCCGCTGGCCCGAGACCCGGCTCGAGCCGTCGTTGGACCGGATCCTTGCCTTCACCGAGCTCCTCGGCGACCCGCAGCGCGCCTACCCGGTGATCCAGCTGACGGGCACCAACGGCAAGACATCGACCTCGCGGATGATCGACGCCCTGCTGCGGGCGCTCGACCTGCGCACCGGGCGGTTCACCAGCCCGCACCTGGAGAAGGTCAGCGAACGGATCTGCATCGACGGCCTGCCGATGCCCGACGAGGACTTCATCCGCGCCTTCAACGACATCGCGCCGTACACCCACCTGGTCGACGAGTCCGGGGCCTACCCGCTGTCGTTCTTCGAGGCGAGGGTCGGGATGGCCTACGCCGCCTTCGCCGACACCCCCGTCGAGGTCGCGGTCGTCGAGGTCGGGATGGGCGGGGCCTGGGACGCCACCAACGTCGCGGACGCCCAGGTGGCGGTCGTGCTGCCGATCGCCGTGGACCACGCAAAATACCTCGGGGACAGCGTGGTCGGGATCGCCACCGAGAAGGCCGGGATCATCAAGGCCGGTTCAGTGGCCGTGGTGGCCCAGCAGAGACCCGAGGTGGACGAGGTGCTGGCCGCCCGGGTGGCCGAGGTGGGCGCGACGGTGCTGCGCGAGGGCCACGACTTCGGCCTGATCCACCGCGACGCCGCGGTCGGCGGTCAGATGATGTCGATCCAGGGGCTCCGGGCCCGGTACGACGAGGTGTTCTTGCCGTTGTACGGCGCGCACCAGGCGCAGAACGCCGTCCTCGCCCTGGCCGCAGTCGAAGCCTTCGCCGGTGACCAGCCGCTGGACGCCGAACTCGTCCGGGCCGCCTTCGCCGAGGTCACCTCGCCGGGACGGCTCGAGGTGATCAGGCGCAGTCCCACCATCCTGCTCGACGCCGCCCACAACCCACATGGCGCGCAGGCCTCCGCCGATGCGCTCGGCGACTCCTTCGCGTTCGACCCGCTGATCGGGGTGATGGGGGTGATGAACGACAAGGACTTCGCCGGGGTGCTGGCCGCCTTCGAGCCGCACCTGGCGCACCTGGTCTGCACCCAGAACTCCACCGACCGCTCCATGCCCGCCCAGGAGCTGGCCGACGCGGCCATCGAGATCTTCGGTGAGGACCGGGTCAGCGTCGCGCCCCGGCTCAGTGACGCGATTGAGCAGGCCGCGACGCTGGCCGAGGCGGGCGAGGCGTTCGGGTCGCCGCTGGGCTCGGGCGCGGTGCTGGTCACCGGCAGCGTGGTCACCGTCGGCGAGGCCCGGGCGATGCTGCGCGGTCGCGGTGAGGAAGCCACGTGAGATCCCCGCGCCGGGCGATGTGCGCGGCCATCCTCTCGCTGGAGGCGATCACCCTCGGGCTGACCGCGCCGGTGCTGATCACCATCGCCGACGTCGCGGTCGGCACCGCCCTGACACTCGGAATCGGGCTCGCCGTGGCCTGTCTGTTGGTCGCCGGGATGCTGCGCGCCGAGTGGGCCTACTGGCTGGGCTGGGTGATCCAGGTCGCCGCGATAGGACTGGGGTTCGTCGTCCCGATGATGTTCTTGCTGGGGCTGGTCTTCGGTGCGCTGTGGGCCACCGCCTACTTCTTGGGACTCAAGATCGAGCGCGAGCGGGCCGCGGCGTACTCCGCCTTCGACGAGTCCTAGTGGCCACCCTCTCCAACACGCTTCGAACCAAACTGACGCGCGAGCGTGAGCGTGGCCGCACCGATCGCGCCGAGCTGTTCGCGCTGCTCGCCGAGGCGTTGGTGTGCCATGTCGGGCTGGTTCGGGACGGGGCGCCGGTGGTGCTGCCGACGCTGCACGTGGCCGACCCCGAGGGTCCCGACGAGGGCGGCACGCTCTACCTGCACGGCTCGGTGGCGGCGCCCTGGATCGTCCAGCTCACCACCGCACCGGGTGCACAGGTCTGCGTGACGGTAACGCTGGTCGACGGCATCGTGGCCGCGCGCTCGTCGTTCAACCACTCGATGAACTATCGCTCCGCGGTGATCCTGGGCGAGGCCCGCAAGGTCGACGATCCGGCCGAGAAGGACCGGGCCCTGGACCTGCTCGTCGACCAAATCGTGCCGGGGCGGGCCGCGACGTTGCGGCGCAGCACTCGCAAGGAGCTGGCGGCGACCGGGGTGGTGGCGGTGTCGCTGGGCGAAGCCTCGGTGAAGGTGCGGACCGGGGGCGTCGAGGACGACCAGCCCGACATCGACGCCGGCACCTGGGCCGGGGTGATCCCGCTGCGCCTGGTGGCCGGCGAGGTCGAGACCGACCCGCTGACAGACCTGCCGGTGCCACCCGACGTACGCCGTCGCGCGGCCGATCTCGGGCCTCGATAGGGTGCTGAGCATGGAACGCACCCTGGTCCTCGTCAAGCCGGACGGCGTACGCCGCAACCTCGTCGGGGAGGTGGTCGGCCGGATCGAGACGAAGGGCTACCGGCTCGTCGCCCTCGAGCTGCGCTCGGCGACGCCCGAGCTGCTGGCCGAGCACTACGCCGAGCACGAGGGCAAGCCCTTCTACGAGCCGCTGACCGAATTCATGCTCTCCGGTCCGGTGGTGGCGATCATCGTCGAGGGTGAGCGCTGCATCGAGGGCTTCCGCTCGCTGGCAGGCGCCACCGACCCGACCGCGGCGGCGCCCGGCACGATCCGCGGCGACCTCGGACGCGACTGGGGCTTGAAGGTTCAGCAGAACCTCGTGCACGGTTCGGACAGCGTGGAGTCGGCCGAGCGCGAGATCGGCATCTGGTTCCCCCAAGGCTGAACAAGGGGGCGGAGCTTCGGCTGGCCCCCTTCTGGCCCTCGGCTGGCCTGACTCAGGACGTCATCACAACCCGACGCAATAGCCTCCGATCGTGATGACCTCCCGACGGCGGAGCAGGGCGAGCGATGGCGGCACCCCGAGCCCTGGGACAGGTGGGACCGGCGTGGCGCACGTGACTGGCGCCTCCTGACTTTTAGAGTCGTCGCACGGGGCCGTCCGCGGCGGGTGCTGTGTCGTCCCCGCTCCCCCGGCGTGAGCAACGACCCAGCAGCGAGGCAGCCCAGATGGCGAACAGCTTCATCGGCCGCGACATGGCCGTGGATCTCGGCACCGCCAACACGCTGGTCTACGTCCGCGGCAAGGGCATCGTGCTCGACGAGCCGTCGGTGGTCGCGCTGAACACCCACACCGGGGAGATCCTGGCGGTGGGACACGAGGCGAAGCGGATGATCGGGCGTACGCCGGACTCCATCACCCCGATCCGGCCGCTGAAGGACGGCGTGATCGCCGACTTCGAGGCCACCGAGCAGATGCTGCGCTACTTCATCCACCAGGTGCACCGCCGCCGCTACTTCGCCAAGCCGCGGATGGTGATCTGCGTGCCGAGCGGCATCACTGCGGTGGAGCAGCGCGCGGTGAAAGAGGCCGGTTACCAGGCCGGTGCCCGCAAGGTCTCCATCATCGAGGAGCCGATGGCGGCGGCCATCGGGGCCGGCCTGCCGGTGCACAAGGCCACCGGCAACATGGTCGTCGACGTCGGCGGCGGCACTACCGAGGTCGCGGTGATCTCGCTGGGCGGCATCGTCACCTCGGTGTCGATCCGCACCGCGGGCGACGAGCTGGACGCCGCGATCGTGGCCTACATGAAGAAGGAGCACTCCTTGATGCTGGGGGAGCGCACCGCCGAAGAGGTCAAGATGAGCCTTGGATCGGCCTTCCCGCTGCCCGACGAACCACGCGCCGAGATCCGTGGCCGCGACCTGGTCTCCGGGCTGCCGCTTACCGTCGAGGTGTCCACTGCGGAGATCCGGCACGCGCTGGACGAGCCGCTGCACGCGATCATCGACGCCGTCCGGACCACCCTCGACCAGACTCCGCCGGAGCTGGCCGGTGACATCATGGATCGGGGCATCGTGCTGACCGGCGGCGGTGCGCTGCTGCGCGGCCTGGACGAGCGGCTGCGCCACGAGACCGGGATGCCGGTGCACGTGGCCGAAGATCCGCTGAGCTCGGTGGTCTTCGGAGCGGGCAAGTGCGTCGAGGAGTTCGACGCCCTCCAGCAGGTGCTGGTCCAAGAAGCGCGGCGCTACTGATGACGTTGCTGGATCGGCCGACCAAGGCGGGACGTGACCAGCCCGCGCTCGGCAAGCTCTCGCCCGGTGACAGGGGGCGTCCCGAAGCGCGACGGCTCGGCACCCGACGCACCGGGTCGACCCGGTCCTTGCTGATCGCGCTCGTGTTGGCCTGCGCGACGCTGGCGAAGCTGGACTCCCAAGGCGGCGACACCTCCCCGCTCGATCCGGCCCGCCGCGTCGTGGGCGAGGTGTTCGGACCGCTGGAGACCGGCGCGGCCGCCGTCGTGGGGCCGATCGCCGCGATCCCGAGCTGGGTGCGCGCGCTGGACTCGTTGCGCCAACAGGTCGACGATCTCGAAGCTGACAACTCCGCGCTGCGCGGTCAGCTCGCGAGCGTAGATCTGGACCGCAACCGACTCACGGAGTACGACGGCCTCACCTCGACCGCGAAGACGGCCGGCTACGCGCTGGTGCCCAGTCGCGTGGTCGCCATCGGTCCGGCGCAGAGCTTCTCGCGCACCGCCACCATCGACGCCGGCTCACGCGCCGGGGTCGCCCCGGACATGACCGTGGTCAACAACGACGGTCTGGTCGGACGGGTGCTGCGGGTGACCCGCTCGACGGCCACCGTGCTGCTGATCATCGACGGCGACTCGGTCGTGGGGGGGAGGCTCGGCAACAGCCTGGAGGCCGGGTTCCTGCGCGGTCGCGGGGTCATCGGCAACGACGGCCGGCTCGACCTGGAGTTGGTCGACCAGACGGTCGTGCCGGCCAAGGGCGATGTGGTGTCGAGCTGGGGCAGCGAAGCCGGAGCGCCGTACGTCGCCGACATCCCGATCGGCCGCGTCGAGGGTGTCTTCAGCAACGTCCGCGAGTCGACCCAACGCGCGGTGATCGAGCCGTTCGTGGACTTCTCCGCGCTCGACCTGGTCGGCGTCGTGGTGCCGTCGGGCACCATGAGCGACCGTGCCGTGGTCGAGGCCGACGGGACGATCGCGAAATGAACTGGTTGCGCGCGGCTACCGCGACGGCGCTGGTGATCGTCGCCCTGGGGTTGCAGGTCAGTGTCTTTCCCTACTTCGCTTGGCAGGGCGTGGTCCCCAACCTGTGCCTGCTCGTCGTCGTCGGCGCCGCGCTGACGCGCGGACCGACGTTCGCCATGAAGCTCGGCTTCGTCGCCGGGCTACTGCTCGACCTCGCCCCGCCCGCGGAGCATCTGGTCGGCCAGTGGGCCCTCGCGCTGGTCGCCGTGGGGTACGTCGCCGGGCTGGTGCGCGACGACCTGCGCCCGACCGTCGGCGCGGTGGTCGGCACCGTCGCCGCCTCCTCCTTCCTGGGCACCTCGGTCTTCGCACTGACCGGCCTGATCACCGGCAACCTGGACGTCGGTATCCCCGGCCTGCTGCAGGTGATCGGCGTGGCGATGCTCTGGGACGTGCTGCTCACCCCCCTCGTCCTCCCGGTCGTGATGCGACTGCTCGAGCGGCTAGAACCCGCCACGGCGCCGGTGTGAGCGGGGTGAGGGGGTCGACCACGCACAGCAGCGAACGGTTGCGGCTGCTGGTCATCCAGGCGCTGGTGTTCTCGCTCTTCGCGACCCTGTTCGGTCGGCTGTACTACCTCCAGGTCGTCGACGGCGAGAACTACCAGGCGCAGGCGATGTCCCAGTCGGTCCGCGAGATCATCGAGCAGCCGCCCCGCGGGCTCGTGGTCGACGCGATGGGTCGTCCGTTGGTGGCCAACCGGAACTCCTGGGTGGTCTCGCTGGACCGGACGATGCTGGGCAAGATGGACACCGACGTTCGTGGTCGTCTCGTCGCGCGGGTGGCCCGAGCGGTCGACGTACGTCGCGGCGAGGTCGAGGATCGGCTGCTCCCCTGCGGATCGGCCGAGGCAGCCGAGGCGGCCGAGGCCCAGAAGCTTCTCGGGGGGACCCGGGGGCGGAGCCCCCGTGCGTGTTGGAACGGGTCGCCCTTCCAACCCGTCCCGGTCGCCGCCGATGTGCCGCAACAGGTCGCGCTGGCGATCCTCGAGCAGCCCGAGGACTTCCCCGCGGTGCTGGTCGAGCAGCAGAGCGTGCGCGACTACCCCCGCCCCTTCGGGGTCAACCTGGCCCACGTGCTGGGCTACCTGAGCCCGATCACCGAGGGTGAGCTCGACGCTGCCAACGATCGCGACGACGAGTCGATCAACGCCGCGTCGTCGGTCGGGCGGGCCGGCGTGGAGAAGCAGTACGACAAGTGGCTGCGCGGGCAGCCGGGCTACCAACGTGTCTCGGTCGACTCGATGGGCCGGGTGCTGGGGGAGGACTCGACCACCTCCAGCGCCGCCGGCGACACGCTGGTGACCTCGATCGACGCTCGCGTGCAGGGGGTGGTGGAGAAGCAGCTGCACGAGATGATGATGATCGCCCGCTCGCAGACCGACCGGGTGACCGGGCGACCCTATGTGGCCGACTCCGGGTCGGCGATCGTGATGGAGGCCCAGACCGGGCGGATCGTGGCGATGGCCAGCCAGCCGACGTACGACCCCAAGGTCTGGGTCGGCGGCATCACCGACGACCAGCTCGAGCACCTCTACTCCGAGGCCGCCGGTACGCCGCTGCTGTCGCGGGCCACCCAGGGCCAGTTCGCGCCCGGCTCGACGTGGAAGCCGTTCATGGCCGCGGGTGCGCTGACCAACGGCTACAGCACCGACACCACACTGGACTGCTCCTCGGGTTTCCAGGTCGGCAACCGGGTCTTCAAGAACTACGAGTCCGGCGCCTACGGGAGCATCGGCTTCGCCAAGGCGCTCGAGGTGTCCTGCAACACCTTCTTCTACCGGATCGGCTACGACTTCTGGCAGCGCTACGGCTCCGACGTCGCCGATGTGAAGGCGCGCGATCCGCTGGTCGAAGAGGCCAAGAAGTTCGGTTTCGGAAGCCGCACCGGCATCGATCTGCCCGGTGAGGCCTCGGGGCGGATCGCGGACCGCAAGTGGAAGGCCGCGTACTTCAAGTCGCAGAAGGACTACTACTGCGGCCTCGCCGACAAACCACAGGACGCCGACACGTCCGACTTCGTCTACAAGTTCGCCCGCGAGTTCTGCATCGAGGGCTACGCCTACCGCGCCGGTGACGCGGTCAACTTCGCGATCGGTCAGGGCGACACCATCGTGACCCCCCTCCAGCTGGTCCGCGCCTATGCCGCGCTCTCCAACGGCGGCACCCTCTACGCGCCGCGGGTCGGCAAGGCGGTCGTGGACGTCAACGGCAAGACGGTGCGAAGGATCAAGCCCAAGAAGATCGGCACCGTCGGAGTGCCCAAGGCGACTCTGGACTACATCGATAGCGCGCTGCAGGGCGTGGCCCGGGTGGGCACGATGGCCTGGAAGCTCGGGGGGTTTCCGCTCGACCAGGTGCAGATCCGCGCCAAGACCGGCTCGGCCGAGGTCTACGGCAAGCAGACCACCGGGTGGGTGGCCTCCTACACCAAGGACTACGTCGTGGTGATGATGATCAGCCAGGGTGGCACCGGCTCCGGTTCGACGGGCGATGGCGTCCGGGCGATCTGGGAGGCGCTGTACGGCGTCGACGGGGAACGGGTGATCCCCGCCAAGGAGGCGATCCCCGGCGTGGTCGCCCCCACGCAACTGCCGAGCTTCCGCCGCGACGGCTCGATCCTGCCGCCGGCCCCGAGGACTGACCGATGACTTCCCTTCTGCAGCCTTCGACTTCGCGGACGTCTCCTCGTGGTTCGCTGGGCGGCTCGCTGGGCGTCAAACCCACCCGTTCGCTGCTGGCCCGCAACGGGATCGACTGGATCCTGATGGGTGCGGTCACCGGACTGCTGGTGCTCGGCACCCTGCTGGTCTGGTCGGCCACCGAGCCGCGCGACCTGCTCACCGGCGGCGACTCCACGGCGTACTTGCGCAAGCAGTTGCTCAACGTGATGATCGGCGTCGGGCTGATGTTCGCGGTGCTGCTGACCGATCACCGGTGGGTGCGGATCCTGGCGCCGCTGGTCTATCTCGGCTCGATCCTCGGCCTCGCGCTGGTGCTGGTGATGGGCAGCACGATCAACGGATCCCGCTCGTGGCTGATGATCGCCGGCATGTCGATCCAGCCGTCGGAGTTCGCCAAGCTGGCGGTGGTGGTCGGGATGGCACTGCTGTGCGCCGAGCGCGCCGACTGGTCGACCAAGGGTGTTGGCCTGCTCGCGGTGATCGGGATGCTGGTGATCGCCGGCGTGCCGACGGTGCTGATCCTGCTCCAGCCCGACCTCGGCACCATGCTGGTGCTCTCGGCGACGGTGTTCGGGGTGCTCGCCGCGGCCGGTGCGCCGCGCCGCTGGCTGGCCCTGCTGGTCGGCGGCGGCATCACTGCAGCGGTGACCGCGGTGTCGATGGGGGTGCTGAAGCAGTATCAGATCGACCGCTTCCTGGCCTTCACGAACCCCGACCTCGACCCGCGCGGCGCCGGCTACAACGTCGAGCAGGCACGGATCGCGGTCGGCAACGGCGGCCTCTTCGGCCAGGGCCTCTTCAACGGCTCGCAGACCCGCGCGGGCTTCGTGCCTGAGCAGCACACCGACTTCATCTTCACCGTCGCCGGGGAGGAGCTCGGCCTGGTCGGCTCGGCGATCCTGATCGGGCTGCTGGGTCTGGTGATCTGGCGGGCACTACGGATCGCCTGGGCCACCGATGACGTCTTCGGCCGGGTGGCCGCCGCCGGGATCGCCTGCTGGTTCGGCTTCCAGGCCTTCCAGAACATCGGCATGTGCCTGGGCATCATGCCGGTCACCGGGGTCCCGCTCCCGTTCGTGTCGTACGGCGGCTCCTCGGTCTTCGCCTCGATGCTCGCCGTCGGGTTGCTGCACAACATCCACCTGCGCTCGCGGCAAGCACGTCCTGGCTTGCCAACACGCTAGCTGCCCCTTCGCGCCGCGTTGACGCTAGAGGTCCAACAGCCGCCACCTGCGATGAGGACCAAGTAGGCGTACACCGCATGAGACACGAGCGCCGCCGCCAGTCCCCACCCCGTCACTGTCCACCACGGGTTCGCTCGAGCGTCGAGCAACCTCTCGGTTGCCAACCCAGCCGGGACTCCGAGGATCATCGCAACGACCAGGACAACCAGCAGCACGCCTGCCGACGAGTCGATGAGGCACAGTGTGCCCATGCACTTCGCAGGGGTCGATCTGGCCTGGGGGAACCGGCAGCCGACCGGCTTGGCCGTGCTGGACGAGCACGGCCGACTGCTGCACGTGTCGGCGCAGAGCACGGACGAGTCGATCCTCGCCGCGATGGCCGACTACGTCGCCGGCGAGGTCCTGGTCGCGATCGATGCGCCGCTGATCGTCACCAACCCCACCGGCAGTAGGCCCGCCGAGGCGGCGCTGAACAAGGATTACTCCCGCTTCGACGCCGGTGCCCATCCGGCCAACACCACCAAGCCGGAGTTCAGCGACACTCCGCGTGGCAAGCGGATCGCCGACGAACTGGGTCTAGACATCGATCCGGAGTCCAAGAAGAGCAGGCGCGCCATCGAGGTCTACCCGCACCCGGCGACGATCGCGGTCTTCGGGCTCGGCCGGACCCTGAAGTACAAGAACAAGAAGGGCCGGACGTTCGAGTCCCTGCGAGCTGAGTTGCTGCGACTGATCGGCTTGTTGGAGAGCCTGACCAACGCCGAGCCTCCCCTGCGACTGACCCACGACGACGCCTGGCGAGCACTGGTCGTCAGCGTCGAGCGGGCCGAGCGCAAGAGCCAGTTGCGGGTCGCCGAGGACCAGGTCGACGCGGTCGTCTGCGCCTACGTCGCACTGTTCGCCGAGCGCCGCCCGGCGGCCACCACGACCTACGGCGACGGCTCGACGGGTTACATCGTCACCCCGACGCTGCCCGAAGGGCTGACCCCCGAACCGCGCAAACCCCGGGCCAAGGGCACCCAGCTGTCGGTCCAGACCTACGCGAGCCTGCGCCCGAAGCTGGTGGAGGCCACCGATCAGTTCGCCTCGCTGGTCAAGGTGCTGCTCGACGACGGTGGCATCAACTACCTGAGCCTGGACTCGCGCACCAAGGCGATCTCGTCGTTCGCCGGCAAGGCCGACCGCACCGAAGCCGGCAAGCCGCTGTATCGCGATCCGCTGGCCGAGATCACCGACCAGATCGGGTTGCGGGTGATCACCTACGTGCATAGCGACGTCGAGGCGGTGGTCGAGCTGCTGGCCAACGAGCTGACGATCCTGGACGACCGGGACATGGGGATGGAGACCGCGAGCGAGGGCCGCTGGGGGTATGCCAGTCGACACCTGCTGGTCGGGATCAATGGGGAGCGCGAGAACCCACCGGAGTACGCCGCTTTGGCGGGGCTGAGCGCGCAGGTGCAGATTCGCACCGTGCTGCAGCACGCGTGGGCCGAGTTCGAGCACGACATCCGCTACAAGGGCATCGTGCCTGCGGAGCACGTATCGGACCTGGACCGTCGCTTCGCGCTGGCCGCCGGGCTGCTGGAGCTGGCCGACGCGGAGTTCACCACCATCCGGGACCGGCTGCGCGCCAGCGTCGTCGAACAGCCGATCGTCATCGACGCCGACGACCCGCGGATCGGGGCCACCGAGCTGGCAACCTTCCTGGCCGGCCGATTCACCGACGCCGGCTGGTCGCGCACCGACCACTACGCCTGGATCTCTGGGCTGCTGCTGGAGCTCGGCATCACCTCGCTCGACGAGCTCGGCCTGATGCTGTCCTCCATCGACACCCCGTCCATCGACGCACGGATGGACTATCGCTACCCCGCCGGCGCCGTACGTCGCCTCGACGACGCCCTCCTCGCCGTCTTCGCCACCACCTACGTCAATCTGCACGGCAACGCTCATCGGGTGGACCTGCTGCGTGCCCGGTTGGACAAGCTGCGGTCTGATCCGCCGAGCATTGGCTGAGCGCCCAGCCACCTGCGACAGTGCCGGATCTTCGGCTACCTAGCCCGAAGATCCCACAGTGTCGCCGGGGTGTGGCAGCCAGGGCGGGTCAGGGGCTGTCGTCGACCGAGAACAGCTCGCCCGGCTGACACTCCAGCACCGCGCAGATCGCGGTCAGCGTGGAGAACCGGATCGCCTTGGCACGCTGGTTCTTCAGCACGCTCAGGTTCACATTGGTGACCCCGATGGCCTCGGCGAGGGCGATCACGGTCATGCTCCGTGCGGCCAGCAGCTCGTCGAGGTGGCAGACCACGCGATGCGGTTCCTCCACCGGCATCAGACGAGTCCCTCGACATCGTCTTGCAACCGGATTCCCTGGGCGAAGGCCTCGGCGAGGGCCAGCACCAGGAGAGCGGCCAGGGTCAAGGCGATCGGCGCCTCGAAGGTGAACGAGAAGCTGTCGGTCAGCGCCTCAGCGCTGATGATCTTCTCGGCGACCGTGGCAGCGAAGGCAGCGGTCCAACTGCCGAGGAACATCGTCAGCGCGATCGTTCGCAGCGCTCGTAGGCTTTCGCCGACGAAGGGCGAGCCTAGCTGGATTCGCTGGACGAGGCGACCCAGGAGCAACACCACGATCACCACGCTGACGGTGGCGATCACACCCGGCATCATGCTGGCCAGCCAAGCCGAGGCGCTGGCATCGAGAATTTTGACGTGCACGCCCGATTCGACGCTGACCCGGACCCCGTCAGCGGGTTGGAGGCCCGTCACCGTGGCGTGGGAGCCGATAGCGGACAGGTCCCACTCCAGGGCCCCGCCGCGAAGCCAGGTGAAGAGCGGGAGGATCAAACCGCCGAACGCCGTCAGCAGCGCGGCCAGACCGAGTATCACCTTGGTGTAGCGAGGAAGTCGGATCGGGTGAAAATCGGCCAGCCCATGAAGGAACTTCTTGTCGAAAGTCGATGTTATCGAGAAACAATAACACCGATAGTCGATAAGACAAGAGCGACGCGCAGTTTCGCCGGGCTTCGCGAGCGCGGCGTACGCTGGACCCTTGCTCGCGTGACGTTCGACGAAGAGGTGCTGACCTGTGTCCCTGACCGGCCTGGATACCCCGGACAAGCTGACGAAACCCGACCAGCGCGCCGCCCCCGCGAGCGTGTTCCCGCGGTTGGAGCCAGTGCTGTCGTCGGTGGGCAAGCCGATCCAGTACGTCGGTGGCGAGCTCAACTCCACGGTCAAGGACTGGGACTGCGGCGCCGACACCGAACAGGGCGAGACGGTCCGGTGGGCGCTGATGTATCCCGACGCCTACGAGATCGGGTTGCCCAACCAGGGCGTCCAGATCCTCTACGAGGTGCTCAACGAGCAGCCGGGCGTGCTGGCCGAGCGCACCTACAGCGTGTGGCCGGACCTGGCCGAGAAGATGCGCGCCGCCGGCGTGCCGCAGTTCACCGTCGACGGGCACCGGCCGGTGCGGGCCTTCGACGTCCTC
>JBBPYJ010000094.1:0-11995 GCA_038200025.1 Propionibacteriales bacterium | reverse complement strand
CAGGGCATCGACGGCTACCGCCAAGCCCTCGCCCTCCTCGCTCCCCCACGCTGACCAGGCACTCGTGGGCACATGAATCAGGCTGACCAGGCACTCCTGCCAACACAGATGCGGATGACCGGGCACTTCTGCCAACACAGATGCGGATGACCGGGCGACTGTGTCCACAGAGATCGGGGCGACAAGGGGGACTGTGTGCGCGATCGCGAAGTCGACCGGTCACCCACTGCCTGCTGCTGGTGCGCGCAGGATTGCCCGCTCGGCCTGTTTGATGCCTGCAAGATTGCCCGCTCGGCCTGATTGGTGGCTGCAGGATTGCCCGCTCGGCTTGATTGGTGCGTGCAGGAGTGCCTGGTCAGCTTGAGTCGGCGGGGAGGTTGCGGGGAGGTCGCGGAGAGGTGGCTGGTTTGAGGGAGGGTTGGGGGGAGGGGGCGCGGGCGCGGGTAGAGTTCGCTGCTGGAGTCCGGGCGATCTGCCGGGCGCTCCCCTCGATTTACTGACGACGTGAGGCTGACCTGCGCGCATGGCAACCACCAATGACCTGAAGAACGGCATGGTGCTCAACCTGGACGGCCAGCTCTGGCAGGTCATCTGGTTCCAGCACCACAAGCCCGGCAAGGGCGGTGCCGTCGTCCGCTCCAAGCTGCGCAACGTCGAGTCCGGCAAGACCGTCGACAAGACCTTCAACGCCGACGTCAAGGTCGATGTCGCCAGCGTCGACAAGCGGACCATGCAATACCTCTACAACGACGGCACGTCGTACGTCTTCATGGACACCGGCACCTTCGACCAGCTCGAGATCACTCCCGAGCTCGTCGGCGACGCGGCCAACTTCCTGCTGGAGAACCAGGAGGCGATCGTCGCCACGAACGAGGGTCGGGTGCTCTACTTGGAGATGCCCGCCTCGGTCGAGCTCGAGATCACCTTCACCGAGCCTGGGATGGCAGGCGACAGCGCCACCGGCCGCACCAAGCCGGCCACCTTGGAGACCGGACACGAGATCGCCGTGCCGCTGTTCATCGCCCAGGGCGAGAAGGTCAAGGTCGACACCCGCGACTCGTCGTACCTCGGTCGCGTCAAGTCCTGATGGGGGCCCGTACCAAGGCCCGCAAGCGCGCCCTGGACGTCTTGTACGCCGCGGAGCTGCGTGTCGAGGACCCGGTGGCGTTCTTGGAGCAACAGATCGCCGACGGGCGGGGTCCGCCCAACGAGTACACCGAAGTGCTGGTTCGCGGCGTGGTAGCCGAGCGGGGTCACCTCGACGAGCTGTTGTCGTCGTACTCCCGCGATTGGACGCTTGACCGGATGCCGGCCATCGACCGCAACGTGCTGCGGATCGGCGCCTGGGAGATCCTCTTCGCCGACGACGTGCCCGATGTGGTGGCGCTCAGCGAGGCGATGGCGCTGGTCGGCGATCTGTCCACCGACGACTCGCCGGCGTTCGTCAACGCGATCCTGGACACCGTCAAGCGACACAAGGCCGACCACGCTTCAGCTTGAACGATCCGCCTGCTTGACTGGTCTCATGAGCAAGACAACTGACGCTGCCGCCGACGCGGGCCAGAAGGCAAAGGACCGGGGCTGGTTCAAGAATGCGATCCGGGCGGGGCTGGTGGCGTACGGGTTCGTGCACCTGCTGGTCGGTTGGCTGGCTATGCAGTTGGCGCTGGGCGATCGGGAGGAGTCGGCCTCCAGCAGCGGCGCGATGAAGCAGCTCGCCTCGCAACCGTTCGGAACTGTGCTGCTGTGGTTGGTCGGCCTGGGGCTCTTCATCCTGGTGGCGTGGCGGGTCCTGCAGGCGATCTACGACCACGACGGCGACGATGGTGCCAAGCTGTGGGCCAAACGCGCTGTCGACCTCGGCAAGGCTGCGATCTACGCGACGATCGGCTTCAGTGCGGTGCGGACCGCGATGGGCTCCGGCTCGAGCGGTGGCACCGACTCCACGACCAAGAAGCTGATGGATCTGCCCGGCGGTCAGTGGCTGGTGCTACTGATCGGGTTGGGAGTCATCGGCTACGGCGTGCACCACGTCTATCAGGCCTGGTCTGAGAGCTTTCGCAAGAAGCTGACTGACGAGGGCGAGTCCGGTGACGTCGGCTCGGCGTACATCTGGTTCGGGAAGGCCGGCTACACCGCCAAGGGCATCGGGGTCGGAATGATCGGCGTGCTGTTCGTCTACGCTGGCGCCACCCACAAGGCGAAGAAGTCCGGGGGGTTGGACCAAGCCCTGCAAACGGTGCTCCAGCAGCCCTTCGGAGCGTGGTTGCTGGGCGCGATCGCGCTCGGTTTCGTCTGCTACGGCCTTTTCTCCTTCGCGCGGGCCCGGCACCTGCCCTCCTGAGGTCCGCCGGCCTGTCCACCCGACGACCCACCTGAGCGGGGTGGTGGTGCTGCGTGTCAGTCTTGGGCGCATGGACACAGTTGAGGTCGATGTCGTTGTCGTAGGGCTCGGTCCCGGCGGCGAGCACGCCGCCATCAAGTTGGGCCGGGCCGGGCTGAACGTGGTTGCGATCGAGGACCGCCTGGTCGGCGGCGAGTGCCCGTACTACGGGTGCGTGCCATCGAAGATGATGATCGCCGCGGCGCGCGCGGTCGCCGGTGTCCACCAGGTGTCGCAGTTCGCAGGAACCGCGCAGGTGCAGCCCGACTTCGCCCAGGTCGCCCAGCGGGTCCGCGACGAGGCCACCAACGACTGGGACGACACCGAGGCGGTCGAGCGGCTGACGGACTCCGACGTCACGTTCGTGCGTGGTCGGGGTCGCCTCGACGGTCCTGGGCGCGTCGTGGTCGGGGACACGACGTACGTCGCTGCGCGCGGCGTCATCATCAACACCGGCACTGCGCCGTCGGCGCCGCCTATCGACGGCCTGGCCGACACGCCGTACTGGACCAACCGGGAGCTGGTCGCGGTCACCGACCTGCCGGCCTCGATCGTGGTGATCGGCGGTGGACCCATCGGCTGCGAGTTCGCCCAGATCCTGGCCCGGTTCAACGTCGCGGTGACCCTGGTCGAGGCGCAGCCGCGGTTGCTCGCCGACGATGAACCAGAGTCGTCAGCGGCGCTCGAGAAGGCGCTCGCGAGCGAAGGGGTCCGGGTGCACACGAGCGCGGACATTGCCTCGGTCTCCTACGCCGACGGCACCTTCACCCTGGATCTGGGGAATCAGCAGCTGTCGGTCGACAAGCTGCTGGTGGCTACCGGACGTCGCCTGAACCTCGAGGGGCTGGGTCTGGAGACGGTCGGACTGGACCCGGCCGCGGAGGTGATCGCGGTCGACGACAGGCTCCGGGCCGCCGACCAGCTGTATGCGGTCGGCGACATCACTGGGAAGGGCGCCTTCACCCACGTCTCGCTCTACCAGGCCGACGTGGTGATCCGCGAGATCCTGGGCGAGGAGGGACCGGCCGCCGACTACCGAGCCGTCACCGCGGTCACCTACACCGAGCCGGAGGTCGCCTCGGTCGGGATGACCGAGGAAAAGGCCCGCGAGGCCGGCATCGACGTGGCGGTCGCCACCGGTGACCTGGGAGCCCGCGGCTGGCTGGCCAAGGAGGAGGGGCTGATCAAGCTGGTCGCCGACCGTGAGCGCGAGATCCTGGTCGGTGCCTGCGTCGTCGGCTCGGCCGGGGGAGAGATCCTGTCGATGCTGGCTCTGGCCGTGCACGCCGAGACGCCGCTGGCCACCCTGAAGTCGATGCACTTCGCCTACCCGACCTTCTACCGCGCCATCGAGACCGTCCTCGGCGATCTGCAGTAGCCCGCGAGCGGATGCGGCGCGGGCTCAGAGGACGATGCGAGCATCCAACGCGAGAACCCCGTCGGGTCCGGCCAGCACCGGGTTCAACTCGAGCTCGCTGAACTCGGGGTGGGTCGCGCCCAGGTGGGCGACCCGGACCACGAGGTCGGCAAGTGAGTCCAGGTCGACCGGCGCCCGACCGCGGGCGCCTTCCAGCAGGGGGGCGCCGCGCAAGGAGAGCAGCAGCTCTCGGGCAGCGTCGACGGTGACCGGCGCGACCGCGCACGCGGTGTCGCCGAGGACCTCGGTGAACACGCCGCCCAGCCCCACCATCACGACCGCGCCGAATCTGGGGTCGTGCACACTGCCTATGATCAGCTCGACACCGGCGTCGAGGTCGGCCATCGCCTCCACGGACACAGACGGTGGCGCGAGGCGGGCGACGATGTCGTCGTACGCCGCTCGCGCCTGCTCGCGGTCCGCCAGGCCCAGCACCACCCCACCGCCATCGGACTTGTGAAGTTGTCCGGTTGCCTTCAACACCACGGGGAACGTCATGCCGCGAGCGTCGAAGGCAGCCTCCAGCTCAGCGCGATCGCTGACGGCGATGGCCATCGGAAACCCGACACCGGCTTCGGCGAACAACGCGCGCGACGCTTCGTAGGACACGTCGACAACGGGGTCGGCCGGTTGCGGCACCGGGAGGCCCAGGCCCGTGTTGTCACCCTGAACGAGGCCGGCCAGCACCGCGCACGCTCGGTCGACGTCACGGTGCACCGAGATGCCCGAGTCGTGGAGAAGCCGGCTGGTGGGGCTGTCGGGGTAGATCGTGTGCAGCACCAACGGCTTGCTCTGAGCCGCGACCAGGTCGACGATGCGCTGGGCCGCGATCAACTCCGGTACGGCCAAGCCGCTCTGCCTGGCCGTATAGCCGCCGAAGTACCCGGTCAGCAGCACGCCGTCGGCCTGAGAGGATGTCAGCAGCGTCTGCACGACCCGTGCGTAGCTGTCGGTGTCCTTCTCGCCACCGCCGGCCAGATCCACGGGGTTGGTCACGGTGGCGTGCTCCCACACCGCCTCGGTCAGCTCGGTCAGGGTGGACTCTGTGAACATCGGCGTGCTCAACCCGACGATCGCCAGCGCGTCGGCGGCGACCGCACCGTGACCGCCGCCGTCGGTCAGCACAGCAGTACGACGACCCGACATCCGCTGGGGTCCGCGAAGCGCGACCAAGAGGTCGGCCTGGTGCGTGGGGTGATCGGCGCGGTGGGCACCAGTGGCCGCACAGGCGGCATCGATGACCATCGAGGACGTGGTCAACGAGCCGGTATGGGACGCAGCGGTGCGCACAGCCGCCGCAGTACGGAACGGGGAGAGCATCACGAGCGGCTTCCCCGCCTCGTGCAGGGCCTGCGCGGCGGCCAGGAAACCGCGTCCGTCGACGACGTCCTCACTGTAGATCGCCACCGCACGCGTGTGCTCGTGCTTAACGCTGGCCCACAAGAAGTCGACCACGTTGAGGTCGGACTGATTGCCCAACGAGACGAACCGGGAGATCCCGACACCCCGGTCGGCCAGCAGTGCGGCCAGGTCCAGACCCAGGTTGCCGCTCTGGGTGATCACCGCCACGTCCCCCTGGAGGAGGACATCATGGGCCAACTGCAAGCCCGTATGGGTGTCGGCGACCCCCAGACCGTTGGGTCCCAGCAGTCTGGCGCCGGCTTCGCGGGCGATCCTCAGCGCCTCCTTCTCCAGCGCGGCCCCGTCGGCACCGGTCTCGGAGAGCCCGACGGTGATCCCCACGATCACCCGGGCCCCCGCGTCGACCGAATCCTGGACGGCGTCGAGGAAACTGGCCGCCGGAACGCAGATCACCGCCAGGTCCACGTCGGCGCCATGGGCCGTGCGGGCCGCTACCGCCGTCGGGTAGGCGGTCTGGCCGAGGACCTGTGCGGCTCGCCGGTTGACCAGGAGCACGGTGCGGCCCCCCGGGGAGTCCAGGGCTCCCCGGGCCATCGTGTGGCCCCACTTGGCCGAGTCGTCGCTGGCGCCGAGGATCACGACACTTCGCGGCGAGAAGAGGGCGTCGAGGGAACTCACGTCCAAGTCGACCGATGCCGGTGAGGAGGGAGCGACGGTTGCGGGATCCGAAGACCCTTGAAGTGGCACGGCGGTGACTCTAGCCGGGTCACGACTGATCGCACGCTCGCGAGCGGTGCGAGATTCTCAGGCCTCGAATCCGCTGGGCGACGTGACATCCGGACCACCCGGACAGTTCGGGTAGCGCTAGGGTGGCCGCGATCGACATCCTTTAACGAGCCGTCCCCGAGAGGCGGAGAAGGAAGGTCAGCCGCAGATGCCTGATTCCCAGCACGACGAGTCTGATCCTCCGCACGACGAGTCGGGTCGAGTCGTCCTCGATGCCCGCGACATCACCCGGGCCCTGACCCGGATCGCCCACGAGATTCTGGAGCGCAACAAGGGGGCCTCGAGCCTGGTACTCCTCGGCATCCCCAGCCGGGGAGTGCCGTTGGCCCGACGCATCGCCGAGAAGATCTCCGCCGTCGAGGGCGTCGAGGTGCCCGTCGGCAGCCTTGACGTGACGATGTATCGCGACGATCTGCGCCGCGGTCCGGTCCGGGCGCTGATGCCGACCCAGATCCCCGCCTGCGGCATCGAAGGTCGCACCGTCGTCCTGATCGACGACGTGCTCTTCTCCGGCCGCACCATCCGGGCCGCCCTCGACGCGCTGACCGAGATCGGCCGCCCGGCCGGCGTACAGCTCGCCGTACTCATCGACCGCGGGCACCGGGAGCTGCCGATCCGAGCCGACTTCGTCGGCAAGAACCTACCCACCTCCCTGGTCGAACGGGTGACGGTAACCCTGAACGGCACCGACTCAGACGATCGGGACGACGCGGTGTGGATCGAGGCGACTGCTCGATGATGCGGCACCTGCTGTCCGCCGGCGACCTGACCCGGGACGACGCCGAACTCGTCCTGCGGACTGCCGAGGAGATGCGTTCGCTGGCCGATCGGCCGATCAAGAAGCTGCCCGCCCTGCGCGGCCGGACGGTGGTCAACCTCTTCTTCGAGGACTCCACCCGCACCCGGATCTCCTTCGAGGCCGCGGCCAAGCGCCTCTCCGCCGACGTCATCAATTTCGCCGCCAAGGGCTCGTCGCTGTCCAAGGGCGAGTCGCTGAAGGACACCGCGCTGACCCTGGAGGCGATGGGTGCCGACGCCGTCGTCATCCGGCACGGCTCCTCCGGAGCACCGCACCGGCTGGCCAACTCCGGTTGGGTCGGCTCGTGCGTGGTCAACGCCGGGGACGGCACCCACGAGCACCCGACTCAAGCCCTGCTGGACGCGTTCACGATGTGGCAACATCTCGGCCCCTCGCTGGAGGGCAGGCGGATCGCCATCGTCGGCGACGTGCTGCACTCGCGAGTAGCCCGCTCCAACGCGCTGCTGTTGCGTACCCTGGGCGCCGACGTCACCCTGGTGGCGCCGCCGACCCTGTTCCCCGTCGGCATGGAGAGCTGGGGCGTCGAGACGTCGTACGACCTGGACTCGGTGCTGCCCAAGGCGGACGCGGTGATGATGCTGCGGGTCCAGGCCGAGCGGATGCACGGCGGGTTCTTCCCGACGGCGCGGGAGTACTCGCGCCGGTACGGGCTCGACGGACGAAGGATGGCGACCCTTCAGGATCACACGATCGTGATGCACCCCGGGCCGATGGTCCGCGGGATGGAGATCACCGCCGACGTCGCCGACTCGGCCCGCTCGGTGATCGTGGAGCAGGTCACCAACGGGGTGGCGGTCCGGATGGCCGTGCTCTATCTGCTGCTCGGCGGAAGCGAGGGAGACGCATGAGTTTCTACCTGATTTCCCGGGTCTCGATCCTGGGTGGCGAGCCGACGGATCTGCTGATCCAGGACGGGGTTATCGCTGCGATCGGGTCCTCGTTGGTCGATGGTGGTCGAGCAGCCAGCCCCGGCGAGCGTGTCGAGACCATCGACGCGACCGGGTTGATCGCCATGCCGGGTCTGGTGGACCTGCACACCCACCTGCGCGAGCCCGGCCGCGAGGACGCCGAGACCGTGGAGACCGGGACCCGGGCGGCCGCGTTGGGCGGGTTCACCGCCGTGCACGCGATGGCCAACACCGACCCGGTCGCCGACACGGCCGGGGTGGTGGAGCAGGTGTGGCGGCTGGGTCGGGAGGCCGGCTACTGCGACGTCTATCCGATCGGCGCGGTCACCGTGAGCCTGCGCGGTGAGCAGCTGGCCGAGTTGGGCGCGATGGCCGACTCCGCGGCCCGCGTGCGGGTGTTCTCCGACGACGGCAAGTGCGTGTCCGACGCCGTACTGATGCGCCGGGCGCTGGAATACGTCAAGGCCTTCGACGGTGTGATCGCCCAGCACGCCCAGGAGCCGCGGCTGACCGAAGGCGCCCAGATGAACGAGAGCGAGCTGTCCGGACGGCTCGGCCTGACCGGGTGGCCGGCGGTGGCCGAGGAGGCGATCATCGCCCGCGACTGCCTGCTCACCGCGCACGTCGGCTCGCGGTTGCACGTTTGCCACGTGTCGACGGCCGGTTCGGTGGAGATCGTCCGGCAGGCCAAGGAGAAGGGCTGGGCGGTGACCGCCGAGGTCTGCCCCCACCACTTGCTGCTGACCGACGAGCTGGCCACGACGTACGACCCGATCTACAAGGTCAACCCGCCGTTGCGTGGTGCTGCCGACGTACAGGCGTTGCGGGCCGCGCTGGCCGACGGGACTATCGACATCGTGGCCACCGACCACGCTCCGCACCCCCGCGAGGACAAGGACTGCGAGTGGGCGGCCGCGGCGTTCGGGATGCTCGGCCTCGAGACGGCGCTGTCGATTGTGCAGGAGACAATGGTCGACCCGGGGTTGCTGGACTGGGCCGGAGTAGCCGAACGGAGGTCGGCGGGGCCGGCGCGGATCGGCCACGTCGCCGATCACGGCCAGCCGCTCGAGGTCGGCGCACCGGCCAACGTGGTCCTCTACGACCCGTCGGTACGCCGGGTGGTCGACGCGTCGGCATCGGCATCGCTGGCGCGCAACACGCCGTACGCCGGGATGGAGCTGCCGGGTCGGGTGATCGCGACGTTCCTGCGGGGCAAGCCCACGGTGCGCGACGGTCAGGTCTGCTAACCATCTCGGCCTTTTCAGCGTATAGCGTAAGCGCTATGATCAAAGCATGGCTGGGGTGGGCAACGACCTTGTTCGCGAGGCGCGCAAGCGCGTCGGGCTGACCCAACGTGTGCTGGCTGAGCGCGCGGGGACCACCCAGAGCGCAATTGCGCGGATTGAAACGGGAGCCAGCACGCCGTCCTTCGACACGGTGCTGCGGTTGATTCGGCTGTGCGGACTTGATCTGGACCTGATGATGGTCGAGCGTGACAACGCCGACTGGATGCAGGCGCAAAGAATGCTGAAGCTGACAGAGCAGGAGCGGATCGAAGAGATGATGCGGTTCTTGGCTCAGATAGACCAGATGAATCAGGCGGCCGGAGTCGGTGTCTGAGACCAAGTTCGATGCGGGCGCGATCGTGGCTGTTCTCCTCGAGCATGAGGTCATGTTCGTGGTGATCGGCGGGATCGCAGCGGCCCTGCACGGGTCGCCGTTCGTGACCAAAGACCTGGACATCACTCCGGAGATGAGCGCCGAGAACCTGACGCGGCTCTCGAACGCACTCCGAGCCGTGGGCGCACGAGTTGGTACCGAGCGCGTGGAGGGGGGACCGGCCTTCAACCACGACGCCGAGAGTCTGGCCGCCGCCGGGGTGTGGAATCTAACGACTAACTTCGGCGAACTGGATCTGTCCTTCGTTCCGACCGGCACGCGCGGCTATCCAGACCTTGTCCAGGATGCCGGCGAGTCTTCGGCCTTCGGTCTTATGGTCCCGACAGCCTCGCTCGCCGACGTGATCCGCAGCAAGCAGGCGGCCAACCGACCCAAGGATCAGCGGGTGCTGCCGGTGCTGCGCGAGATCCTGGCCAGTCGCTACCAACGCTGAACCCGGACGAACAGGTCACGATTCGGTCCCCGACCTGTGAGGGGGGTCACATACACCCCCGACTTCTGGCATATTGCAGGGACAAAACCAAGCAAAGGGGCGTCCATGCGTCGATCACTGCTCGCCATCGTCCTCGGGGCACTACTCACCTTCCTCGCCGCCTGCGGCGGGGGGGACGACACCGCCAGCGACTCCGCCGCCGCTTCGGGGGGTGACACCGAAGCCGCTGCCGGCAACGGCGTCTGCGCCGCGGGTGACGCGACCGACCTGCTCGGGGAGATCTGCGACGAGGGCACCCTGACGGTGTCCACCGACCCGGCCTACCCGCCGCAGTCCTCCTACGACGAGCAGACCGGAGACTACGAAGGGTTCGACATCGACGTGGCTACCGAGGTCGCCAACCGGCTCGGGGTCGACGTCGGCTGGGAGGCGCCCAGCTGGGACATCATCACTGCGGGCAACTGGAACGGCCGTTGGGACACCACGGTCGGCTCGATGACCCCGACCAACGACCGGCAAGAGGTGCTCTACTTCACCGAGCCCTACAGCTACGTGCCGGCGGTCGCCGTGGTCCCGGCCGACGACGACAGCGTCACCGACCTGTCCACCGACCTGGACGGCAAGAAGATCGGGGTGTGCAGTGGCTGCACCTACGACCAGTTCCTGAACAAGAAGCTCAAGATCGACGGCTACGACTTCGACTTCGTCATCGACGACGCCGAGATCTCCGGCTACGACACCGACACCACTGCCCTTCAAGACCTCGGCAACGGTCGGCTGGACGCGGTGATCACCTCGGTGACCACGGCTCAGGGCTACATCGACGCCGGCAACCCGGTGAAGATCGTGGGCGACCCGGTGTTCTACGAGCCGCTCTCGGTCGGCTTCGACAAGAGCTCGGACCCGTCATCGGAGAGCCTGGACGAGGCGGTCGACACGATCGTGGCCGAGATGCACGAGGACGGCACGCTGAGCGAGCTGTCTGAGAAGTGGTACGGCCTGGACATCACCACGCAGCGGTGAGCGCGCTCTGGGAGCGGGCCCAGCTCACGGTGGCACGGGTGCCCTTCACCCTGAAGACCGCGGCCGTGTGGCTGGTGCTGTTCGCCATCGTCGGCTTCTTCGGCAACGCGGCCGGCTTCGACCTGGGCTGGATGCGCGACAACTTCCGGTTCATCCTCGGCGGGCTGCGCTTCACGATGACGATCGCGGTGGGCGGGATCGTGCTGGCGGTGGTGATGGCGCTGCTCGGGGCGCTGGCCCGGATCTCGCACAACGCGATCGCCTACGGGGTCGCCGGGTTCTACGTCTCGTTCTTCCGCGGCACGCCGCTGATCGTGCAGATGTTTCTGCTCTACCTGGCCCTGCCGCCGGTCGGCAACAACCTCGCCGCGACGTACAACTGGCTGCCCGAGGGCTTCGACGAGGTGCTGATCCTCGAAGCCGCGACCGCCGGCACGATCGCGCTGGGACTCAACTACGGCGCCTACATGACCGAGATATTCCGGGCCGGCATCCAGTCGGTGGCCGGGGGGCAGGGCGAGGCGGCAGACGCATTGGGCATGACCTACCTGGCCAAGATGCGCAAGGTGGTGCTGCCGCAGGCGTTCCGGGTGATCATCCCGCCCACCGGCAACGAGTTCATCGCGATGATGAAGGACACCGCGTTGGTGTCCTTCCTCGGCGTCACCGCGGCCAGCGCCGAGATGTTTCGACGCAGCCAGTTGGTCGGCAAGGCCGACTTCAAGAACCTGGAGGCCTACGTCGCGGTGGCCCTGATGTATTGGGGACTGACCGTGGTGTTTACCTTCTTCCAGGGTCGGCTGGAGGCGCGGATCAGTCGCGGCTACGACCGCTCGCAGATCGCCAAGGTGGCCGGCAACCAGGCAAAGCCACACGGGGGTTAAGAGATGAACCAGGAGGTAGTGGTCCGCATCGACGGGCTGCACAAGAGCTTCGGCCGGCTCAAGGTCGTCGGCGGGGTCGACATGGACGTGCGCCGCGGCGAGGTGGTGGTGATCATGGGCCGCTCCGGGTCCGGCAAGTCCACCCTGCTGCGCTGCGTGAACTTCATCGAGGACCCGACTCAGGGCACTATCGAGATCGCCGGGATCGCGCTGGGCGGCGGGCACCGCACCCGAAGCAAGCGCGAGCAGATCCGCCAGCTGCGGCTGCACGTCGGGATGGTCTTCCAGCAGTTCAACCT
>JBBPYJ010000093.1:0-8009 GCA_038200025.1 Propionibacteriales bacterium | reverse complement strand
TCGCCCCACTTCAGGTTGGCCGGGTCGCGCTCGGCGAAGGCGGTGATCTGCTGGTCGCCGACCCGGATGGAGGTGTCGTCGGAGGACACGTCGGCGTCCAGGCGACCCAGGATCGAGTCGAACTTGAGCAGGTGCGCCAGCGAGGCATTGTCGGTGAGGTCGTTGACGCCGACGATCTCGATGTCGGCGCCAGAGGCGCGCACGGCGCGGAAGAAGTTGCGTCCGATGCGGCCGAAACCGTTGATGCCTACGCGAACAGTCACTGAGGACTCCTTGATCAGAATGTGGGATGACTGCACGCGCAGGTGCCGCGTGCGGTCGCTTCGGCAGCGACCTTACCGCGCGGGTACGACGTGCTCGTGGCGACCGTCTCGCCGTACGTGCGAGTAACCAGCGCTCGCGCCGCCAAACATTCGACGGGCGGGGACGGCTCAGACGTCGTCGGCGAGCATCTCGGGGGTCAGCGATGACTCGGTGTCGGGAATGCCCAGCTCCTCGGCCCGCTTGTCGGCCATCGCCAGCAAACGACGGATCCGGCCGGCGATCGCATCCTTGGTCAGCACCGGGTCGTGCAGGGCGCCGAGCTCCTCGAGCGAAGCCTGCTTGTGGGAGACCCGAAGATCGCCGGCCATCCGCAGGTGGTCGGGCACCTCGTCGACCAGGATCTTCAGGGCCCGCTCCACCCGGGCGCCAGCCGCCACCGCGGCACGCGCCGAGCGACGCAGATTGGCGTCGTCGAAGTTCGCCAGCCGGTTCGCCGTCGCCCGGACCTCGCGCCGCATCCGGCGCTCCTCCCAGGCCATTAGCGTCTCGTGGGTGCCGAGCCGGGCCAGCAGCGCGCTGATGGCGTCACCGTCGCGGATCACCACCCGGTCGATGCCCCGCACCTCGCGCGCCTTCGCCGAGATGCCCATCCGGCGGGCCACCCCGACGAGTGCCAGCGCCGCCTCGGGACCAGGGCAGGTGATCTCCATCGAGGAGGACCGTCCAGGTTCGGTCAGCGAACCGTGGGCCAGGAACGCGCCGCGCCAGGCAGCGACCGCATCGCAGTCACCACCGGACACGACGTGCGGGGGCAGTCCCCGGACCGGGCGACCGCGTTGGTCCAACAGTCCCGTCTGCCGGGCCAGCGCCTCGCCGCCCTTGACCACCCGGACGATGTAGCGGCTGGCCTTGCGCATCCCACTGGGAGCCACGACCACGACCTCGCAGGGGTGCCCGAAGACCTCGGCGATGTCCTTGCGCAGCCGGCGCGCTGCCGCTCCGGCGTCGAGCTCGGCCTCCACCACGATCCGCCCGCTGACAATGTGCAGCCCCCCGGCGAAGCGCAGCATGGTGGATACCTCCGCCTTGCGGCAGCACGTCTTGGTGATCTGCGTCGCCGCCAGCTCCGCCTTCACCTGCCCCGTCATCGCCATGGACGGCATCTTGTCACGCGTGGTCCACGGGTGAACCCGAGATCAGCACAGATCATCGGGTCAGGGGATCGAAGACCCGCCCGAAGGCGGCAGCCAACTTGCCCACATCGTGACGCGGAGACCCGTCGCCCGCGGCCAGGTCGGCGACCAGGAGCCGGGCTCCCCAGGACGCCACCGCCTGCTCGAGGGATTCACTGTCCTCGATGGTGGTCGGGTCGGCCAGCACGGTGTGGATCGCGAGGTCGGGAGCGTGCTCGTGCAGGGCGGCCAGATGGTCCTCGGGCGAATACCCCGGGGTCTCCCCCGCCTGGCCCTCCAGATTGAGGGCCACCACCACCTTGGCCGAGGTCTCGACCAGAGCGGTGCGCAGCTCGGGCACCATCAGGTGCGGGATCACCGAGGTGAACCAGGAGCCTGGGCCGAGGACCACCCAATCGGCCGCTCGCACCGCTGCTACGGCCTCGGGGCAGGCGACCGGGTCCACCGGGTCCAAGGCGACCGAGAGGATCGCGCCGGCAGAGGTGGCGATCTCGACCTGGCCCCGGACGGTCACGATCGCCTCGGGGCGGTCCGGATCGTCTCCCTGCACCTCGGCGGTGATGTCGATCGGAGTCACCGCCATCGGCAGCACCCGACCCTTGGCCCCGAGCAGGCGGCCTACCCATTCCAAGGCCGCGACGTGATCTCCCAGCAACTCCCACAAGGACACGATCAGTAGGTTGCCGACTACGTGGCCGCGCATCTGGCCGTCCCCGGTGAACCGGTGCTGCAGCACCCGCTCCCAGGTCTGGCCCCACTCGTCGTCCCCGCACAGGGCGGCCAGCGCCATCCGCAGGTCACCGGGCGGCAGCACCCCGAACTCCCCGCGAAGGCGCCCCGAGGAGCCGCCGTTGTCGGCGACGGTGACCACCGCCGTAGGCGTGTCGACGACCCGGCGCAGCGCCGACAAGGTGGCGTGCAGCCCGTGGCCGCCGCCCAGGGCCACCACATCGGGGCCGGTGGAGGGGGAGGTCACTCGCGACCTAAATCCCGGTGCGCCGCGCGGACGCCGTACCCCAGGTCCCGCAGCCGCCGGGCGATCTCCTCGGTCATCGCCACGCTGCGGTGCTTGCCCCCGGTGCAGCCGACCGCCACGGTCACGAAACGCTTGCCCTCGGCCAGATAGCCGCTGGCGACGGTGTCCAGCACCGGCACATACTGGTCCAGGAACGCCTGGGCTCCCTCGCGCTCCAGGACGTACGCCGAGACGCCGGCGTCGCGTCCGGACTGCGGGCGCAGCTCGGGCACCCAGTAGGGGTTCGGCAGGAACCTCATGTCGGCCACGAAGTCGGCGTCGACCGGGATGCCGTACTTGAAGCCGAAGCTGACCACCGTCATCTGCAGACGCAGCGAGTCGGGGGTGCCGAAGGCCTCGGCGACCAGCCGGGTCAGCTGGTGCACGTTGAGGTTGGTGGTGTCAACGACCAGGTCCGCGGTCCCGCGCAGCTCCTCGAGGACCGTGCGCTCGCGGGTCAACCCGTCCAGGAGCCGCTCTCCGCTGCGCTGGAGGGGGTGCGGGCGCCGGGCAGCGTCCTGGCGACGGACCAGCACCTCGTCGGAGGCCTCCAGGAACAGCAGGGTGCTGCGACGATGGGTGACGTTCTGGGCGAGATTCTCGGCCAGGGAGTCGAAGAAGGACCCGGAGCGCACGTCCACCACCACCGCGATCGGCTGCTCGACCCCGCGGCTCTCGTCGACGAGCTGGACCACGTCGCGCAGCAACTGGGGGGGCAGGTTGTCGACGACGTAGAACCCGAGGTCCTCGAGCTCCTTCGCGGCCGTGCTCCGCCCCGCCCCGGTCATCCCGGTGACGACGACGAGCTCCCCTGCTTTGGTAGGCACCTGCTCAGCCCTTCTCTCGTCCTGGGCCGGCTTCGACCTCTGTCGGCTCGTCGTCCATGATCTCGCCGGTCGCGGTGTTGACCGCGCCCGGAGAGCGCCTAGACCCCACACTTGCGCCGCCCTGCTGGGTCTGCTGGATGAGGGCGCCCTTGATCGCGGTCGCGGTGCGCTGACCGATCCCGGGCACCAGCGCGAGCTCCTCGACCGACGCGGCGCGCAGCTTCTTCAACGAGCCGAAGTGCTTCAGCAGGGTTCTGCGACGCACCTCCCCCAGGCCGGGCACATCGTCCAGGAGGCTCTCCACCATCGACTTGGACCGGCGTGAGCGGTGGTGGGTGATCGCGAACCGGTGCGCCTCGTCGCGGATCCGCTGGAGCAGGTAGAGCCCCTCGGAGGTGCGCGGCAGGATCACCGGGTCCTCGTCGTGCGGCACCCAGACCTCCTCGAGCCGCTTGGCCAGGCCGCAGACCGGGATGTCGTTGATCCCCAGCTCGGTC
This sequence comes from Propionibacteriales bacterium, assembly GCA_038200025.1. Lineage (GTDB taxonomy): Bacteria > Actinomycetota > Actinomycetes > Propionibacteriales > Nocardioidaceae > Nocardioides. Next base: position 4,213 of record JBBPYJ010000093.1, on the reverse strand, counting down.
AGCGCCCGTTGCGCGGCGGCGACCTGCGGCGGCCCGCCGTCGACCACCACCAGGCCGGGGGCGTAGGCGAACTTGCGCGGCCGCCCGGTCTCAGGATCGACCAGCATCGGACCGCCGTCGGTGGCGACCTCCTGGCTCTTGGCCTGCTCGTCGAGGAGCCGGCGGAACCGTCTGGTGATCACCTGGTGCATGTGCGCGACGTCATTCTGACCGATCTCCTTGCTGCTCAATCCGGCCGCGGCCTGGTCCGGGTCCGGTTTGATCACGAACCGGCGGTATTCGCTGCGCCGCGACAGTCCGTCCTCGAACACCACCATCGACGCGACGATCTCGGTGCCCTGCAGGTTGGAGATGTCGTAGCACTCGATGCGCAACGGCACGTCGTCGAGCTCGAGCGCGGACTGGATCTCCTCCAGCGCCTGGTTGCGGGTGGTCAGGTCCGAGGCGCGTTTGGTCTTGTGCAGCGCCAGCGCCTGCCCGGCGTTGCGGGCCACCGTCTCGGCCAGCGAGCGTTTGTCACCGCGCTGGGGCACCCGGATCCCGACCTTGCTGCCGCGCAGGTCGCTGAGCAGTTGCTCCATGGTCGGTACGTCGGGTGGCAGCGCCGGCACCAGCACCTCGCGCGGGATCGAGTCGGCGCCGTCGCGGCCGGTGAGCCCGCCGTAGAGCTGGAGCAAGAACCCCTCCACCAAGTCGGCGGTCTCGCCGTCGTCCATCCGGTCCGCGACCCAGGCCCGCTGCCCCCGGATCCGACCGCCGCGAACGTGGAAGATCTGCACCGCGACCTCCAACGGGTCCTCGGCCAACGCGATCACGTCGGCGTCGGTGCCGTCTTGCAGCACCACCGCCTGCTTCTCCAGGGCCTTCCGCAGCGCACCCAGGTCGTCGCGCAGCCGGGCCGCCCGCTCGAAGTCCTCTGCCGCCGAGGCGGCGTACATCTGCTTCTCGATGCGCCGGGTGAAGGCGGCGGTGTTGCCGGCCATGAAGTCGCAGAAGTCGTCGACGATGGCCCGGTGCTCGTCGGCATCGACGTGGCTCACGCAGGGGGCGGCGCACTTGTCGATGTAGCCGAGCAGACAGGGCCGGCCGATCTGGGCCGACCGCTTGAAGACTCCGTTGGAGCACGAGCGCATCGGGAACACCCGCAGCAGCAGGTCCATGGTCTCGCGGATCGCCCAGGCGTGGCTGTAGGGCCCGAAGTAGCGGGTGCCTTTCCGCTTGGCGCCTCGCCCCACCATCACCCGCGGGAACTCCTCGCCCACGGTGACCGCCAGCCACGGGTAGGACTTGTCGTCGCGATACTTGACGTTGAATCTGGGGTCGAACTCCTTGATCCAGGAGTATTCGAGCTGCAACGCCTCGACCTCGGTGCTGACCACCGTCCAGTCCACTGCCGCCGCGGTGGTCACCATCGTGGCGGTGCGCTGGTGCAGCCCGCCGATGTCGCCGAAGTAGGACGAGAGCCGGGCGCGTAGGTTCTTGGCCTTGCCGACGTAGATGACGCGGCCGCCGGCGTCGCGGAACCGGTAGACGCCGGGCTGGGTCGGGATCGAGCCTGGTTCGGGGCGATAGTTCAGCGGCGAGCGCTTGGGTCGAACCGGCACGTCGTCAACCCTACGGGCAGGTACGGACAGCGGCTCGGTGCGCGACTCAGATCGGCAGCACCGTGCGGCGTACGGTCAGCTCGTCCAGCACGTCGGTCAGCACCTCGACCCCGATTCCCGGCGCCGTCGGGGCCGCGAGATGCCCGTCTTCCAGCACGAAGGGAGCGGTCAGGTCGGTGCTGTAGTAGCGATTCGACGCGGAGGTGTCACCGGGCATGGTGAAGCCCGGCAGGGCGGCGAGCGCGACATTGGCGGCCCGGCCGATCCCGGTCTCCAGCATCCCGCCGCACCACACCGGGATGCCGTTGGCCTCGGCGACGTCATGGATGCGGCGAGCCTCGAGATAGCCGCCGACCCGGGAGGGTTTGACGTTGATCACCGAGCAGGCCTCCAGGGCGATCGCGGTGGCGGCGTCGCGGGCAGAGCGGATCGACTCGTCCAGGCAGACCGGCGTTCGGATCACCCGGGCCAGGCTGGCGTGACCCCAGATGTCGTCCTCGGGCAGCGGCTGCTCGATCAGCAGCAGATCGAAGTCGTCCAGGCGCGCGAGGTGCCGGGCGTCGGCCAGCGTGTACGCCGCGTTGGCATCCACCTGGAGCAGCACCTCGTCGCCGAACCGCTCGCGGACCAGCCGGACCGGGTCGATGTCCCAGCCGGGTTCGATCTTGAGCTTGATCCGCTGGTAACCCTGTTCGAGGCAGCGCTCGACGTGCCCGAGCAGCTCGGAATGGCTGTCGTAGATGCCGACCGAGACCCCGGCCGGCACCCGGTCCCGGACCGCACCCAGGTAGCGACCCATCGACATCTGCGCGATCTTGAGCTCGGCGTCCAGCACGGCGGTCTCCAGCACGTGCTTGGCCATCGGATGCCCGGTCACCGGCTCCAGCGCGGTCTTGATCCGACCGGCCGTGAGGTCGTCGCCCAGCGCCAGCGCGCGCGGCACCAGTTGGTCGCGCAGCACGATCTCGGCGCCGGCCAGAAACTCTTCGCTGTAGAGCGGGTCGAGCTCGGCGCCGCATTCGGCCCACCCCTGCGTCCCGTCGGTAGTCACCAGTCGCAGCAGGAAGGTGTCGCGGGCGTGGGAGGTCCCGAACGACGTCCGGAACGGGGTCACCAGCGGCAGGCTGACCCACCGCAGCTCGAGCTCGGCGATCTTCATCGGGTGGCGCCTTCCAGTCTCCTCCAGCCGGTGCACGAGACGCCGGTCGCGGTGTAACCCTCGTCGAACGAGGTGGTGAAGACCGGTGCGGTCCAGCTCCGCCAGGACGAGGCTTGCCCGGGGTCGTCCCGGCGCAGCGCGACGATGTCGGACGGCAGCCGCACCCAACAGACCCCCGAGGTCTGCGCCAGCGCCGGCGATCCGTCCGGACCGTCCTCGACGAGCTGGTCGATGGTGGGCTCGACCGGCTCGGCAGGGCTCCGGTCGGCGGCCGCCGCGGCCTCGGCGGAATCCCTTTGCCACTGCGCCACCATCCGGTCGGCAACGTCGTCGCCGTTGAGCTCGTCGCTCATCTGGCCGTAGAACGCCGGCTCGTAGATTGCCACCCGGGCGCCGAGCTTGGTGATGTTGAAGCGGGCATTGCGACCGACCAGGGGGTCGAAGGTCCAGCGCATCGAGGTGATCGACTCCCCCAGCGCCCAGGCACGTTGTTGCTGCTTCAGCGCGAACCCGATCCCGCGGTCGGCCGCCCCCGGTCCGGCGGCGGCGAGGTAGGAGTAGCTGGAGCCGGGCTCCGCGCGCCCGAGGACCGCCGCTCCGACCAGCACCTCCCCGCCCCGGCCGACCACCGAATCGTCGCCTGCTTCGCTCGACTCGCGGGTGGCCACTGCCACCAGCCCCCCGGCATGCACGAGACTGCGCAGCAACTCGCTGCTGAGCGGCACCCCCTCGTCGTTGCGACCCCAGACCTGCGCAAACAGCTCGGTAGCCGCACGCATGGCTTCCATCGTCTCTGCCGGCTCGATGCGTACGCCGGCCATTTCGGCTGCGCGCGCCGACGACTTCCGGGCGGACTACAGAGCCTCTTCGGGGATCACGAGCCGTTCGCCTTCAGGCGAGCGAGATGGAATCGTCGGCGATCGACAAGGTGATCTCGTCCAGTGGCGCTGAGGCGGGGCCCTCCACGGGGGAACCATCCTCGAGGGAGAACTTGCTGCCGTGGCACGCGCAGTTGATCGTCTCGGTGACCTCGGTGACCGGGCACTGCTGGTGGGTGCAGATGTTGGTGAAGCCCTTGAACTGCCCGGCCGTCGGCTGGGTCACGACCACCCCCTGATCGGCGAAGATCACGCCACTGCCCTCAGGAATGTTCGCGGTGCTGGCGAAGTCCGCGGCGGCGTCGCCACCGGGTCCGTCCGAACTCGCCGGATCGGTGCCGTTGGGGTCGACCGTCGTCGGGTCTGCACCGTCATCTGCGGACCCACACGCCGCCAGGGCCGGGATCGCGCCTAGTACTGCTGCGCCTGCGAGCGCCCGGCGTCGAGACATTCCTGGGGTCATGGAGGAGAGCCTACGGCTTCGGCCTCAAGGGAGTGCTGGACTCACTATGCTGCGCTGGAAACCGAAAAGCCGGTGCCTCCTGCCCACCACGACGAGTACGCCTACCCCG
>JBBPYJ010000092.1:0-12162 GCA_038200025.1 Propionibacteriales bacterium | reverse complement strand
GCCGCCGCTGTCGGCGATCACCGCGCCATCGGGAAGTAGGTCGACCAGGAGCGTGGGTGTCACGCCGAGTCAGCCTAGACGACAGCGATCCGCCTGTGCGGCCCCTACGCGGACTTCCCGGTAGGTCGCGGCGCATCGCGGGTTCAGCGCTTGGCTCGCTGCACTCGCGCGCTGGCGTAGAGGCAGACCGCGGCAGCCGTCGAGAGATTCAGGCTCTCGGCCCGCCCGTAGATCGGGATCGAGACCCGGTGGTCGGCCAACCCGGCTTGCTCGGGTGACAGCCCGTGCGCCTCGTTGCCGAACAGCCAGGCGGTCGGTCCGGCGAGCAGCGAGTCCGCGCGATCCAGGCTGACCTCGCCACGGCCGTCGGCCGCAAGGACCGTCAGCCCGGCGCTTCGGGCTGCCTCGATCGCCGGCGCCACCTCGGCCACAACCGACACCGGGAGCTGGAAGAGGCTGCCGGCGGTCGCGCGGATCGTCTTGGGGTTGTAGGCGTCCACGGACGAGCCCGCCAGGATCACCGCGTCGGCTCCGGCGGCGTCGGCAGTGCGGACGATGGTGCCGGCGTTGCCGGGGTCGCGGACGTCGGCGCAAATCGCCACCAGCCCCGGCGCGCCTTGGAGCACGTCCCCGATCGGGACGTCGAGGAACCGGCAGACTGCGACCAGTCCGGCTGGGTTGACGCTGTCGCTCAGCGCGGCCAGGGCCAGGTCGTCGACCATGGTCCAGGCAGCGACAGACTGAGCAGCCTCGCGCAGCGCGGCGTACGTCGTCCACGCGGCCTGGGTGGCGAAGACCTCGACCACGCAGCCGGGAGCGTTCAGCGCGGCCTCGACGGCGTTGGGCCCGTCGGCAAGAAACAGCCGCCGCGCGGCGCGAACCGAGCGGCGGCTGAGTTTGGCGGCCCCCTTGACACGCGCGTTGCTGCGCACCAAGGGAGCGGCCCGAACTGTTTCGAAGCGGCGATCGGCCAAGATCAGGCCGAGGCTTCGACCTTGGGCGCGTTGACGTCCTCGGGCAGGGCAGCCTTGGCCGCGGCCACCAGAGCGGAGAACGCGGGCGCGTCATGGACGGCCAGGTCGGCCATGATCTTGCGGTCGACCTCGATGCCGGCCAGGTTCAGGCCCTGGATGAGCCGGTTGTAGGTCAAGCCCTCCGCACGAGAGGCAGCGTTGATCCGCTGGATCCACAGCTTGCGGAAGTTGCCCTTGTTCTTGCGGCGGTCGTTGTAGCTGTAGACCAGCGAGTGGGTGACCTGCTCCTTGGCCTTGCGGTAGAGGCGCGAGCGCTGGCCGCGGTAGCCGCTGGCGCGCTCGAGCGTGGTCCTACGCTTCTTGTGGGCGTTCACTGCGCGCTTGACGCGGGCCATGGTGTGTCTCCTTGTACGAAAACTTGCGGGTTCGAGCTACGGGTGAGGCGGGCGGTGGAGCCTGAACGAACCTGGACAGGTCTGGACAGCTCCGAACCGGTCTAGGTCAGATACCGAGCATCCGCTTGGCGCGGGGGACGTCGGCCTTGGCGACCTCGACGGTGCCGGTCAGGCGACGGGTGACCTTGGAGGACTTCTTCTCCAGGTTGTGGCGCTTGCCCGCCTTCTCACGACGGATCTTGCCCGTCCCGGTGACCCGAAAGCGCTTGGAGGCTCCCGAGTGGGTCTTGTGCTTAGGCATGGTGGATCTTCTCTCTCTCTCAGGCTTCGATCTCGGGGTCTAGGTTCTCAGAGCGGCCGCGCTCCCTCTTGGCGGCAACCGAGTGTCCGGCGTTGTGAGCGGTGCGCTCGGCACGCTCCTCGGCCACGGCCTCGGCACGCGCCTCGGCTCGGTTGACCTTCTCCGCAGCCATCTCGGCCTTGGCTTCGGCCTTCTTGCGGTGGGGGCCCAGCACCATCGTCATGTTCCGCCCGTCCTGCTTGGGGGCCGACTCGACGAACCCCAGCTCGGTGACGTCCTCGGCCAGCTTCTGCAACAGCCGGAACCCCAGCTCGGGGCGGTGCTGCTCGCGACCGCGGAACATGATGGTGATCTTGACCTTGTCACCGGCTCGCAGGAACCGGACGACGTGGCCCTTCTTGGTGTCGTAGTCGTGCCCGTCGATCTTGGGACGAAGCTTCATCTCCTTGATGACGACGTTCGTCTGGTTCCGGCGCGCTTCACGGGCCTTCTGGGCGTTCTCGTACTTGAACTTCCCGTAGTCCATGAGCTTGCACACGGGGGGGCGCCCCATCGGGGCGATCTCGACGAGATCCAGATCGGCTTCCCCGGCGAGCTTGAGGGCCTCGCTCGTAGGAACGATGCCGACGGTCTCGCCGTTGGGTCCGACAAGCCGGACCTCGGAAACCCGGATCCGGTCGTTGATGCGAAGCTCGGTGCTGATGTGTCCTCCATTGGTTCGGTGGTGCGGTCCCCCGTCGGGACCCGGCCGTATCCGGGTCCGCAAATGCCGAAGGCCTCCGCAGGTTGTGCAAGCGGAGGCCAGTGCTACACGCCACACCCGGAACGGTGTTGCGCGTGGACCGGACCCGACGACCTAGCGGTCGGTGCGGGTGGGAGACGTGTAGTGCTGAGTCCCCGCTTGAAGATCGGCCGCGCCGCGTTGCCGGAGCGCAACGACGTGACTGATCGGTCAACAACCGATGCTAGCCGACCATTCCCGCCGGGGGCTAATCAGCCCGCACTCGGGCGAAGCCGAGGTCGTCGATGATCTCGAGGACCCGGCCGACGTGCGGACTACCGCCTTGATCGTCACGGGGCCTTCGCCAGTCGCAGCAGGTTCTCGCCCTCGACGACGAAGCGCACCGGGCCGCCGACGTCGATCACCAACGCCGCCGCCGACTCGCCCAGCGCGGCCCGCGCCGCGTCGCGGGCGGTGACCGGCACCGGTCGAGCGTCGTCGCGCCAGCGGATCAGCCGGTCCATCCCGGTGAAGGCGAGCAGCGCCATCCGCCCGTCCTGACCGGTGAGCAGCACTGCGGCCATGTCGCTGGACTTGTCGTGAGTCAGCCCCGCGGCATCGACCTCGACCTCGTCGGCCACCGCCACCACCGGCACCAGCAGGCGCGAGGTGCTCAGGGTGGCCAGTGCATCGGCGTACCGACGGGGGTCCTGCTCGTACGCCGCGAGCGCCGCGGTCACCGCCTCGTGCGGCTCCCCGGTGTCACCGGCGAATCCGGGATCGGGGATCGACACGCCCTCGAAGCGGTTCCCGGCGACATCGCCACCATTGTCGCCGGTGTCGCCGTCCATGCCCGTGCCCATGTGCATAAGTGTGTCAGCACCGAATCCGGTCAGGGCCGGGGTGGGATCATGAAGAGATGGACGAGACGACCTGGGGTGCGCTAGCGCTGGTCCTGACCCTGCTCGGCGGCGGCTACACCTGGTGGGCCTACCAGCACCGCGGCACCGCAGCGGCCCTGCGCGGGTCGGCGTTGACCCTGTTGCCGGTCGCCGCCTGGCTGACCGGGACGCTACGCCTGATCGGCCAGATCGTGGACGCGGTGGTGACCTGGGCGACCCGGCTGGTCTTCAGTCCGACGGTGTGGTTGGGAGTGGGCCTCGCGGGGCTGTCGGTAGTGCTCCTCGTGATTGTCGGCTTCATGCGCGAACGGGGACTGGGCGAGCAACCGCGCCGCAGTTCCACCCCGAAACAGGCCAAACAATCCCCGCAGACGGGACAGACGGGACAGACGGGACAGCGGTCCACGAGGGGCCGGGCGCTTCCCAAGACTGCGGCGGCAAAGTCCGAACCGGTGGTCGATGACGAGCTGGCCGACATCGAGGCGATCCTGCGCAAGCGCGGCATCACCTGAGCGATCCCGGCATCACGGTGCCCGACCCGGATGCTTCGGCAGGTGCACTGGTGGACCCTCTGGTGGACGGCTTGATGCACAGCCCCCCGACCCTGGGCAGAGGTCGGTTGCTCTGCATCGACGGGCCAGCCGGGTCAGGCAAGACCACGATGACCGACCGGATTGCCCGAGAGCTGACCGCCCGACGGGTCGAGGTGACCATCGTCCACTGCGATGACCTGTACGCCGGGTGGTCGGGGCTGGAAGGACTGGGCGGACCCGAGGGACTGGACGTCCGGCTGCGAGACCAGCTGTTGCGACCCCTCGACGCCGGCCGACCGGGTCGCTACCGACGCTGGGACTGGGTCCGGTCGCAGTGGGCGGGCTGGGTCGGCGTCCCGGTGACCGACGTGCTGATCATCGAGGGGGTAGGTGCCGGGAACGCGCTGTGCGCCCGGTTCTGCACCGCCCTGGTCTGGGTCGATGCCACCGAACCCCTGCGCAGGCACCGCGCACTGGCCCGCGCCGATGACGACTTCGGATCACATTGGGACAACTGGGCCGCCAGCGAGACGGCGTACTTCGCCAGTGATCGCCCGGTCGAGCGCGCCACCGTCCGATCCGGATCCGACGTCAGTGGCTAGTGTTCGGCATGTGGTGAATCCCTCGGGAGAGCAGTTCGAGATCTCGGCAGACGGCTACCGCGCCGTCGTGACCGAGGGTGGCGCGGCGCTGCGACTCCTGCAGTACCAGGGTCGGGACCTCATCGACGGGTTCGCCGAGGAGGGCAAGCCCAGCGGTGGCCGGGGGCAGGTGCTGATCCCGTGGCCCAACCGGATCCGGGACGGCGCCTACCGTTTCGCCGACGAAGATCAACAACTGGCCCTCAGCGAACCCGCTCGTCGCAACGCCTCGCACGGTCTGGTGCGGTGGGTGGCCTGGAGCGTCCAAGAGCACACCGCCCACTCGGTGTCGTTGACCTACCGCCTGATGGCTCAGACCGGCTACCCGTGGGCGCTGGACCTCGAGATCGGCTACGACCTGTCGGCGGATGGCTTGACGCTCACCCACAGCGCCACCAACCTCGCCGCGCAGGCAGCGCCGTACGCCGCCGGGATGCACCCCTACCTGCAGGTCGGGCCGGCCGTCAGCAACAGAGTGGACGAGCTCGAGCTCCTGCTGCCGGCGGCCACCAGGTGCCTGGTGGACGACGAGCGCAAACTGCCCACCGGCGAGGAGCCCGTCGAGGGCACCGACTACGACTTCCGGGTGCCGCGGCCGATCCGGGACCTGGTGATCGATCACCCCTTCACCGACCTGACCCGCGACGCCCGCGGCCGGGCGGTGGTCGAGGTCCGTGATCCCCAGGACGGGTCGGGGGTCGGCCTCTGGGTCGACCGGTCGCATCGATGGGTGCAGGTCTTCACCGCCGACGTACCCGCCGGTGACCGCGCCAGGAGCAGCCTGGCCGTCGAGCCCCTGACCGCGCCTGCGGACGCCTTCAACTGCGGTCGGGACCTGGTGACGCTGGGCGCCGCCGGCCAGCCGGACGACTCGTTCTCAGCCTCCTGGGGACTCTGGGCCCTCTGAGACTGGGCCGCCTGAGTCTGGGCCATCTGGGTCTGGGCCCTCTAGGTCTGGGTTTCCGCCCGGCTCGGAGTCCAGCACCGCGCGGAGCTCGCGCACCGCGGTCCGCGCCCGATGTCCGTCGGACCCCTGGATGCCCATCGCGGCGACGCTGGTCCCGTCGGCCAGGTCGAGGGTCGCCCACGGAGCACTGCGGCCGAGGTTGACCGCGATCACCTGGTGCCGGGTATAGACACGCTTGCGGAACCCGTTGACGACCACGATGAAATTCTCGTCCGCCACCACCTTGGACCGGGCCAATGCCTGCAACGCCCCCCACACCATCGCCCCCATCGCGAACAGGGTGAGCTTCTGCGGGACGGTGAAGGCGGCCCGGATCTCGGCACTGAAGCCGATCCAGGCCATCGCGCACACGATCAGCAGCCCGCCCCCGAAGACCAGCGCCGCGAGACGGACCCCCAAGGGCCGCCATATTCGTGGCGTCGAGGGGTCAGAGCCGGCAGGCATGGATGTCGGTCAGCAGGATTCCGCGGGCGCCCAGGTCATAGAGCTCGTCCATGATCCGGTGGGCGTCCGCACGGCGCACCATCACCCGCACCGCCACCCAGCCGTCGCGCTGCAGCGGGGAGACGGTCGGGCTCTCGACGCCCGGGGTCAGCGCGCAGGCCACGTCGACCTGGCTGGTCTCGATGTCGTAGTCCATCATCACGTAGTTGCGCGCCACCAGCACGCCTTCCAACCGGCGCCGGAAGACCGTCAGGCCACCCGGCGGGATGGTGCCGGACCTAGTGATCAGCACCGCCTCGGAGTCCAGGATCGGCTCGCCGAACGTCTCCAGACCGGCGGCTCGCAAGGTGCTGCCGGTCTCGACCACGTCAGCGACCACATCGGCCACCCCGAGCGAGATGCTGCTCTCGACCGCGCCGTCCAGACGGGTCACGGTGGCGTCGATGCCGTGGGCTTGCAGGTAGCCGCGGACGATCCCGACGTACGACGTGGCGATCCGTTGGCCGGCCAGTTCCTCCAGGCTGGTGAACCGCCCGGCCGGACCGGCGAAACGGAACCTGGCGCGGCCGAACTCCAGGCTCAGCACCTCGTCGGCCGGCGCACCAGAATCGACCAGCAGGTCGCGGCCGGTGATCCCGACGTCCAGCTGCCCCTCGCCGACGTACAGAGCGATGTCGCGCGGTCGCAGATAGAAGAACTCGACCCCGTTCTCGAGGTCAACCAGGCGCAGCTCCACCCGGTCGGTTCGCTGGCGGTAGCCGGACTCGCTGAGCATCTCGCTCGCCGACTGCGACAGCGAGCCCTTGTTGGGCACCGCGACCCGCAGCAGTGAGGCAGAAGACTCGGTCATCACAGGTGGGCGTAGACGTCGTCGAGGCTCACACCGCTGGCGATCATCATCACCTGCGCGTGGTAGAGCAGCTGGCTGATCTCCTCGGCCGCCCGCTCGGGACCCTCATGCTCGGCCGCCATCCAGGACTCGGCGGCCTCCTCGACGAGCTTCTTGCCGATCGCGTGCACACCGGCGTCGAGCTGCGCGACCGTACCGGACCCGAGGGGCCGGCTGGCGGCCTTCTCACTGAGCTCGATCCACAGCTCCTCGAACGTCTTCACAGGGCGCAAGCATAGGACGCTACGGGTGACTGAGGTCGCGCAGGGTCCGGGCGGTCTCGAGGGCCGCCGCCGCTGCCTCGTAGCCCTTGTCCTCAACCGAGCCCTCCAGCCCGGCCCGGTCCAGCGCCTGCTGCTCGTTGTCGCAGGTCAGTACGCCGAAGCCGACCGGCACCCGATGATCGACCGCCACCCGGGTCAGCCCGTCGGTCGCGGCGTTGCACACGAAGTCGAAGTGCGGAGTGCCGCCGCGGATCACCACGCCCAGGGCAACGATGGCATCGCAGCCCTGGCCTGCCAGCACCGCTGCCGCTACCGGCAGCTCGAACGTGCCGGGGACGCGCACGACGGTTGCGTCAGCCACGCCGTACGCCGAGAGGGCCCGCTGGGAGCCGGCCAGCAGACCGTCCATCACCACGTCGTGCCAACTCGCCGCCACCAAGGCGACCTTCAGGTCGCTGCAGTCCACGGGTCGGGCGGCGGGAGCCCCGGCACCGCTCACTGGTCTGCACCCTGGTCCGTCGGCTGGTCTGGGGTCTCGGGGAGGTCGGTGAACACGTGTCCCATCCGATCGCGCTTGGTGCGCAGGTAGGCGATGTTGTGGTCGTTGGGCCGCGGCGTGAGGCCGACCCGCTCGGCCACCTCGATCCCGAAGTCCTCCAAAGCGGAGGTCTTGTCGGGGTTGTTGGTGAGCAGGCGCACGGAATCCACCCCGAGATCGCGCAGGATCTGGGTGGCCGTGCCGTAGTGCCGGGCGTCGGCCGGCAGGCCGAGATCGAGGTTGGCGTCCACGGTGTCCCGTCCGCCGTCCTGGAGTTGGTAGGCCTGAAGCTTGGCCACCAGGCCGATCCCCCGACCCTCGTGGCCACGCAGGTAGACCACCACGCCCCGGCCCTCTGCGGCGATCTGCTCGAGGGCCTCGTCCAGTTGGGGGCCGCAGTCACAGCGGTCGCTGCCGAACACGTCGCCGGTCAGACACTCGCTGTGCACCCGGGTCAGCACCGGCTCCGGCCCGGAGATGTCGCCGTAGGCCAGCGCGACGTGCTCGCTGCCGTCGATGGTGATCCGGTAGCCGTAGGCGGTGAAGTCCCCGTGCCGGGTCGGCAGCCGGGTCTGCGCAGCGCGCTCGACATGTCGCTCGTGCCGACGCCGATAGCGCACCAGGTCCTCGATCGAGATCATCGACAGGCCGTGCTCGTCGGCGAACTCGCGAAGCTGGGGTGCGCGCTTCATCGTGCCGTCGTCGTTGACGACCTCGACCAGCACCCCGACGGGGGTGAGCTCGGCCAGCCGGGCCAGGTCGACGGCCGCCTCGGTATGCCCTCGCCGCACCAGCACCCCGCCCTCGCGGTAGCGCAACGGGAAGACGTGCCCGGGCCGGGTAACCTCCCAGGGCTCAGTCGCGGAGTCGGCGAGCACCCGGACGGTGTGCGCCCGATCGGCCGCGGAGATGCCGGTGCTCACCCCATCTCGGGCATCTACCGAGATCGTGTACGCCGTCCGCAGCTTGTCCTTGTTGTGCGGGGTCATCAGTGGGATCTCGAGGCGGTCCAGCATCGCGGCCGGCATCGGTGCGCAGATGACTCCGCTGGACCAGCGGATGGTGAAGGCCATCAGGCTCGGGGTCGCCTTCGACGCGGCGAAGATCAGGTCGCCCTCGTTCTCCCTGGTCTCGTCGTCCACGACGACGACCGCCTTGCCGGCGGCGATGTCGGCGATCGCCTGCTCGACGGAATCCAGGCGTACCCGTTCCTGACTGGCCGGGTCGAGCGCTACTGCGGTGGTGGGTGGTGTGTCGGTCATCGGGTGCCTCCCGGCAGATAGGCGTGCAGCAACTTCTCCACGTGCTTGGCGATGACGTCGACCTCCAGATTGACCAGCTCGCCGGTCTGCTTGCTTCCCAGCGTGGTCCGCGCCAGCGTCTCGGGGATCAGGCTCACGGTGAAGCTGGCCGCCTCGTCGGTCGAGCTTGTCGAAACCACCGTCAGACTGACGCCGTCGACGGTGATCGAGCCCTTGTCGACGACGTACTTCGCCAAGTCCTCGGCCAGCGCGATCTCCACCACTTCCCAATGCTCGCTGGGGGTACGCCCCAGGATCGCGCCGACCGCGTCGACGTGGCCTTGGACGATGTGTCCGCCGAGTCGCTTGTCGGCGGTGACGGCCCGTTCCAGGTTCACCGGGGAGCCGGGCTTGAGGGACTTCAGCGCGGTCTTGTCCAGGGTCTCGGCCATCACGTCAGCGGTCCATAGGGCGGGCACCTTGGCCCCCTCCGCCGTGTCGGTGGAGGCCACCGTGAGACAGCACCCGTTGACCGAGATGGAGTCGCCGAGGTGGACGTCGTCGAGCACCGTATGGGCCTCGATGGTCAACCGGATCGCGTCGCCCTGGTCTTCGAGCGCGATGACGGTGCCGAGTTCTTCGATGATGCCGGTGAACATCTACTTCCCTTCGGTGGATGGGGTCAGCGTGAGGCGGAGGTTTGCCTCGGGACCGGTCCCGAGGACGGTCACGTCATCAAGGCGCAGGTGCCGGGCCGCTCCGATCGTGGAGATGCCGAGATCTGCAACCGCGGACCGACCTGTGCCCAGCAACATCGGTGCGACGTAGGCGATCACCTCGTCGACCAGTCCAGCGCGCAGGAAGGCTGCCGCCACGGTCGGACCGCCTTCGAGGAACAGGTGCTGGCGGTCGCGGGCGAACAGTTCGTCGAGGACTGTCTGGGGATCGCGGGTGCGCAGGTGCAGGGTGTCGGCCGAGTCGTCGAAGACTCGGCGCGCGGGATTCAGTTCTCGCTCCCCCATCACTACTCGCAGGGGTTGCTGAGGCCCCAGCTCGTTGCCAGGCTCGGCGTCGGCGTCGCGGACCGTCAGCGTCGGATCGTCGACCTCGACGGTGTTGGTGCCGACCAGGATGGAGTCGCACAGTCCGCGCAACCGATGAGTGTCGCGGCGCGCAGGCAGGGACGTGATCCAGCGTGAGGTCCCGTCCGCTGCGGCACTGCGGCCGTCCAGGGTGGTGGCGAACTTCCAGGTGACGAAGGGCCTGCGATGCTCGATCGCGAAGTTCCAGCTGCGGTTCAGCTCCCAGGCCCGATCCTCGAACAGTCCCCCGGCGACTTCGATGCCGGCCTCGCGCAGCGAGTCGGCGCCGCCCCCGGCCACCGGATTGGGGTCGGTCTGCGCGAACACCACGCGGCGTACGCCAGCCTGGATCAGCGCCTGGGCACACGGACCCGTGCGGCCGGTGTGGTCGCACGGCTCGAGGGTCACCACCGCTGTCGCCCCACGAACACTCCCGCCTGCCGCCACAAGCGCCGCTGCCTCGGCATGCGGCGTACCCGCACCCCGGTGGAACCCCTCGGCCACAGTGGTGCCCTCGGCATCCAGCAGTACGCAGCCCACCCGGGGATTCGGTCCCCTGGGCACTGCGGGGCTGGCCGCCAGCTCCAGGGCGCGCAGCATCGCTGCTTGCTCCGTCGTGGAGTAGGCCATTGCGTGGGTGCCCGTCAGGTCAGGTCGCGGTACCCAGGGGTCACGGGCAGCACCGACGCATCGCGCCAGCAACTGCCACGCGGCTCTTCTCATCCGGACTTTGACCGTCGGCTCAGGAATTCCACCTGATCAACCGATCTCTGCCCAACTGCTGACAGTGACCGGGTCGCGGACTATGACCGCCGGTGCGGAGTTTCACCGCCCCCAGAGCACGCGAGCGTTTGCTCGTCTGACGACCAGCCTGCCATACGTACCGACGACCGGCCGCATAAGTTGGCTCTTAGTGGCACCGCCAGATTGTCGGACCAGACGGTTGCGCCCGAGTGCGATGCGGAGGATGGTGGGATTCACCGCACAGAACCGGCTCGGCGCGGTCGATCGGCCGTCCAGCCTCGAGGAGTCTGACATGTCGCTGACCAACCGTAGCGCCGAGTTGAGCATCACCGAGCTCGCCGTGAACCCCGCTGACGTCGACCGCAGCACCTACCCGGTGCGGCTGCGCCTCTCGCGCCGCTTGAAGCCGCATGAGATTGAGGCCCTGGCTGGTCTGATGACGGGGGCAACCATCGAGAAGAGGTCCCTCGTGCTGCCCGAGGCAAGCCTGGACGACGTCGCGCGCGAGGTCGTTCACTGGAACTACTTGCTTGGAGAGGCCACGCGCATCGGCGACGAGCGGTCGGGTGCCGACGTACAACGCGCGCAAGAACTGGCAGACAACATGCGCGCGCATCGGCAGGGTGGCACGCTGCCAGACTCGTTCATGCACTGATCAAGCAGTCCGGCGCGCTCGTGGCTGCGAGATCCCGACGCATGCCGGTCGGCTGCCCGGCTGGTCGGCTACTCGCGTCAGACCGATCGACTGCTAGCGGCCTCGGCCGCCGTACGCAGGGAGACGACCATCGCGTCCGGGTCGTCGGCGGAGTAGACGGCCGAACCAGCCACGAACACATCGGCGCCGGCCTCGGCACACCGGCCGATGGTTTCCAACGAGACCCCGCCGTCCACCTGCACCCAGGTCTCCAAACCGTGCTTGGCGACCAGTTCACGGGTTCGGCGAATCTTCGGTAGGCACAGATCCAGGAACTTCTGACCACCGAAACCGGGCTCGACGGTCATCACCAGCACCATGTCGAGCTCGGGTAGCAGCGCCTCGTAGGGGTCGATCGGCGTAGCCGGCCGCAGCGCCATGCTGGCTCGCGCCCCCTTCGCGCGCACCTCGCGAGCCAGGCGCACCGGGGCGGCGGTCGACTCGATGTGGAAGGTGACACTGGCGGCGCCAGCCTCGACGTAGGCCGGGGCGTGCCGGTCCTGCTCGGCGATCATCAGGTGCGCGTCGATCGGCAACTCCGTCGACCGCGCCAGTGCCTCGACCATCGCCGGCCCGAAGGTCAGGTTGGGCACGAAGTGGTTGTCCATCACATCCACGTGCACCCAGTCGGCACTGGGGATGCGGCCAACCTCGGCGCCCAAGGCGGCGAAGTCGGCGTTCAAGATGCTCGGCGTGATCTGCATGTTCACCATTCGATGGTAGGGCCGTCGGGGCCGCGCAGTCCGACCCGGTCCGTTGTCGAGCACAGCGGCGCCTTCGGCGCACCGTGGTGCGCGAAGATTCGCGGTCGGTTGCTGGCCTTGACGGGGTCTGGTTCTGTGGAGGGTTTTGGATCAGACTGGGTTGGGTTC
>JBBPYJ010000091.1:0-3988 GCA_038200025.1 Propionibacteriales bacterium | reverse complement strand
CCGTGCCGCGCTTCGACGGCAGGTTCGCCAAGTACGTCAACAAGCCCGAGCTGGCTGCTCTGCTGCCGGTGCTCTACCCCGGCGTCTTTCCGAACCTGGCGAAGTACGGCAAGGACCGCGCGGACCTGAACGCGATCCTGATGACCGGTATCCCCGAGGGGATCATCCCGGGCTTCCAGAACTTCACCTCCACCAGGGAGGCCGATCTGCTGCGGCTGAACATGGCTATCGGTCCCTCCAAGAAGCCCAACAACCTCGGCGTGGTGGGCGGTGACCTGGCCGGCTTCCCCAACGGGCGACGAATCGATGACGACGTGGTCACCATCGAGCTGCGGGCGATCGCGGGTCTCACACTGCCTTTGGTCGACCCGAGCTTCAAGCCCGACGCCGCCGCCAGTGCGGTGACCGACGGCACGACGTCGAACGCAGACCTGCTGTCGGAGTTCCCCTACCTGGGCCTGCCTGGCTCCGGCTACAAGAACAAGCCGGGCACGGTCAAGGCTTCCTGACGTGGCCGACCTCGAGAACCCCTTCGCCGGACAAGGCCCCGTGATGCTGGACATCGGTGGCGACGTAGGGGCTCTCGTGGTCACCATGCCGCTTGACATGGAAGGCGTGGAGATCGAGATCCGCCCCGACGGCGAAGAGGCCGGCAACATCAGTGGGGCGGATCATGACCACGGTCCCGACACCGACGACCACGACCATGATCACGATCACGCGCATCCGCACGTAGGGGTGGTGAACCGACCGGCAGGCGGGGAGAATATCCCGTCGTTGGTCTACCCCGAGCTGGTCGCCGGTGACTACGTGTTGGTCCCCAAGGGCGGGGGCGACCCCTACCTGCGAGCCACCGTGGTCGGTGGTGAGGTCACCACCATGGATTGGGCTACCCGGGGCGACAGCCTCTGACCGTCCCGTCCACCGACCTCGCGTCGTAGCGGAGCCGCGGATCGATGCCTCCTGAGAGGGTGTCGATCCGCGGCTCTTCGCAAATTGCATATCCATGCATGAGACTGCATACTCATGCTTATGTCAAAGGTCCTCACCTCTCTTCCCCGCGGCGAGCGCGTCGGCATCGCCTTCTCCGGGGGCCTGGACACCTCTGTCGCGGTCGCCTGGATGCGTGAGAACGGCGCGATCCCGTGCACCTACACCGCCGACCTCGGGCAGTACGACGAACCCGACATCGACGGCGTGCCGAGCCGGGCCACGGCGTACGGCGCGGAGCTGGCCCGCTCGGTCGACTGCAAGGCCGCGCTGGTCGAGGAAGGGTTGGCGGCACTGGTCTGCGGGGCCTTCCACATCCGCTCGGGGACGCGGACCTACTTCAACACCACCCCACTGGGCCGCGCAGTGACCGGGACGATGCTGGTGCGCGCGATGCACTCCGACGGCGTGGACATCTGGGGGGATGGGTCGACCTTCAAGGGCAACGACATCGAGCGGTTCTACCGCTACGGTCTGCTGGCCAACCCCGACCTGCGAATCTACAAGCCCTGGCTCGACGCCGACTTCGTGAGCGAGCTCGGTGGCCGCGCCGAGATGAGCCACTGGCTCACCGAGCGCAACCTGCCCTACCGCGACAGCCAGGAGAAGGCCTACTCCACCGACGCCAACATCTGGGGTGCCACCCACGAGGCCAAGACCCTCGAGCACCTCGATGTCTGCCTCGAGACCGTCGACCCGATCATGGGGGTGAAGTTCTGGGACCCCTCGGTCGCGATCGAGACCGAGGACGTCACAATCCGCTTCGCCGCCGGTCGTCCGGTCGCGATCGACAATCAGAGCTTCGACGGTCCTCAGGCGATGGTGGACCTGGTCCATCTGGCCAACACGATCGGCGGTCGGCACGGACTCGGAATGAGCGACCAGATCGAGAACCGGATCATCGAGGCCAAGAGCCGCGGCATCTACGAGGCGCCCGGGATGGCGCTGCTGTGGGCGGCGTACGAGCGGTTGCTCAACGCGGTTCACAACGAGGACACCATCGCCAACTATCACGCCGAGGGGCGCCGACTGGGGCGGTTGCTCTACGAGGGGCGTTGGCTCGATCCGCAGGCGCTGATGCAGCGCGAGGGGCTCCAGCGGTGGGTGGCCTCGCTGGTCACCGGCGAGGTGACGCTGCGGCTGCGGCGCGGCGAGGACTACACGGTGCTGCGCACCGAGGGGCCGGCCTTCTCCTACCACCCCGACAAGCTGTCGATGGAGCGCACCGAGAACGCCGCCTTCGGACCGACCGATCGGATCGGCCAGCTGACGATGCGCAACCTGGACATCGCCGACTCGCGGGCCAAGCTCGAGCAGTACGCCGCGCAGCCACTCGACGAGGGTCAGGTGCTGGTCGAGAACGGGGTGCTTCTCGGGGCGCTGCCCACCGGTGGGGCAGACCGGATCACCGACAACCCGTCCGTTGCCAGCGACGACGAGGCCGCGCTGGACTCCCTGGACTCCGCCGCGATGGAGTTCGGCACCGACTGAGCACCAGCTCGCGGTGGGTGGGCCATGATAGGGGGATGACCGAGATCTCAGGCGAGTACAGCGTCGACGACGAGGACCAGCTGCAGGCCGAGGACACCCTGGAGGACCGCGGGGTCGACGACGTGCTGGACGAGGGCATCAACACCCCCGAGCACTGGTCGGCCGGTCAGGGCTTCGGCAACACCGCGGCCGAGGAGCACCAGGGTGAGTCCCTGGACCAGCGGCTCAAGCAGGAGGAGCCCGACCTCGACCCGGCCACCGACACCTGGTCCGAGGACGAGCTCGACGACGGCGAGGTCGGCAACGAGCGCTCGGGCCGGTTGATCGCCAGCGAGGAGGGTGACGACCGGTTCGTCGAGGACGCTGGGATCGACGCGTCGGCGGCCAGTGCCGAGGAGGCGGCGATGCACGTGATCGAGGAGTGAGCTCGCCGCGCTACCGGCTGGGCAGACCCCCGCGTCACCAGCTGGGCCACCGGTTCGCCTGCGGTGCGGTGGCTGTCGTGGTCGGGACGCTGCTGCTCGCTGCCTGCACCTCCGCAGACGACAGCGCCGACGCCGCGCCACCGCCCGACGCGGCCGCTCAGGCGCTCGCGACCGGGCTGTCCTCGGGCGAGCTCGACGCCGTGGCCTGGACCGATCCCGAAGCCGCGGCAGCAGGATTCGCCGAGGTGACCGAGGGGATGGGGTCGGCCACCAGGTCGGTGACCGCGACCGTCAGCGAGGTTGACCCGGCGACCGATACCCGCCCGGCCACCGCGACGGCGTTCCTGCAGTGGACGTGGAACGTGGGGGATCAGTCGTGGGCCTATGACTCCACGGCCGCGCTGACGCTGACCCCCGCCGACTCCTGGACGACCACCTGGAACCCGACGGTAGTGGAGCCGAGTCTGGGTGCAGGCAGTGTCCTGGATGCCTCGACCCTCTGGCCCGCCCGCGGACCGATCACCGGTGCGGGCGGGGCCGGGCTGGTCGTCGAGCGCCCGGTGGTCCGCTTCGGCATCGACCGCTCGCAGGTCCCCCCGGTCAAGGCGGTGGCCTCGGCGCGCAAGCTCGCGCGGCTGCTCGACGTCGACCCGGCGTCGTACGCCGCCTCGGTCGAGGCGGCTGGACCCAGGGCGTTCGTGCCTGCGATCGTGCTGCGCCGCGACGACGTGCCGCTGCCCGTCGCTCAGCAGTACCAGTCGATCAAGGGTGCCCTGGCGGTGCGCGACTCGATGTCCCTGGGACCGACCACGGACTTCGCCGTCCCGCTGCTGGGCCGGGTCGGGCCGGTGACCGCGGAGCTGGTCGCCGAAGACCCCGAGAAGTACGCCGCGGGGGACGTGGTCGGTCTGTCCGGGCTCTCGGCACGCTACGACGACGAGCTCACCGGGACGGCGGGGGTCGTGGTCCGCTCGATCGCCTCGGACGGCAAGCGCCGGCCAGTGTTCCGGGTCGACGCGGTCGATGGTGAACCACTCGCAACGACGCTGGACGAGAACCTCC
This sequence comes from Propionibacteriales bacterium, assembly GCA_038200025.1. GTDB lineage: Bacteria > Actinomycetota > Actinomycetes > Propionibacteriales > Nocardioidaceae > Nocardioides. The sequence continues at coordinate 20 of JBBPYJ010000091.1, read as the reverse complement.
AGCTGACCGCCGAGCAACTG
>JBBPYJ010000090.1:0-8590 GCA_038200025.1 Propionibacteriales bacterium | reverse complement strand
TGTCAGAGGTGGTCATCCCGATCCCGGGTGCCAGTCGACCCGAATCCGTCTCGGACTCGGTTGCCGCCGCAGCGCTGGTCCTCAGTGACGAAGAGTTGGTCAGGCTCTCCGAGTAGGACCACCTACGCTGGAGGTCGCCTGGGCGGGGGACCAACCCACCCAGCATCGATCAGGAGAAGCGTTCGTGAGCGACCAACCAGGCGTGACCAGCGGACGACCGTGACCAGCCCGCCCAGCCCAGAGCCCCGGCGTCGGCACCTGATGGATCCGGCGAATCCGCAGCCGCGCTACCAGAGCACATCGACCTCGCTGACCAGGGTGCAGCAGTGGGTGATGTCGACCCTGGTCGCCAGCCTGATCCTGCACCTGGGCGCCGGCCTGGTGATCGCGGCAGCGGTGATGGGTGCGGATCGGCAGGACGCCCGGATCGGGCTTGTCGTCATCGCCGGAATCCTGGGCTTCCTCGCCGTGGTGGCCGCCCTGGCCATCCACAAGGCGAAGCTCCCCAACTGGTGGCTGCTGCTCGGTCCGGTCCCGGGCTTGATCGGTGCCTGGATCGTCTTCGGCTGATCAGCCGGCTGACCGGCGACCGCGTCCACGCACGACCGGCCCTCTCGATCACCTGTGGTGCAGGCGCGAGGGGGCCGGTCGGCCGATCAGAGGTGCGCTAGAAGACGCGCCGGCTGCTGCCGCCGATCGGGACGAAGTTGAGCACCAGACCGACGACGATCAAGATGATTCCGATCGTGGTCAGGATTCCCTGCGGGAGCACGAGCCCGAGGATGACAAGGATGATTCCTAAGATGACCATGGTGGCTTCTTTCCGGCCGAAGTCTCCGTATCGTACTTCCGGCCTTGATTGTCTGTCGGTGATTGGGGTGTTGCGGGAGCTTATCGGGCGTGAGCTCCGCGGAGACTGTCCGGGTGGAAGCCGTGCTCGACGCCCCAAAGTACCGCATTGGTGCGGCTCGCCACGCCGATCTTGCGATAAGCGCTGCGAATGTAGGACTTTACCGAGTTGATCGACAGCGAGGAATGGTCCGCGATGTCGTTGTTGCTCAGTCCTTGGGTGATCAGAGCCAGGACCTCGGCCTCCCGTGCGGTCAGCCCCTCTTCTCGACCTGGCCAGTTGCCCGCGATCACGGTTCGGCGGTGCGGGGAGCCGCTGACGACCCGATCGCCAGCCTTGACGTCGCGCAGGGCTGCCACCAGCTCGCTGGCCGGCAGCGCCTTCGAGACGTAACCCGAGACACCGCTGTCCATTGCCCGGCGAGCCAGGGCCGGGGTGACGTTCCAAGCGTAGACGACTACGTGGTCCACCTTGGGATTGGCCACCAGGTCGGCGAAGTCATGACCTTCGCCGGCGACATGAGCGAAGACGTCGAGCAACGCGATGTCAACGTGGGCCGACACAGCCTCAGCAGCGTCGAGTTCGACGACTGTGATCTCGTCGTCATACTGGCGGAGCATCTCTGCGAGCCCCCGGACGACGACCTCGTAGTCATTGACCAGAGCGAGTCGTATTTGCACCCCTTGACCATGCCGAATAGCACTCGAGGAAGCCACACCCCTTGAGGTGAGTGCTGTAGTCCCAGGGAAGAGCTGAGAGTTCGAGTGGGTCCCGAAGCCCCGGCCCCTCGAATTCAGGCGGCGGCCACGAAGGCGTCCACACAGCGGCGTACGTCGTCCTGGCTGTGCGCGGCCGACAACTGCACCCGGATCCGAGCCTCACCGCGGGGTACGACGGGGTAGGAGAAGGCGATCACGTAGACGCCCTGCGCGAGCATCGTGTCGGCAACCCGGGCCGCCTCGCGGGCGCCGTCATCGCCGCGGAACATCACCGGGGTGATCGGGTGCTCCCCGGGCAGCACCTCGAACCCGGCCTCGGTCATCAGCCGGCGGAACAGCTCGGTGTTCTGGTGTAGGGCGGTGCGCGCCTCGTGCGACTGCGCGGCGATGCCCAGCGCGACCTGGGAGCCGGCCGCCACCGACGGTGCGACAGCGTTGGAGAACAGGTAGGGGCGGGCACGTTGACGCAGCAGCTCGACCACCTCGCGTGGCCCGGAGACGTAGCCTCCCGAGGCGCCGCCGAGGGCCTTGCCCAGGGTGCCGGTCAGCAGGTCGACCCGGTCGGCGACCCCGAAGTGCTCGGGGGTGCCGCGACCATTCGGTCCCACGAAACCGACCGCGTGCGAGTCATCGACCAGCACCAACGCGTCGTACTTCTCGGCGAGGTCGCAGATCTGGTCGAGCGGAGCCAGGTAACCGTCCATCGAGAACACCCCGTCAGTGACGACGCAGCGGGTGCGGGCGTCAGCGGCGGTGATCAGCTGCGCCTCGAGGTCGGCCATGTCGGCGTTGCGGTAGCGGTAGCGCGCCGCCTTCGACAACCGGATCCCGTCGATCAGCGAGGCGTGGTTGAGGGCGTCGGAGATGATCGCGTCCTCGGCGCCGAAGAGCGTCTCGAAGACACCTCCGTTGGCGTCGAAGCACGAGGAGAACAAGATCGTGTCCTCGGTGCCGAGGAAGGCCGAGAGGTCGGCCTCGAGTGCGGTGTGCAGCTCCTGGGTGCCGCAGATGAAACGCACGCTGGCCATCCCGAAGCCCCAGCGCTCCAAGGCGTCGGTGGCTGCGGCCAGCACCCGGGGGTCGTCGGCCAGGCCCAGATAGTTGTTGGCGCAGAAGTTCAAGGCGGCCTGGCCCTCGGTCTGGATCCGGGCGGCCTGGGGGGTGCTGAGTGGGCGCTCGTGCTTGGTCAGGCCGGCAGTCTCGATCTCGTCGAGGGTGTCGCGCAGCCGCTCGCGCATCGCGGTGTAGGCAGTCGTCATCGGTCCATCTTCCGGTCGGGGCTCCAATCGAGGATCACTTTGCCGCACTCACCAGTGCGCACGGTCTCGAACGCGGCGGCGAAGTCCTCGGCCGCGAAGCGGTGGGTGATCACCGAGGTCACCGACCGCCGCAGCGCCGCCGAGGTCGCCAGCATCGAGGCCATCGCATACCAGGTGTCATACATCTGCCGCCCGTAGATCCCCTTGAGGGTCAGCATGTGGGTGATCACCTTGCCCCAGTCGATGGGATAGGGGTCGCTGGGCAGCCCGAGCATAGCCACCCGACCGCCGTGGTTCATGGCCTCGATCATCGCGTTGACAGCGGTCGGCGCGCCCGACATCTCCAAGCCGACGTCGAAGCCCTCCTTCATCCCCAAGGTGTCCATCGTCTCCCTCAGCGTTGTCGATCGCGGATCGAGGGCCAGGTCGGCGCCGCTGCTACGCGCCAGCTCGAGACGGGTCGGGCTGAGGTCGGTCACCACGATGTAGCGAGCCCCGGCATGCCTGGCGATTGCGGTCGCCATCACCCCGATCGGCCCGGCTCCGGTGATCAGCACGTCCTCGCCGACCAGCGGGAAGCTCAGTGCGGTGTGGGTGGCGTTGCCGAGCGGGTCGAAGACCGCCCCGAGGTCGGGATCGAGATCCTCTGGCTGGACCCAGACGTTTGTGGCCGGCAGGACGACGTACTCCGCGAACGCGCCGTCGCGGTTCACCCCCAGGCCGACAGTGTGGATGCAGAGCTGGCGACGCCCGGCCCGGCAGTTGCGGCAGATGCCGCACACGATGTGGCCTTCGCCGGAGACCAGCGCGCCGGGTCGGACGCTGGTGACCGCGCTGCCGACCTCGACCACCCGGCCGCAGAACTCGTGGCCGATCGTCATCGGGGGATCGACGACCGAGGCCGCCCAGTCGTCCCAGTCGTTCAGGTGCAGATCGGTGCCGCACAGCCCGGCCCGCAGTACGGCGATCTTCACCTCGTCGGGTCCGGGCGTCGGCTCGGGAACCTCGATGAGCTCAAGGCCGGGACTCGGTGACGCCTTAGCCAGTGCCAGCACGCCCTTACTGTAGGCCCGGTCCCGGGCGGGGACGGGTGGTCGGCGCGCTGGACGAGCTGACCTGATCCCCCCAGACCGCCTTGGCGCCTGAATCCCCGACGCGATAGACCTGGAAGCTGCAGGCTAGGGCGGCTATCACCGCGAACGCGGCAACCAGGGAGCGGATGCTTGCGGGTCCCGGAGGGGTCCGGCCCCGCGCATGACGGCGCTCGGCAAGGACCAGCGCGAGCGACAGCACCAGGAGGGGGATCGCGAACCAGATCAGCTGGTCACCGAGCGCGGCGTGCTGGCCCGGGTCGCCGACCCGACCCTCCAGGGCCTCGCCGCTGGAGGTGGCGACGGGGGTCAGGGCGGTGGAGGCGGCGGCGGCCAGCACAACAAGGGGGCCGTAGCGAAGTCGCCAGCTGGGGTGCAGCGCGATGGCGATCGTTCCTAGTGCGGCCATGGGGAGCAGGACGACCACGGCATGCACCACCAGCGGATGAAGTGGTAGACCGTTGATCAAGTCGAACATGGTGGAGTCTCCAAACTGATGATGTCGTGCCCTGTCAGCTCATCGTCTCGCGACGTACCTGCCAATAACCTGGGCAGCACCCGGTGGTCACTCACCGACCCAAGGAGCGAGTCGATGGCGCAGCAGTGCCACTCCCGGACCTGTCAGGTCGTTGAGGGCGGCGGTCCGGCCCACCAAGGCCAGCGCGAGTGCCTCCAAGGAAAGCGCGAGTGCCTCGCTTGCTCCCTCGACCGCCTCGCCGGCGCCGATTGCCCAGGCCTGACGGGCAGCCCCAGCGGACGAGCGCAGTCGCGTAGGTGCACGCGGCCGTCCGTCATCTGGCTCGTCGGGCCGATGCCGGGTGCCCTGACCCGCGCAGGTTGGCCTGCGCAGCAGGGTGGTCAGCTCGGCGACCGACTGCCGGGCCAGTTCCTGGGTGACCAAGGCGCTGGCGCTGTCGAGCGATCCCCGCGACCGCCTGGCGCCGCGCAGGTAGTGGCGCTAGATGCCGGCCATCGGCATCACCAGATGGCGCAGCACCTCGCGCACTGTCCAGTCCGCACAGAGGCTGGGGACCTGGAGTTGGTCGTGGTCCAGAGAGTCGCAAAGTCCGCGATCGCCAGCCAGTTGAACGCTGTCCGCGACTGGATCTTCACCCAGGGTCTCAGACTCGCTGGGCGGGGGCCGCGTGGCCGGGGCAACGATCTGCGGCCGGGATGTGGGCCAGGGCCTCTTCGACGTGATCCCCGCACCCGGCCCAGGTCGGCCTACCACAGGTCTTACAGGTCACTTGTCGGCACATGGTTCGAGGGTAGATCAGCCCGAGAACCAGCAGAAGGGGTGCCCGGCAGCCGGGCTGGCATAGGGGCGTACTATCACGATATATCGCGACCGGTCGACAAGGATCAAGAGGAGAAACATCGTGGGACACGATTTCAGTCGGCAGTGGGTCAAGTTCGTCGATCAGCAGTGGGGTGAGGGCGCGCGCCGTGGGGCCGCTGGCCGTGGCGGGCCGCCGCCGTGGATGGCCGGACTGTTCGGACTGAACCAGGTGGATCAGCAGCGACCGCCGCGGGCCCGCCGAGGCGACGTACGCGCGGCGATCCTGGACGTCCTGCGCTACGAGCCTTTCAACGGCTACCAGATCATCGGCCAGATCAGCGAGCGCAGCGAGGGCGCGTGGAAGCCGAGCCCGGGTTCGGTCTATCCCACGCTCCAGCAACTGGAGGACGAGGGTCTGGTCGAGGCCGATGCAGAGCGCGGCCGACGGGCGTTCCGGCTGACGGAAGCGGGTGCGATTTATGTAGGGGACAACGCAGCTGAGATCGCCGCGGTCTGGCTGCCGTTCCAGACCTCTTCAACAGGGACGGCTCGAGTTTCGCGCCCAGACCCAGTCTCAGACTCAGACTCAGACTCGGCAGATGCGGGCTCGGCAGGTGCGGGCTCGGCAGGTGCCGGTGACTTCGCCACGCTGAAGCCCGAGATCGGACAGGTGATGAGCGCGGTGTGGCAGATCATCTCGACCGGCACCGAGGCGCAGCGCCGCGACGCGATCGCGGTGCTGATCGAGACCCGGCGCAAGCTCTACGGGATCCTGGCCGAGGGTGACGACGCACCATGACCGGGTTGGGTTGGTCTGGGGGCAACCTGCGGCTGTCTGATGCCGAACGGGACGAAGCGGCGCGATCGTTGGCCGAGCACTACGCGGTCGGCCGACTCGACGCCGACGAGCTCGAGGATCGGCAGCAGGCGGTGTCGCAGGCCCGGGTCCGCGCGGACCTGCCCGGGCTGTTCGCCGACCTGCCGGGCGGCTCGCCGGTCGAATCGCCGTCACCTGCGAAGCCGATCATGTCCGCCCGGTGGACCGGTAGTACGCGGTCGTTGGGAGCGCGACGTACCCCGCAGTTCCGGCCCCCGCGTGGCCGGCTGTCCATGTTGATCCGGGTGCTGGCGGCGCTCTTGGTGGTGACCGTGGTGATCGACCACATCCCGTTGCTCGTCGTGGTGATCGGTGCGCTGTGGCTGCTCAGCCACCTTGGACGCGCTCGCGCCTGACCGGCGCCGAGACGGTGGAGTGAGGCGACCTCCGAGAAGGACGTTCCCGCGCCCGGCGGGCTCAGCCACACCGGGCGCAGGTCTCCAGGGTTCGCAACCATCTCGGTCACCTCCGGCACCACGACCCGTGGGTGACACTCCCCCCCGGGTAGCGTCACACATGGCTTGGTGGTGCGAAACATAGGAAACAACGGATCTGATGCAGTTGTCAACTACTCGCGGGGGAAATTCTCGTTCCGGTCCGCGCCAAGCCACTGATTGCGTCGTCGTGGGTCTCGAGGGCAGTCCGCTGCCGGCGGGCTATCTCCCGGTACCCCGTCGGGCAAATCGTCCCACCCCGTAGGAGAAAATGGTCAAACCGCTGCAATCCGGGCCGACATGGGCTACGAATGACTCTGTGAGACGCCCCACTCCGGGGTGCTCAGAGTCAGGAGACTTCATCTAATGACAACACCAAGTAGAAGGAACGTGCTGGCCGGCGCCGGTGTGGGCGCCGCGGCGACCGCCGTAGCCCTGACCCCGCGCGCCGCGCAGGCAGCTGGGGTCATCCCCAGCGCCGGCAGCGCGCAGGAGTCGGTCGTCGCCTACGTCGAGGACCACACCTCGGCAACCGTGGTGCTGATGGTCGGCGAACGCCAGGTCGTCGTCGAAGACCGCGACCTCGCAACCCGAATCCTCAACGCCGCAGGAGGCAACTGATATGTCGTCCCACCGCGAAGCACCAGAGATCTCGCTCGACCCGGTCGCCGACAGCACCGACGTCTACGCGTTCGTCAGCCCTGACAACACCGACACCGTCACCCTGATCGCCAACTACATCCCCTTGCAGAACCCCGCCGGCGGTCCGATGTTCTACGAGTTCGGCGACGAGGTGACCTACGAGATCCACATCAGCAACGGCAAGAACAAGAAGAAGTCCGACTCCGACATCACCTACCAGTTCCGGTTCTTCAAGCAGCTCCGAAGCGACAAGACCTTCCTCTACAACGTCGGACCGATCAACAGTCTCGATGACAAGAACTGGATCCGGCCGCAGTTCTACAACGTCGCCCGGATCAAGAACGGCAAGAAGAAGATGATCGCCAAGCGCTTGGCGTGCCCGCCGGTCAACGTGGGCCCGCGCAGCACCCCGGACTACGCCAAGTTGGCCAAGCAGGCCGTGCACCAGGTCGGCAACCACAAGTTCTTCGCCGGCCAACGTGCGGATGCCTTCCACGTCGACCTGGGAAGCATCTTCGACCTCGGGGCGCTGCGCCCGTTCAACGAGGCGCACCTGATCCCGTTGGCCGCCATGGACGGCATCAACACGGTTCAGCCGTTCAACGTGCACAGCATCGCGATCCAGATACCGATCACGGAGCTGACCCGCAACGGCAAGGATGCCAAGAAGGTCGGCAGCAACAAGTCGGTGATCGGGGTCTGGACGAGCGCGAAGCGGCAGAAGGCGCGGATCTTCAACGACAAGCAGGCCAAGTTCCAGCCGAGCGGTTCGTGGGAGCAGGTCTCGCGGCTGGCCAACCCGTTGGTCAACGAGGTCCTGATCCCAATGGCCGAGAAAGACGAGTGGAATCACACCGTGCCGCGCTTCGACGGCAGGTTCGCCAAGTACGTCAACAAGCCCGAGCTGGCTGCTCTGCTGCCGGTGCTCTACCCCGGCGTCTTCCCGAACCTGGCGAAGTACGGCAAGGACCGCGCTGACCTCAACGCGATCCTGCTCACCGGCATCCCCGCGGGGATCATCCCGGGCTTCCAGAACTTCACCTCCACCAGGGAGGCCGATTTGCTGCGGTTGAACATGGCTATCGGTCCCTCCAAGAAGCCCAACAACCTCGGCGTGGTGGGTGGTGACCTGGCCGGCTTCCCCAACGGGCGACGCATCGATGACGACGTGGTCACCATCGAGCTGCGGGCGATCGCGGGTCTGACCCTGCCCCTGGTCGACCCGAGTTTCAAGCCCGACGACGCCGCGAGTGCGGTGACCGACGGGACCAGCCCCAACACGAACCTGCTGAAGGAGTTCCCGTACCTGGGTCAGCCGGGTTCGGGGTACGACTACAAGCCGGGCAAGGTCAAGGCTTCCTGACGTGGCCGACCTCGAGAACCCCTTCGCCGGACAAGGCCCCGTGATGCTGGACATCGGTGGCGACGTAGGGGCTCTC
>JBBPYJ010000089.1:0-7068 GCA_038200025.1 Propionibacteriales bacterium | reverse complement strand
TCGGCCAGGGTCGGTGGCGCCGCCAGCACCTCGTCACCGAGTCGCATCTCCTGCCACCCCACCTGCCATCTTTGATCGATCCAAGTCGCGATGATACTCGCGGTCGGGCTGCGGCGTACAGCGCCGCGTCGTACGCCGCCTGCGTGACCGCGCCGTCCCGCAACCGCTCCACGAGCAGCAGGTGCGAGGCGTGCGGGTCGTGCCAGCCGGTGATCGGGCCCTCGGTCAGCTGCGGCGGGTGTGGGGTGATCACGCGGGCGGCGTTGACCACCCGGGCAGTCGTGTCGGGCACCTCGAACCACTCCGGTCCAGGCGCCTCGCGGGCCGCCTGCGAGGAGAGTCCGGTGTGCAGCGTGATCGGTGCGAAGCCGACCCCGCGGGAGACAACCCGGGTCACGAGCCGGTGGGTGAAGGGTCGTCCGGCCGACGCCATCTCCGCGCTTCCGGGTCGGGTGCCGAAGACCGATGACCTGCTGCCGATGGGTGAGATCACGACTCGCAGCGGGTTCGCCGCGTCCGCAATCTGCTACTGCGAGGTCGAGGGACTGATCGGGCCGACCGCTCGGCGGGGGGCGCGACGGTTCGAGCGCAGCGTGCTGAGGTGGTGGCTGGCGTTCATCCGGACCGCGTCCAACGTGGGTCTGAGGATCGAGAAGATCCGTCGGGAGCTGGCCCTGCTCTCCGCAACCGCACCCCCACCAAGGCCGACTGGCAACGGACCGCGACGACGTGGTCGGCGAGCGGGGACCGGGCGCGCAGCTCCTCCCGGACACGCTGCGGCGGCCGCACCCGACCCGTCGCCGCTAGAGAGCCCCGGGCTGGAGGCGGTCCGCTGTGCACACAGTTCGCAGAGCGGTGAGCCTGGTAGCCCGGGCTCCCTTGCCAATCTGGATGTCGGTGGCCTGGCCTACCGTGCTGGTCATGAATCGCACCTCGACCCCGACCGCCCGCACCAAGGGCCGTCAACGCGCGGCGTTTCGTTGCTCCGAGTGCGGCTGGGAGACCGGCAAGTGGGTCGGTCGCTGCGGTGAGTGTCAGGCGTGGAGCACGGTGTCGGAGTTGGCCACCTCCAAGTCCCGCGCGAGCGCCGGGCCGGTCAGCTCAGTGGCGGTCCCGATCGGTCAGGTCGACGGCACCCAGTCGACGTTCCGCAGCAGTGGAGTGCCCGAGCTGGACCGAGTGCTCGGCGGCGGGCTGGTGCCGGGGGCGGCCATCCTGCTGGCCGGGGAGCCCGGCGTGGGCAAGAGCACACTGCTGCTCGAGGTCGCCTCGCAGACCAGCCGGCACCGGCGCACCCTCTACGTCACCGGCGAGGAGTCGACCTCCCAGGTCCGGCTGCGAGCCGACCGCACCAACGCGATCACCGACGAGCTCTACCTGGCCGCCGAGACCGACCTCGGCGCGGTGCTGACCCATCTGGAGACGGTGCGCCCGAGCCTGCTGGTCCTGGACTCGATCCAGACCATCGCAGCCACCGACAGCGACGGGGTCCCAGGTGGAGTCACCCAGGTCAAGGAGGTGGCGGCGGCGCTGATCAAGGTCGCCAAGACCCACCACATCACGCTGTTGATCGTCGGTCACGTCACCAAGGACGGATCCATCGCCGGACCCAGGGTGCTCGAGCACCTGGTCGACGTGGTGCTGAGCTTCGAAGGTGAACGATCCTCGCGGCTGCGGATGCTGCGAGCGATGAAGAACCGCTACGGGCCGGTGGACGAGGTGGGTTGCTTCGACCTGGGCGCCGACGGCATCAGCGCGGTCACCGATCCCACGGGGCTCTTCGTCGAGCATCACAGCCGCCGGGTCCCCGGCACCTGCGTCGCGGTCACGATGGAGGGGCGCCGTCCGCTCTTGGCCGAGGTGCAGGCACTGGTCACCCCGACCGCCGCCGAGCGCCCCAGACGCACGACGTCGGGTCTGGACTCGTCCCGGCTGGCGATGGTGCTCGCGGTCCTCCAGCAGCATTGCGGCATCCGCCTGCACTCGTGCGATGTCTTCGCCTCGACGGTCGGGGGCGCCCGTCTCAACGAGCCAGGCAGTGATCTGGCCATGGCCATCGCACTGGCCTCGGCGACGCTGGGCATCGCACCTCCCGCGGGGGTGGTCGCAATCGGCGAGATCGGACTGTCCGGTGAGATCAGAAGGACCCGTGATCTGCACCAGCGGGTGGCCGAGGCCGCCCGGATGGGGTTCCAGGTGGCGCTGGTGCCCACCAAACCCACCGGTCGGGCCGAGCCGGAACTGACCAAGGCCCTACCGGGGCTTCAACCGAAGGCCCAACCCAAGAGTCAGCCCTGGCCACTCGGCATCGAGGTGGTCGAGGTCGACGACGTGAGTCTGGCTCTGAGCAAGCTAGACCTCGTGCGTCGCAAGGGCCCCGCTCTGCATGCCGCCGCGGAGCTCAGCTCCTGGATGGAGGAGTCGACAGCACAATCTTGGGAGGAACCGCCCCCTGCATGGTGAATCCCATAGAGTGAGCGCGCAGGGCGGGTGGTCATTCGGGCCATCGACGGGGCGCTGAACCCCACAGCGGAGGGAGGCCCGGCGGATGGTAGGTACTGTACGCAGCAACGAAGTCCTCCGACTCCAGGCCGTGCTCACGTTGACCGCCCCCGGCACGTCCCTGCGCGACGGGCTGGAGCGGATCCTGCGCGGGCGCACCGGTGCGCTGATCGTGCTCGGTCACGACAAGGTCATCGAGTCCATCTCCACCGGAGGCTTCGAGCTCGACGTGCCGTTCTCGGCGACCGGGTTGCGCGAACTGGCCAAGATGGACGGCGCGATCATCGTCGACAAGGACCTGACCCGCATCCATCGCGCAGCGGTGCACCTGATGCCCGACCACACCATCGTCTCCGACGAGACCGGCACTCGACACCGCACGGCGGATCGGGTGGCCCGCCAGACCGGTCTGCCGGTGATCTCGGTGTCGCAGTCGATGCAGATCATCGCCGCTTACGTCGGGGAGATCCGGCATGTGCTGGAGGACTCCGGCAAGATCTTGTCGCGTGCCAACCAGGCCCTGGCCACCCTGGAGCGCTACAAGCTGCGCCTGGACGAGGTCGCCAGCACCCTGTCGGCACTGGAGATCGAGGACCTGGTCACCGCCCGCGACGTCGCGGTGGTGGCCCAACGACTGGAGATGGTGGCGCGGATCGCCCGTGAGGTGGAGGACTACGTCCTCGAGCTGGGCACCGACGGTCGGTTGCTGTCCCTGCAGCTGGAAGAGCTGGTGACCGGCGTCGATGCCGAGCGTGAGCTGGTCGTGCGCGACTACCTACCGGCCTCGAAGAAGGCTCCTACCCCGCAATCGGCCCTGCGTGCGCTGGGCGCACTCTCGGCGACTGACCTCGTGGACGCCGCCTCGGTGGCTCGGGCGCTGTGCCTGGGCACCGCCGAGCATCTGGACGCCGCCGTTGCCCCGCGGGGTTATCGCCTGCTGGCCAAGGTGCCACGGTTGCCTGCGCTAGTCGTGGACCGACTCGTCGAGCACTTCGGCTCGCTGCAGAAGTTGCTGGCCGCCGGCATCGACGACCTGCAGGCGGTCGAGGGGGTCGGGGAGCTGCGCGCCCGGAGCGTCCGCGAGGGCCTGTCCCGGCTCGCCGAGTCGAGCATCCTGGGCGACCGGTTCTCCTGAGGCTGCCTTTTCTCGTTGATCCGAGGGTTGTCCCGACGGCTCTAGGCCGAGCCGTTCTTCTTCTTCTTGCTGTTCTTCTTCTTGTCGTCGTTCTTCGCCTTGGGGGTCGGGCTCGGGGTGATGGTCTTGGTGATCACCGGGCGCGGAGGCTTGCCGAGCTCGAACTGTACGTCGGTCGGCTCGCCGGCCAGGGCTGCGGCGATCGCGTGGTAGAAGCCCGGATACGCCCACTCGGTCAGCACCGAGCAGTCGGCATCCGAGCGGCGACCGCTCCAAGGCACCCCCACCTTGGTGGCGACGGCCTTGCGGACCACGACCTCGCGGGTCGGGATAGCGGCCGGGCATTCCCGGCTGGACCAGATGTCATCGCGACCCGAGGTGATCTTCATCGTCAGGGTGTCCGGCGAGACCGTCCAGGTGCACGCCTTGGCGACCTTGGTGCGCAACTGCACGGTGATCAGCGTCCGGCTGCCGGCAACCGGAGTGGTGACCTTGGGCTCGGCCTCGATGTCACCGCTACTGCAGACACCCGTCGGCTCGGCCAGCACCTTCTTCTTCTTCTTCTTCTGCTTTTTCTTGTTCTTCTTGGTCTTGTTCTGATTCTCACCGGGGCTCGCCGTCGGCGCGCCGGTCGGTTCAGCCGCGACCTGACGGGCCGTTGCGGTCGAGGATCCGTCGCTCCCGCGCGTCAACACACTGGCGATCCCGACGACGAGCGCGAGCACCACGGCGAGCAGGAGCAGCCGTCGAGTCCAATAGACCCGGGGCGAGAGCGGGCCCTTCGGCCGGGTCAGAGTGGACACCCACCGACGCTATCGACCCACAGGCCACTGCCCGAGAAGGCGCACCGCGCGGCATAGCATCGGCCGAGATGAATGACCTGGTGGCACCGGTGGTCGACTGGTTCGACGCACATGCGCGCGACCTGCCCTGGCGGGCGCCTTCGGCTTCGGCGTGGTCGATCATGGTGTCGGAGTTCATGCTGCAGCAGACCCCGGTCACCCGGGTGCTCCCGGTCCACTCCACTTGGCTGGACCGCTGGCCCACCCCGGCCTCGTTGGCGGCCGAGTCCGCTGGTGAGGCCGTCCGGGCCTGGGGCCGGTTGGGATACCCACGGCGGGCGCTGCGTCTCCACGCCGCGGCGGTCGCGATTGCCGACAAATACGACGGGCTGGTGCCGTCCGACTACCCCACCCTGCGCACGCTGCCCGGCGTCGGCGACTACACCGCGGCGGCAATCGCGGTGTTCGCGTACACCGAGCGGCATCCGGTGCTGGACACCAACGTCCGACGGGTGCTGACCCGGGTTCTCGACGGGGCCGAGTTCCCCCCGACCCACCTGACCAAGCCCGAGCGCGATCGGACCGAGGCACTGCTCCCCAGGGAGCCGTCGCTCGCGGCCACCTGGTCGGTCGCGGTAATGGAGCTGGGAGCCCTGGTCTGCACGGCTTCTGGTCCCCGGTGTGTGGATTGCCCGGTGGCGGATCGCTGCCGGTGGCGGGCGGCCGGCTACCCGGCGTACGACGGACCGCCGCGGCGTGGGCAGACTTACGACGGCACCGATCGGCAGTGCCGCGGCCGGTTGCTGGCGGTGCTGCGCGACACCCCGGGCACGGTGGCACGAGCTCGACTCGACCTGGCTTGGACCGACGCGATCCAGCGCGACCGCTGCCTGCAGAGCCTGATCGCCGACGGTCTAGCGATCAGGACCGACGAAGGAACCTTCGCCCTGCCCTAGCCTCGCTCGACGAGGTCGGTCCCAGCCGGGCGTCGAGCAGGCGGCGTACGTCGTCGGCGGGCTGCCCCGGATGGAACGGCCGCTTCGCAGCGTCGGCCAGGTCGGCGAAAGCGACCTCCAGGTCGGCGATCTTCTGGTCAGAAAGAGACTCCGGCCGATGCGTCCCTGCTCGCGGGTCGACCACTTCGAGCAACCCCAGGTCGCGCAGGGTGACCAGGTCGTCCTGGGTAGTCCGCTCGAAGATCCGCATCAGATAGGGGCGGACCTCGGCCGCCGTGAGCCCCTTGCTGATCAGGGCACGAAGCGCTACCGCGGTGGGTTCACGAGCGGGACGAAAGTTGATGGTAGGCCCAGCCGCGAGGATCGAGGTCCACTTGCGCACGAAGTCCTCGCCGCTGAAGGACTCGTAGTGCAGCAGCCTCAGTCCCGGATGCTCCCAGGGCCGCTGCTCGGCCTTCTCAGCGTCCACGACATGATGCAGCGTCGACCACAGATCCAGGGTCGGTCGGACACCGGACTTGCCTTCGACGTGGCCGTGGAAGTAGGCGCCGTTGTGCGGCCGGTCGATGACGCCGAGGGTCGTGAGCAAGGTGAGGTCGTCGGAGTCCAGGAGCCGCTTGAAGACCGTCGGATCGGCCGGCCACTCGGGCTGGGAGACCGCCTCCAGCGGCGCCAGTCGGACGACATACGCATCCTGGGGAGCCGTGGCCAAGACCCCCCGATCGATCTGGACGATCTCGTCGGCGTCGATGTGGAACAACCACTCGGCCTGGTCGAAGCGGGTCAGCACGGACTTGACCAGGTTGGCGTTGATCCGCTGACGGACGTTGAGCTGACCGGGCCGATCACCGGCCCACCACTTCTCGTCGGTGGCCAGGCAGGTCACGTGCTCGTGACTCTGCAGGAACTCCACGGCGGCGGGGTCGGTGTCCTCGGGGGCGTCGAGAAACACCACCAGGTGGTCTATCCCGCCGGCAAGATTTCCGGTCACGAACCGTTCGAGGTTGGGCAGGGTGTCCTTCACCGTGCTGGCAGTGAACAGCATCCGCACACCCCTAGTCAGCCGAAATCGGACCACTCAGTCGCTGGAGCGCTCCACGTCGATCGGACCCATCGAGTCGTCGGGACCCTCCAGCGGTACGCCGTTGTCATCCACGCCCGGACCGGCGGCGGGGCCGATCTCGAGGTCGGCGGTCTCGAACGGCGGCGCGTCCGGAAGAGCGCTGACCTTCTGACCCTCGAAGGTGAAGGTGGCTTCGGGCCCTTCGCCGTCGACGCCGACCAGGATGATCTGACCGGGACCGATCTCGCCGTAGAGCATCTTCTCGGCCATCACGTCCTCGATCTCGCGCTGGATGGTCCGTCGCAACGGACGGGCTCCCAGCACCGGGTCGAAGCCTCTGGCCGCCAGCAGGTTCTTGGCCGGCTGGGTCAGCTCCAGGCTCATGTCGCGATCCTTCAACCGCAGCTCCACGGCCTCGATCATGTTGTCGACCATGTGCACGATCTGGTCCTGGCTCAGCGGCGGGAAGACGATGATCTCGTCGACCCGGTTCAAGAACTCTGGCTTGAAGTGCTGCTTGAGCTCGTCGCCGACCTTGGACTTCATCCGTTCGTAGGACCCGGCGGTGTCGCTGCCCTGGTTGAAGCCCATGTTCATGCCCTTGGCGATATCGCGGGTGCCGAGGTTGGT
>JBBPYJ010000088.1:0-7211 GCA_038200025.1 Propionibacteriales bacterium | reverse complement strand
GAGTCCACCCTCCTCCGCCGCGCTCATCACCAAGGGGGCGATCAGGTTGGCCATCAGCTAAGCCCTTCTCTCGTGAAGCGAATCAGAGCACGAACGCGAGGGCGATACCGATGATGGCCAGCGCCTCAGCCAGGGCGAAGCCCAGGATCGCGATCGACTGCAGGCGGCTCTGGGCCTCCGGCTGACGGGCCACACCAGAGATGTAGGCGGCAAAGATGAGGCCGATGCCGACACCAGGGCCAATGGCCGCGAGGCCGTAGCCGATCATGTTGAGGGAGCCGTTGAGTTCACCGGTCACGGTGGGTTTCCTTTCGGGTTGGTGCTACGTGTGTTGCGAATATATGGGTCAGGCGCTGACGGTCTGTCAGTGCTCGTCTGCGAGAGCACTGGCGATGTACATCGCGTTCAGCAGGGTGAAGACGTAGGCCTGCAGGAACTGGATCAGGATCTCGAGGAAGGCCACCGCGATGAACAGCACCCAGGCCAAGATGCCGACCGGCTTGACCAGCAGGGAGCCTTCCAGCAGGAGGTACTCCCCACCGAGTGCGAACAGGATCAGCAGCAGGTGGCCGGCGAACATGTTGGCGAAGAGTCGAAGGGCCAGGGTGACGGGGCGAACGACCAGGTTGGACATGAACTCCAGCGGGATCAGCAGCAGCAGGATCGGTCCCTTGATGCCGGCCGGCACGCACTGGAGCTTGATGTAGGCCGCGAAGCCGTGCTTGGCGATGCCGACCCAGTTGTAGACGACCCAGCTCAGCGCGGCCAACCCGTAGACCATCCCCGAGCGCCCGAAGGTCGGGAACTGGAAGAGCGGGACGGTGGCGAGCAGGTTGTTGAACAGCACGAAGAAGAAGACGGTCGCCAGGTAGGGCACGAACCGCATGAAGTCGGCGCTGCCGATGATGTCGCGGCCCAGTGAATTGCGGACGAACCCGTAGGCGGACTCGCCGGCGAACTGCAGCTTGCCCGGGACCATCGCCCGCTGGCGCGCGGCCATCAGGAAGAAGCCGAACACGACGACCGCCACGATAACGATCTGCAGCATCGGCTTGGTGACGCCGAGCACCATCGTCTGGCCGAGGAACTCGAAGGTACCGCCGCCACCGATAGGCGGCAGGTTGAAGTCACCGGGGCCGGGGGGCGTAAATCCTTCGCCGCCCTCGGCACTTCCCAGGACCGTCATCCCTACGTGGATCACCGCGTCTCCTCGCAACCGTCTAATCGGAACTGTTGAAGCGTTTGAATGTCATGTAGAGCCCGAGCCCGGCGCCGATCAGGATCCCGATCGCAACCAGGAAGCTCGTGCCCAGCCAGCGATCCAGGAACCAACCGAGAAGCCCGTAGATCAGCACCCCGGCGACGAGGTATCCGAACGCGTGCCACGGATCCCCCTTGGGTCGATCCCCAGACACTTCTGCTGATGATCGGGGTCGCCCCAGTGGAATGTCCGGTGGGGTGTTCGGTGGAGCCATTGCGCACCGGACGATAGCAGTCGCGGCGGGTCACCGTTGAACCCCGTCCTCACCCTGAGACGCCTCGGGGGTCTCCAGGTCGTAGACCGGGATGCGCGCGTGGGTGGCCGACCAGACCTGGGCGATCAGCCAGGCCGCCGTACAGGCGATGACCGTGCCGGACAGCCAGCCGCGGCTCTGCGCGGTCTGGGTCAACCCCGAGCCGGACAGCGCCAGAAATGCCACACCCATGCCCACGACCTGCAATACGTAGGTCAGCAGCGCCACCAACAGCGACATCGACGGCATCAGTCCGGCCACCGCGTTGACCACGAAAGTACCGCTCAGCAGGATGCCCACCGCCATCAGCCCGCCGACCAGAGCGGCGTACGCCGGGTCGGTGCCACCTGCGAGCCCTGCCGCGGCCACCACGCCGACCGCGACCATCGAGACCGCGACCGAAGCGACCACAAGTGGACGCATGCCCGTGATTGCCATCCCCTGGCGGCGGGGCGCCGTAGCGGTCGTGGTCGTCATCAGGCGGCCCGATCTTTTCCGGTCTCGTCAGGTGGTCTACGCAACGTGGGTGCGCTTGAAAACTACCACCATCGGTCGGTGGCCTCGAAATCGTTCGTCCGGTGGACGCGGGTCAACCGAGCGCATCGGGCTGCCGCTCGCGGGTCGGCGGGTTGTGCAGCGGGTTGTGCAGCCGGGGCAGCACGAAGGTGAGCACCAGGGTGACCACCACGATCGCGCCGAAGGCGATCCACATCCGATGGCCGCGATAGAGGCTGACCAGGACCACGCTCGAGCCGACCAACCCGGCCCACAGCCACATGATCAGCACCGCCCGGCGGTGGGAGTGCCCGAAGGTCAGCAGGCGGTGGTGCAGATGCAGCTTGTCCGGAGCGAAGGGCGACCTGCCGTCCCGGGTGCGCCGGACCACCGCCAGGACTAGGTCGGCCAGCGGCACGATCAGGATGGAGACCGGCAACAGGATCGGCAGCAGCGTCAGTCGGGCACCCGTACTGCCGTCGAGGTCGAGCGCGGAGAACTGGCCGGTCAACGCAATCGTCGCGCCGGCCAGCACCAGACCGATCAGCATCGACCCCGAGTCGCCCATGAACAGCCGGGCCGGATGGAAGTTGTGGGGCAGGAAGCCCGCACAGGACCCCGCCAGCGCGGCGCTCAGCAGCGCTCCTGCGGTGGCCAGGGTGACCGAGTTCCGGTCGGTAAGGAGGTAGCAGAAGGCGAAGAAGGCCAGTGCCCCCACCCCGACCACGCCGGCGGCGAGTCCGTCCAGACCGTCGACGAAGTTCACTGCGTTGCAGGTGGCCACCACGATGAACACCGTCAGCAGCGCACCCTGCGTCAGGTCCAGGCTGAGCACCCCCCCGCCGGGCTGCGGGACGAAGGTGTACTGCACGCCCTGCCACACCAGCACACCGCCGGCCAGCACCTGGCCGCCGAACTTGGTCAGCGCGTCGATCTCGAAGATGTCGTCCACGACCCCGACCGCACACACGATCGCGCCCGCCAGCAGCACGGCCCGGGCCTGGTCGAAGATGTAGGGGTCCGCGCCGGAGAGGAACGGGAGTCGGCGTCCGACCAGGTAGGCCGCAACCAGTCCGCCGAGCATCGCCAGCCCGCCGAGGTAGGGGATCGGCTCGTCGTGGACGTCGCGGTCGCGGACCGGGGCGAAGGCCCTGGTCCGCAGCGCCACCTCGCGCGCGATCACGGTCAGCAGATAGGTCGCCGCCGCGGCAACCAGGAAGACCAGGACATACTCGCGCACGAGCTTGGCGTCCCCTCAGCTCTCGTCGGTCAGCACGAAGCCGGTCGGCTCCAGCACGGCGTTGAGTTCTTCGAGGCTGAGCACGCCGCGACGCAGCAACCGAGGTTGGACGCCGGTGACGTCCACGATCGTCGACGGTTGGCTGCCGGGGGACGGTCCGGCGTCGAGGATCACGTCGACCACCTCGCCGAGCATCTCCTCGGCCTGGTCGGCATCGGTCGCGGCGGGCTGCCCGGACAGGTTGGCCGACGAGACCGCCAGCGGTCCGGTGCGCTCCAGCAGATCCAGCGCCAGCGGGTGGTCGGGCATCCGCATCGCCACTGTCCCCCGCGTGTCGCCGATGTCCCATTGCAACGAGGGTTGCTGCTTGCCGATCAGGGTCAGCGGACCGGGCCAGAAGTGCTCCATCAGCGTGCGGGCATACCCCGGCAGCGCGAGGGCGAGGGCGTCGGCCGTGCTGGCCGCGCTGATCAGCACCGGCGGCGGCATCTCCCGCCCTCGGCCCTTGGCCTCCAGCAGGCTAGCTACCGAGTCGGCGTCGAAGGCATCCACCCCGATGCCGTAGACGGTGTCGGTCGGCAGCACCACCAGGCCACCCCTGCGCAGGGCCAGGACGGCAGTCTCGAGCGCGGTCTCGCGCTCGTCGTCGGTCAGGCAGGACATCCGCATGGCGCTATCGTGCCAGCCGCGCAGTGGTGAAGCGTGGACGACCGGCCAGATCGCGGTGGTCGCGCACGTCGCTCCACCGGCCGGTGGCCGCGAACAACCCCGGGGCGCTCTCGCCCTGGACGTCGGCGTGCTCGAAGCCGACCACTCCCCCGGGGCGTAGCAATCGGGCGGCTCGCTGCTCCAGAGTCCGGATGGCATCGAGGCCGTCCGCCCCCGAGAACAGCGCCAGGTGGGGGTCGTGATCGCGGGCCTCGGCAGCGACCGACTCCCAGGCTTCCAGCGGGACGTACGGCGGGTTGCAGGTGATCACGTCGACCGTGCCGATCAGGTCGTCGAAGGCGTCGGCGAAGTCACCCAGCCGCAGCACGACCTCGGTGTCAGCCAGGTTGAGCTCCGCCCACGCGTGCGCACCTTCGTCGAGCTCGACGGCGTACACCCGGGCTCCTGGTGCCTCGTCGGCGATCGCTTTGGCCACCGCGCCCGAACCGGTGCACAGGTCCAGCATCACTGGCTGATCGGTGGTCGAGCCCGGGTCTTTGGTGGTCGAGCCTGTCGAGACCCGCTGGATCGCCCCGATGGCACTGATCGCCCAGCCGGCCAGCAGCTCGGTCTCCGGGCGCGGCACGAACACCCCGGGCCCGACCCTGAGTTCGACGTAGCGGAAGGCGGCCACTCCCGTCAGATGCTGCAGCGGCTCCCGGTCGACGCGGCGGGCGACCAGCGCGTCGTACGCCGTGAGCGCGTCGGGGCTCACGTCGTCGATCAGCGGCAGCTGCCCCCGCGACGTGTCCAGCACGTGCGCCAGCAACTCGGCCGCATCGTGGTCGGGACTGGCCACCCCAGCCGCACGGAGGCGGTCGGCCGCGGTGGCGATGACCGCCCGGGGTCTCACTGGTCCAGGGACTCCAGGCTGGCGGCCAGGTCGGCCTCGGTGCACGAGTCCAGCACCGGCTGCAGGTCCCCGTCGAGGACCGCATCGAGGTTGTAGGCCTTGTAGCCGGTGCGGTGGTCGGAGATCCGGTTCTCGGCGAAGTTGTAGGTGCGGATCCGCTCGGAGCGGTCCACGGTGCGGATCTGGCTCCGCCGGGCCGCGCTGGCCTCGACGTCGGCCTGCTCCTGGGCGGCCGCCAGCAGCCGGGCCCGCAGGATCCGCATCGCCTGCTCCTTGTTCTGCAGCTGCGACTTCTCGTTCTGACAGCTGACCACGATCCCGGTCGGGTTGTGGGTGATCCGGACCGCGGAGTCGGTGGTGTTGACGCTCTGACCGCCCGGTCCGGAGGACCTGAAGACGTCGATCCGCAGATCGTTGTCGTCGACGGTGACCTCGACGTCCTCGGCCTCGGGCAGCACCAGGACCCCGGCCGCAGAGGTGTGCACGCGGCCCTGGGACTCGGTGATCGGCACCCGCTGGACACGGTGGACCCCACCCTCGAACTTCAGCTGCGCGTACGGCGCCTCACCGGGCGCCGGGGTGCCCTTGGCCTGCACAGCAGCGGTCACCGACTTGTAGCCGCCCAGGTCGGACTCGGTGGAGTCCAGGATCTGGACCCGCCAGCCGCGGCGCTCGGCGAACCGAGTGTACATTCGCAGCAGGTCGGCCGCGAAGAGCGCCGACTCCTCGCCGCCCTCGCCGGACTTGACCTCCAGCAGCGCGTCCTTCTCGTCGACCGGGTCACGCGGAATCAGCAGACGCTGAAGCCGCTCTTCGACCGCAGGGATCCGGGCCTGGATCTCGTCGGCCTCGGCTCCGAATGATGAGTCCTCGCGCGTCAGTTCACGCGCCGCCTGCAGGTCCTCATGCAGGCGCTGCCAGGAGCGGTACGTCGCGACGATCGCCGACAGCGCGGCGTACCGCTGATTGAGCTTCTTGGCCAGCCGCTGGTCCGCGTGCGTCTCCGCTGCGCCCAACTGCTGCTCGAGGGCCGCGTGCTCGTCGACCAGTCCTTCGACGGCCTCGAACACCGCGATTACTTCGAGCCGGAGGTGTCTGCAGAGTCTGCGGCCGGCGCTGCTGGGGCCTTCTTGGCGTAGCGGGCCTGGAAGCGGGCCACGCGACCACCGGTGTCGAGGATCTTCTGCTTGCCGGTGTAGAAGGGGTGGCACTGCGAGCACACGTCGGACTTGATGACCCCGGACGTCTCAGTACTGCGGGTGGTGAACTGCGCGCCGCAGGCACAGGTGACCGCGGTGTCGACGTAGTCGGGGTGGATGTCGTTCTTCATGGTGTCCTCTCATCGGCCACCGGGTCGTCTGCCTTGGTGGCAGGCGTGAACCGGAGCCCAAGGTGGTTATCGGGCGATCAGGTGAATGATGCCACCGGCCTCAACCACCGGACCAATCGCGACATTCCCGATTAGTCTGCGGTGGTCGGGACCCTGATCAGGCACGTCGGCGCGGTGCGGTGGGCATTGCTGGCAGCGGCCGCGTGCGTCGTGCTCGCCGGCTGTTCGGCTGGTGACAAGGTGGCCGACCCGGCCACCGATAGCGCCAGCGCCTCCGCGGTTCCCCGGCTCGCCGACTACTTCGTATCCGAGTACGGCGTGCGCGTCGCCATCAAAGTCGGGTTCGACGAAGCTCGGACGGTCACCGGCGCCACCCTGTCGTGGCAGGGAGACACTGAAGAAACCGCGCTCTATCCCGAGCTGCCGGTTCCGGCAGTGGCGCGAGCGCGGAGTCTCCGAGCGGGTAGAAACCCAGGACACGACGTGGGACCGCGCCACCGTCAAGGTCCTGCCTGGGGTTCGCACCGAGCTGGTCGTCACCGGCCAGGGTCCCGACGACCAGTGCCCGTCCCCCGGTCCCTGGGACACGGGTCACATCCTGGGCGACGGGGTCGTCCTTCCGTCCCCGGGTGAATACGCGTCCTGCTGAAGGCCTCCTGAGACACACTCACCCGTGCCACTGCGTCTCTCTACGACCGCATCGGGGTGGACTACGCGCGGTGCCGACGTCCGGATCCCCGCTGGCGGGTAGTGCTAGATGTATCCGTCAAGGTACGAACTCCATGTTGGAAGTGTCGATGATGGTACGAGCGCCGGTCCCGG
The DNA here is from genome assembly GCA_038200025.1 of Propionibacteriales bacterium. GTDB lineage: Bacteria > Actinomycetota > Actinomycetes > Propionibacteriales > Nocardioidaceae > Nocardioides. The sequence goes on along the minus strand of JBBPYJ010000088.1, from coordinate 249 downwards.
CCTGCGAGCTCCCTGAGAGCGCCGAGACCGGCGAGCACCCGAGCACCCGAGCACCCGAGCACCCGAGCACCCGAGCAGTCTTGCGACATTGGGTGCTGCCAGTCGATCGTTGGTTGACTCCGTCGCAACTAGCGGCTCGGGGACTCTGTGGGCAGACCGGCGGCCTGCGCGGCTGCGACGAGTCGGTGGTCGTAGGCGACAAAGGCGGTGAGCTCATCACGCAGGAGTACGGCGGACGCGAGGTGGATG
>JBBPYJ010000087.1:0-9072 GCA_038200025.1 Propionibacteriales bacterium | reverse complement strand
GGCGTCGGCGATGGCCTGCTCGTTGCGACTGACCGACTCGATGTCGACAAGTGCGGCGGTCAGGGTCACGACGTCGGTGCTCAGGTCGAGTTCGGGCATGCCGGTCATCTTCTCACCGCGGGGAACACGCAGAACTCGTTGGCCTCCGGATCGGCCACCACGGCCCAGTGTTCGGTGTCCCACAGTGGGGTGGCACCGGCCGCGAGCAACGCCTCGACGCCGAAGACGCCGCCCCACCAGGCCGCCTGGGCGGCCGGATCAACGCAGTCGATGCTGATGCCGTGGAGCCGGTACACCGGTCCGCCGTCCCGCACGAAGCAGCAGAACTCCCCGCCTTCGGGGTCGGCCACCGAGGCGGCATGAATGTCGAGGTGCAGCCGATTGCGCTTGCCGTGGTGGTCGAACCCCGTCGAGACCCGATCCACGGCGTTGACCCAGACCCGCTCGTGCTCGTGCTCACCGGCCAGCGACACCTGACCATCCGGGGTCTCCACGCTCAGGCCCAACGCGGCGGCCCAGAACCGTCCCTGCAGCAACGGGTTGTGGGCGTCGAGGCAGAGGTCCTTCCACCGCGCCAGCGGCGCCGAGCTCATGCCCGAGTCACCATGACGGTGATCGGCTCGTCGGTCGGCGCCGAGTCGACTTCCAGCGCGGTGGCCAGGGTCTCGCTGGCGATCAGGTCCTGGTGGGTCTCGACCGCTGCCCGGGTGGCCGGTGAGCCACCGACCGTCAACGAGACCCGGTCCGCGACGGCGAACCCAGCATCCTTGCGCGCCTGCTGGACCGCACGGACGACATCGCGGGCCAGCCCCTCGGCCTCCAGGTCGGGGGTGACCACCGTGTCGAGCACGACGAATCCGCCGTGGGGAAGCCTCCCGACTGCGGTTCCCTCGGCACCGCCGGCGACCGTCTCCAACGTGAACTCACCGTCTGCGAGCACCAGCCCCCCCGACGTCACGGTGCCGTCCTCGGCCACCGTCCAGTCACCGGACTTCGAGCCCTTGATCGCGGTCTGCACCTCGCGACCCAACCGTGGCCCTGCCGCGCGCGCGTTCACGCTGAGCCGCTGTGAGACGCCGTACGACGCGGCCTCCGGCGCGGCCTCATCGAGCATCCGCACCGCCTTGAGGTTCAGCTCGTCGGCGATCAGCGACTCGAAGCCCGCCAATGCTGCGGGGTCCCCGACGACGACCGTGAGCGAGGCCAGCGGGAGCCGGTTTCGCAGCGAGGCCGCCTTGCGCAGCGCCGAGCCGGCCGAGCAAATCTCGCGCACCTGATCCATCGCGGCCACCAGGGCGTCATCGGCGGGCAGCTCGTCGGCAGAGGGCCAGTCGGTCAGGTGCACCGAGCGCTCCCCGGTGAGCCCGCGCCACACCTCCTCAGCGGTCAGCGGCAGCAGCGGCGCGGTCACCCGACAGACTGTCTCGAGCGCCGTGAAGAGGGTGTCGAAGGCCTCGGCATCCTCGTCCCAGAACCGCTCGCGCGACCGGCGGATGAACCAGTTGGTCAGCACGTCGAGGAAGTTGCGCGTGGTGTCGCAGGCGTTCGCGACCTCGTAGTCGTCGAGCTGCTGGGTCATCGTCGCGACGTACTGACTCGTCTTGGCCAGCAGGTAGCGATCCAGCCGGTCGGCGGAGTCGACGCGTCGGACCGCGTCGTACCCCGCCCCCCCATTGGCGGCGTTGGCGTAGAGCGCGAAGAACGACCAGCTGTTCCACAGCGGGATCAGCACCTGGCGCACCGAGTCGCGGATCCCGGCCTCGGTGACGATCAGGTTGCCGCCGCGCAGGATCGGCGAGCTCATCAGGAACCAGCGCATCGCGTCGGCGCCGTCGCGGTCGAAGACCTCGCGGACGTCGGGGTAGTTGCGCAGGGACTTGCTCATCTTGTTGCCGTCGTGGCCCAGCACGATGCCGTGCGAGAGACACGTCGAGAAGGCCGGCTTGTCGAAGATCGCAGTCGCTAGCACGTGCAGCGTGTAGAACCAGCCGCGGGTCTGGCCGATGTACTCCACGATGAAGTCGCCGGGGAAGTGCCCCTTGGTCTCCACGGTTCCGTCGAACCAGTCGGCGTTCTCAAACGGGTAGTGGACCTGAGCGAAGCTCATCGAGCCCGAGTCGAACCACACGTCCAGCACGTCGGCCACCCGCCGCATCGCTGATTGGCCCTCTTCCGGGCTGCGCGGGTCGTCGGGGTTGGGCCGGGTCAGGTCGTCGACGAACGGCCGGTGCAGGTCGGTCACCGCCACCCCGAAGTCGGCCTCCAGCTGCTCGAAGGAGCCGTAGACGTCCAAGCGCGGGTACGCCTCATCGTCACTGCGCCAGACTGGCACCGGGGAGCCCCAGAACCGGTTGCGGGTGATCGACCAGTCGCGGGCGTTCTCGAGCCACCTGCCGAACTGGCCGTGCTTGATGTGGTCGGGCACCCAGCGGATCTGCTCGTTGAGCTCCAGCATCCGCTGCTTGACCGCGGTCACCTCGACGAACCACGAGCTGACCCCCTTGTAGATCAGTGGCTCACGGCAGCGCCAGCAGTGCGGGTAGGAGTGGTCGTAGGTCTCGCGGCGCAGCAGCACCGTGCTCGCGGAGACCGATCTCGACGCAGCTCGATCACCAGAAGGCGAGGCCGAGTCGAGACCCGCGGCGGTCGCAGCCTTCAGGTCGTCGATGATGTGCGGGTTCGCGTCGAAGACCAGCATCCCGGCGTAGTCGTCGACCGGCGCGGTGAAGCGACCGTCCTTGCCGACGGGCATCACCGCCTCGATGTTCTCGCGGTCGGTCACCACCTTGTCGTCCTCACCGAACGCCCCGGCGGTGTGCACCAGCCCGGTGCCGTCGGTGGTGGTGACGAAATCGGCCTCGACGATCCGGAACGCGTTGGCGTGCCCGGCGTAGTAGCTGAACGGCGGGGTGTAGGTCAGCCCGAGCAGGTCCGTGCCCGTGAGACGTTGTACGACCTTGAAGTCGGTGGTCGAGCCTGTCCGGTCGGTGGTCGAGCCTATCGAGACCAGCTCACGCGCATAGGCGCCCAGGCGAGCCTCGGCGATGATGTAGCGCTCGGCCGTGCCAGTGTGGTCGGACTCCACCACCACGTAGTCGATGTCGCGCCCGACCACGATCGCCAGGTTGGACGGCAGCGTCCACGGGGTCGTCGTCCAGATCAGGGCGAGCGCGCCGGCCAGGTCCCCCGCGACGTCGCTGTCGCCGGACCCTGCACCCTCTCCCGTGATGCGCAGCCCGACGGTGACCGCGGGGTCCTGCCGGTTCTGGTAGACGTCGTCGTCCATCCGCAGCTCGTGGTTGGACAACGGGGTCTCGTCGTTCCAGCAGTACGGCAGCACCCGGAAGCCCTCGTAGATGAGCCCCTTGTCGTAGAGCTGCTTGAACGCCCACATCACCGACTCCATGTAGTCGGGGCTCATCGTGCGGTAGTCGTTCTCGAAGTCCACCCAGCGCGCCTGGCGGGTGACGTACTCCTGCCACTCACCGGCGTACTGCATGACCGAGGCCCGGCAGGCGTCGTTGAACTTCTCGATGCCCAGCTCGTGGATCTCCTCGGTGGTCTTCAGACCGAGCTGGCGCATCGCCTCCAGTTCGGCGGGCAACCCGTGCGTGTCCCAGCCGAAGCGGCGTTCGACCCGGCGTCCGCGCATGGTCTGGTAGCGCGGGATCAGGTCCTTGACGTAACCAGTGAGCAGATGCCCGTAGTGCGGCAGCCCGTTCGCGAACGGCGGGCCGTCGTAGAAGACGAATTCGTTGCCGCCGTCGGGCCCGGCGTCGCGCTGCTCGACGCTGGCCCGGAAGGTGTCGTCGGCCTCCCAGTAGGCCAGCACCGCTTCCTCGATCGCCGGGAAGCGCGGGCTCGACGGCACGCCGGCCGTCTTGGTGGCCCCGTCGATCGGTGGTCGAGCGCCGTCGAGACCGTCGGTGTGTGAGACCTTTGGGTACGTCATGGGGGTGCTCCTGCGGTTTGTCGGCCATCGTGGTCTGTGCCACGAGGACGATCACCCCGGCCACTTGGACCAGGGAACCGCGGTACCACCTCGCTTGCCGCTTTCGCGACCGCTTCGTTTGGCTGTAACGGGCCTACCCGTTCGGTTCTACTGAGCGCCGCACGCTGCTGAGCGACCCTGTTCTTCCGAAGGCTCACCGCTGATGACGGCTCGAATGCCTCTGCTTAGATCGTACGGCGGCTCCCAGCCGATGGCGAACCAGTTGGGCATCGGGTTTTGGATCGGTGCTTCGCTGCGCTTAGGCGAGGGGTGCAGTTGAACCCCTCGCCTAAGCGCGGGCAAGTAAGACTGTTTGCTCCCCGGACTCAACCGTCGAGTGTCGCAGGGTGCCGTGGGTCCAGATGCCATAGGTGCCAGTTGTTACCCGGCGGGGTATGAAACCGGTGACCCTCGGCCCAATGCCGCCACTCGCCGGAGGGCGCCAGGAGCAGAGCCGAGCGAGCGTTGCGACCCGGGGTGTTGGACACCGACCCGGCGTACTCAGCGGTCCAGACGACGTACGACGCGATTGTGCCGACGACCGGCAACGGGCCCTTCATCTGTGCCATCATCGCTAGCCGCACCCTGATGAACGGCGAGATCCACAGCGACGAACTGCCATGACCGCGTCGGTCCTCGGGTGCGCGGAGTGCCAGACCACGCTCAGCGGCTGCACGGATGACCAGCACACCACCGACGCACTCAGCCGGCGGGCTGCTCAGATCGACCGGTGGCGTCGCGGCCAGTTGAGCAATGCGATATTCGGGATAGCAACGGGCTTGGCCCATTCTTTCTGCCGGACCGGCCAGGCCGGACACCAGCAGACCCTGGGCCAGCCGCGTTGTCAGCGGCGGCTCAGTCGAACTGTGCAGATGCTTGATCGCTTCGCGACTACTCAACATTGGCTCCCCCTCCCCTTAAGGTAGGCGGCTCCGCCGACAGGCTATTTCCCCGCGCGCTCCGTAGGGTTGTCCCGTGACTGACGACATCCGCCGCGCCTGGGGCTTCGGCCTGGCCACCATCGTGACCTCAGGGTCTAGCGAGGACACCGTCCTCGACACCTGGTTCCCCACCCCCTCACTCGGCGACCGCCCCGACGGCGCGGTGGCTCCAGAGGGTCTAGAAGAGCTGACCGGCGAGCACCCGCATCGCCGGGTGCGCACCGAGATCGTGGACCTTCAGATTGAGCTGGATGCGGCACCGTCGGGCAGCAGCGACGCCTACCTGCGGCTGCACCTGCTCTCGCACCGGCTCGTGGAGCCGCATGAGGTGAACGTCGACGGCATCTTCGGCCAACTGGCCAATGTCACCTGGACCAACCATGGCCCCTGCCCGGTCGATGACTTCGAGCAGACCCGGTTGCGACTGCGCAGTGTCGGGCCGGTCACCGTGCTCGGCGTCGACAAGTTCCCGCGGATGGTCGACTACGTCGTGCCGACCGGGGTTCGGATCGCCGACGCCGACCGGGTCCGCCTCGGCGCTCACCTGGCTACCGGCACCACGGTTATGCATGAGGGCTTTGTGAACTACAACGCCGGCACCTTGGGCAGCAGCATGGTCGAGGGGCGGATCTCTGCGGGCGTGGTCGTCGGCGACGGCTCCGACATCGGCGGCGGCTCGTCGATCATGGGGACCCTGTCCGGCGGCGGTAAGGAGGTCGTCTCGATCGGTCAGCGCTGCCTGCTCGGCGCCAACGCCGGCATCGGCATCTCGCTCGGCGACGACTGCGTGGTCGAGGCCGGCTGCTACGTCACCGCCGGCACCAAGGTCACCGTCATTCCTGCCAAGGGCGAGGGCGGGAAGCCGCGTCTGGTCAAGGCCGCCGAGCTCTCGGGTGCCGACAACGTGCTGTTCCGCCGCAACTCGGTCACCGGCGCCGTCGAGGCCGTGGCGTGGAAGGGTCAGGGCATCGAGCTCAACAGCGCCCTGCACGCTAACGTCTGACGAGCTAGATGGCACGGGAAGGGACGCCGGGGGGCGCGCGGTCACGGTCGCGGGGCTGCGGCACCACGCTGCTGGTGGCCTTGGGCGCGTTGGTCCTGGCGGCTGCCGGTTTCGTGGCGTTGCGCACTGGCGTCGGCCCACTGCCCGACCCTCAGGGCTGCACAGCCATCGTCAACGGTGTCGAGGTCAGTCTGACCACCGAGCAGGCCGAGAACGCGGCCCTGATCGTGGCGATGTCGATCAAGCGCGGGATGCCGGCCCGGGCCGCGTCGATCGCGCTGGCCACGGCGTACCAGGAGTCGAAGATCTATAACATCGACCACGGCGACCGGGACTCGATCGGGCTGTTCCAGCAGCGGCCGTCGCAAGGATGGGGCACCCGCAAGCAGATCCTCGACCCCGTCTACTCGACCAACAAGTTCTACGACGCGCTGGAGAAGGTCGAGGGGTACCAGCAGATGCGGGTCACCGTCGCGGCGCAAACGGTGCAGCGGTCGGCCTTCCCCGAGGCGTACGCCGACCATGAGGAGGACGCCCGTGTCCTCGCCTCCGCGCTGACCGGGGAGACCACCGGCGGGAAGTTCTCCTGCGTGGCCGATTCCCCCAGCGGCGCGAAGTCTGACAAGCTCGACAACAGTGGTCTGGTCCCCGATGCAGCGGTCATCCGTGAGGAGATCGTCAATGCGTTCGGGGACGTGCCACTGGGCGGATTCGCGCCGGGCGGGGTGACGACCGGGCATATGAAGGGTTCGGCGCACTACGAGGGGCGGGCCATCGACATCTTCGTCCGCCCGATCTCGAAGGCCAACAAGCGCCGCGGTTGGGCGATCGCGCAATACCTGGTCGCCCGGTCGGACCGGCTGTCCATCCAGACGGTGATCTTCGACGGCAAGATCTGGACGTCCGGAGCGCTCTCGGACCAAGGCTGGCGCGACTACAGCCCGTCGACATCCTCGTCGGGCGACCGGACCATCCTCGAGCACCGCGACCACGTGCACGTCGACGTCGCTGGCTAGAGGATCGGGCGGTAGCACGGCCAATGGGTGCAGCAGCTCCACCAGGGTGCCTACGCCAGAACAAGATTCGGCCGCGCAAGAGCCGAGTCGGCCGGTGGTCGTCGACACGTGGTCGCCGTGGCGACGGCTCATCAGGCGGATGCCATCGTCACCTGCAAGGCGCGCCACTTCTCACGCTTCACCGATCTGATCACCCTCGAGAGCCTGACCGGCTGACCCGCGCACGGTGACCTAGAATCACCCCACGTGCCTGCCCGCCCGACCACCTCGAGCCACCCCGGGATGGGCGCGATCCCCCACGACGGCGGAGTCACCTTCCGGGTCTGGGCACCCAACGCCCGCCAGGTCGCGGTCGTCGGCGACTTCTGCGGCTGGGACCCCGGCCAGAAGGTCCGCCTCGTCAACGACAGCGCCCGCTCCGGAACCTGGTCCACGTTCGTCCCGGGCGCCGGGCCAGGCACCCACTACCGCTTCCTGATTCGTAGCGGCGGCCCGTACAAGTCCCGGATCGACCCGGTTGCCCGCCAGGTCACCGACTCCGACGGCGTCGCAGTCGTCTTCGATCCGAAGTCGCTGGATTGGGGTGACTCCAACACGAAGGACTTCGTGATGCCCGGGTGGGACGACCTGGTGATCTATGAGGTCCACGTCCCGACGTTCGCGGCCCGCGACGGACATGCCGGAACCTTCGACACCGCGATCGACCGGCTCGACCACCTCGCCTGGCTCGGGGTGAACGCGATCGAGGTGATGCCGCCGTACTCCTTCGCGGGGGCGATCAGCTGGGGCTACAACCCCTCGCACCTGTTCGCCATCGAGCCGTCGTACGGCGGCCCGCACGCCTTCGCCCGCTTCGTCCGGGCGGCGCACGATCGCGGCATCGCGGTCATCCTGGACGTCGTCTACAACCATCTTGGCCCCGGCGACCTGCACCTGTGGCGCCTCGACGGCGGGCGGAAGCCGCGGTGGGGCGGCAACTATTTCTACAACGACCGGCGCGCACAGACGCCGTGGGGCGCCACCCGCCCCAACTACGACCGCAAGCACGTGCGGACCTTCCTGCGCGACTCCGCGGTGATGTGGCTCGAGGACTTCCGCGTCGACGGGCTGCGCTTCGACGCCACGCAGTACGTCCGCTCGAGGTGGGGCGAGATGCACAATCCCCGCGCCCGGATCGCCGCCGGGCACCGGTTCCTGGCGTCGATGACCGCCGATCTGCGCGCCCGCCAGCCGTGGAAGATCCTGATCGCCGAGGACATGCAGTCCGATCCGACCGTCACCCATCCCAGCGCCGATGGTGGGCTCGGGTTCCATTCTCAGTGGGATGCCGGCTTCGTGCATCCGGTCCGCGCCGCGTTGGAAACGCCGCGCGACGAGGATCGCGACCTGTACGCCGTGGCGCACGCGGTAGCCGGGTCCGGTGTGAGCGCCGCGCACCGGCGAGTGATCTACACCGAATCCCACGACGAGGTCGCCAACGGTCGCAGCCGGGTGCCGGAGTCGGTCTCCCCGGGGGCGGCTTATTCCTGGCACGCCCGCACGCGGGCGGCCCTCGGCCTGGCGCTGATCATGACCTCCCCCGGCATCCCGATGCTCTTCCAGGGCCAGGACTTCGTCGAGGACCGTTGGTTCGACGACCAGACACCCGTCGACTGGGAGAAGGCCCACCGCAACTCCGGCTTCCTGCACCTGGTCCGCGAGCTGATCGCGCTGCGCCGCAACACCGGTGGGGTCACCGGCGGGCTCGGCGGTCCGCACACCCAGATCATCAGAATCGACGACGACCGCAAGATCCTGGCCTTCCACCGTTGGTCACATGGCGGACCCGGTGACGACACGGTCGTCGTGGTCAACCTGCGCACCGACCCGGTGTGGGACTACCCGATCGGGTTTCCCGCGGCTGGTCGCTGGCGGTTGCGCTGCAACACCGACGCCTCGGCGTACGGGCCAGATCTGGGCGCAGTGAACGCCACCGATCTGGTTGCCGCCCCCGGTGAGTACGACGGCCATCCGGCACGCGCGGACATCACGATCGGCCCGTACGCCGCGCTGGTCTACTCCCAAGATCCCTAGGACCTCCAGCGCTTCTCATAGACCCTTCAACAGATGTCAAGGTTCCTT
>JBBPYJ010000086.1:0-5448 GCA_038200025.1 Propionibacteriales bacterium | reverse complement strand
TGGCCGCGGTCAAGCCGGGCGATCCGGTCCCCCGGGTCCCTTGGGCCCCGGTCGATCCAGTCCCGCGGGTCCCTTGGGCCCCGGGCGATCCAGTCCCGCGGGCCCCGCTCACTCAGCCGTCGCCAGGCGAGCCGACCTCGCCGAGGCGCTGAGCAGCAGCCAGGCAACCGCCTCCGCGGCCAGGAACGCCCCCGCCACGGTCTGGTCGCTCGTGCCGGGCCCCAGCGCCAACACTGCCGCGGCGGGCAGCAGCGCGACCAGCCAGGCGGCCAGGGTGTGCTGCGGGCGAGCGTGGGCGAGCAGCAGAACCCCCTGCACGAGGGTGGCCAGGGCCAGCACCGAGGCAAGGGCGAGCAGCACCGAGACCGACCGCTCGAGGTCGACGTCGGTGCCGAAGATCAGCCGAACCAGCCACGGCCCGAGCCGCACGCTCACTGCCGAGCCGAGCACCAGCCCGACCGCGGTCAGCACCAACACCAGCCGCTCGAACCGCCACAATCGGTCCCGTTCACCGCTGACCACCAGCAGGGTCAGCGCCCCCGTCAGCTGGCTGACCTGGCCGAGCAGCACGGTGTAGGGCGCGCGGTACAGCGCCAGGCCGGCGAACAGCGCGGTGACCGCCGTCGGCGTGCCGCCGAGGAACGCCAGTGCCACCGGGCCACCGGTGAGCACGGTCTGTCCTACCAACTGGCCACCCGAGGCCCGGCCGAGGAACGCCGCGACACCGAGGGTGCGCGCCGGACCGTCGGAACCGTCGGGACCATCGCGACGTGCCCGGCAGGCGCCGGGCCAGGCCAGGCAGGCGAGGTAGCCGGCCACCAGCGCCACGCCGTACGCCTCGGGAGATCGGACCCCGGTCAGCATCAAGGCCAGCGCGAGCACGCAGCGCACCCCGTTCTCGACCACCAGCAAGGCACCCACCGAGAGGTAGCGTCCGCGGGCCGCGAGCAGGCCGCGGACCACGCCCATGCCGGCCGCGCAGGCAGAGACGGCGCCGACCAGCAGGGCGAACGCGGCGCTCCCGGCGAAGAGCGCCTCGCGGGCCAGCCAGCCCAGGCCCGTGGTCACCACGACCACGCCGACGGTGAGCAGCACCAGGTCGCGCCCGGCGACCCGTACGCCGCCCTCGTGACCGTCGGCGGTGATCGTGCGGGTGATCCAGTGCTGCACCGGGAAGGTCAGCCCTGCCGACGCGAAGCCCCACCACGACCACAGCACCGCCACGGGAGCGGCCGCCTCGGCACCGAGCGCGCGGGTCGACAGGGCGAACACGACGTAGGCGAGCACGCCGCTGAGCAGCGACCCGGCCGCCAGGGCGGCGGTGGCGCGGGTCCGCGGCGGCGAGTGACGGGATCCGGACATCGCTGGGATTCTCGCACCGTCGTAGGGTGCCGGCGTGCGCCTTGCCACCTGGAACGTCAACTCGCTCCGCTCCCGCATCGACCGGGTCGAAGCTTTCTTGCGCCGACACGATGTCGACGTGCTGGCGCTTCAGGAGACCAAGGGCCGCGAGGACCAACTGCCGCTGACGGGCCTGGCGGCGATGGGCTACGAGGTCGCGGTGGCCGGTGTCAACCAGTGGAACGGGGTCGCGCTGATCAGCCGCGTCGGGCTCTCCCAGGTGCAGGTGGGCTTTGCGGGCATGCCGGGGTACGGCGACCCGGTGGCCCCCGAGGCCCGGGCTATCAGCGCCGTGTGCGGCGGCGTACGGGTGTGGTCGCTGTATGTCCCCAACGGTCGCAAGCCCGACGACCCGCACTACCACTACAAGCTGGAGTGGCTGACCAGGCTGCGAGCGGCGGCCCAGGACTGGATCGGCGAGGATGCGGCCCTGGTCGGCGACTGGAATGTCGCGCCGCGCGACGAGGACGTCTTCGACATCGCCCAGTTCGCCAAATCCACCCATGTCACCTCGCCCGAGCGAGCCGCCTTCCAGGGGTTCCTGGACGACGGCTGGGCCGATGTCGTGCGACCGCACACTCCCGGTCCCCACGTCTACACCTACTGGGACTACTACCGCCAGCGCTTCGAACGCAACCGGGGCCTGCGCATCGACTTCGTGCTGGGATCGCCATCCTTCGCCGCCCGGGTCACCGGCGCCTTCATCGACACCGAGGAACGCGCCGGCAAGGGCGCTTCGGACCATGCGCCGGTGATCACCGACCTGACCTGATCGCGCCTGACCCGCGCGGCATGTCGGCGGTCCCTGCCACGATCCACCCATGGACACAGCAGCACTGCTCGGATTGGCTATGGGTCTGGTCTTGGGCGCCCTGATCGGATGGCTGTGGGCGCGGTCGCGCACGGCGTACGACGTCGCCCCGGCACTGCTCGACCGGGCGGGCGAGCAGGCGATCGTGAAGGAGGGGCTGGAGCGGCTGGGCGATCAGATGCGGGACCTGGAGCACAATCGCGCGTCCTGGCAGGGCCAGTTCGCCCAGCAGGTCGACGACATGCGACACACCACCGATCTGTTGCGGGTCGAAACCCGGTCGCTGTCGTCGGCGCTGCGCAAACCCCAGGTCCGTGGGCGCTGGGGGGAGATGCACCTGCGGCGGGCCGTCGAGGTGGCCGGCATGGTGGCGCACTGCGACTTCGACGAGCAGGCCCGGCTCGAGGACGGAGCGCTGCGCCCGGACCTGGTGGTGAACCTGGCCGGCGGACGACAGCTCGTCGTCGACGCCAAGGTGCCGCTGGATGCCTTCCTGGACGCTGGAGCGACCGACGATCCCGAGACCCACGAGATCCACCTGCGCCGTCATGCCGCGCAGTTGCGCCACCATGTCGACTCCCTGTCGGCCAAGCACTACTGGCGGTCGCTGCCGGTGACCCCGGAGTTCGTGGTGATGTTCGTGCCTGCCGAGGCCTTCTTGTCGGCTGCCCTGGACACAGCCCCCGACCTGATCGAGCACGCCGCCTCAAAACAGGTCATCTTGGCCACGCCGACGACCCTGATCGCCTTGCTCCGCACCGTCGCGCACGCCTGGACCCACGAGGCGCTGACCGACCAGGCCCACGAGATCCAGCGGCTGGGTCGCGAGCTTCACGAGCGCCTGTCCACGCTGGACGGGTACTTCGACCAGGTCGGGCGATCCCTCAACGCCGCCGTCGGTCACTACAACCAGGCGATGGGTTCGCTGGAGTCGCGGGTGCTCGTTTCGGCCCGAAGGCTCGGCGAAGCGGACTTGCCGACACCGCGGCAGGTCGAGTCCGCGGCGCGCTCGGCCCCCGTACGCCTGCACCAATCCCCCCGGCGCGGCTCCGACGACAACGGCGACTCCACACCTACCGTAGCCATGTGAGCTCGCCGGTGGCCCCCGCGCACGACAGCTCGGTCGATCCCCTGGGTTGGCTGACCGGTCGCGAGTCAGGACGCCAGATGATCGCGCTGGGCTCCGCCCTGGTGCTGACCGCGGTCTCGGTGGACCTGCTGCTCTCCGGGTCGCTGTCGCTGTTCTTCGACCTGACCTTCGTGGCGTCCTGCCTGCTGCTGGCCTGGCAGGTGCGACCCGCGGACTTCTTCACCGTCGGCGTGCTGCCCCCACTGCTGATGCTCGGGGTGTTCGTGTTCGCCGGCGTGGTGGCACCGGGCCTGATCGCCCGACCGGTCGACGGGGTGCTTCAGGCGGTCATCTCAGGGTTGTCCGGTCACGCGGGTGCGCTGATCGTCGGCTACATCTTGGTGCTGGCCAGCCTGTTCTACCGCACCCGCAGTGCCGACCGCAGCGTCGAAGACCTGCTCTGAGGCAGGTCCGCCCCCAACCGGCGCGACCCGTAGCCAGCGTCCCCATCCGTGCGCGACCCCCAGCTAGCGCCCCCTGAGCAGCGCTCCCGCCGCCGTATACGGGGGCGGGAGCGCCAGTGAGGGGGCGGGAGCCGGGGCCGAAAGGCAGGCAGGGGCAGGGGCGGGCAGCGGGGCCGGTCAGAGCTCGAAGCGGGCCGGGTCGCCCGCGCCGTACCGCTTGATCTCGGGCGTCTCCTCGGACCAGTCGATCACCGTGGTCGGGGTTGCGGTCACGTCTCCGGCATCGATCACGATGTCGACGCTGTGGTCGAGCTCTTCCTTGATCTCCCAGCCCAGGGTGCGGGCTTCGTCCTCACCGGGCAGGATCAGGGTTGAGGTGAGCAGCGGTTCGCCGAGCGAGGCGAGCAGGGCATGCACCACTGGGTGCCCGGGGATCCGCACGCCGACGGTTCGCTTCTTGGGATGCATCAGCCGCTTGGGCACCTCGCCGGTCGCGGGCAGGATGAAGGTGTAGGGCCCCGGGGTCGCGGACTTGATGGCCCGGAACGCGTGGTTGTCCACGTGCACGAACTGGCCCAGCTGGGCGAAGTCGTCGCACATCAGCGTGAAGTGATGCTTGTCGTCGAGCTGGCGGATGGCCACGATCCGATCGCGGCCATCCCGGTTGCCAAGCTGGCAGCCCAAGGCATAGCCGGAGTCGGTCGGGTAGGCGATCAGGGCGCCATCGCGAAGCGCGTCGACGACCTGCTGGACGGTGCGCGGCTGCGGGTTCTCCGGGTGCAGGTCGACGAAGCGGGCCATCTGGGCCTCAGCCCTTCGCGGCCGCGCGCAGGTCGCGGCGCAGCTCGGGCGGAAGAGCGAAGATCAGGCTCTCCTCAGCACTGTGGACGGCTTTGGCGTCGGGAAAGCCGCGCGCGGCCAGATAATCCAGCACACCATCGACGAGAGACTCCGGCACGCTGGCCCCCGAGGTCACGCTGACCTTGGAGACCCCGTCGAGCCAGGACTCGTCGATCTCGGTGTGGTCGTCCACGCGGTACGACGCCTTGGCGCCGGCCTCCAGTGCGACCTCGACCAGGCGCACCGAGTTCGAGGAGTTGGCCGACCCGACGACGATCAGCAGATCGGCGCCCGTCGATATCTCCTTGACCGCCAGCTGCCGGTTCTGGGTCGCGTAGCAGATGTCATCGCTGGGCGGGTCGAGCAGCAGCGGGAAACGCACCCGGATCGCTGCGACGATCTCCAGCGTCTCGTCCACCGACAACGTCGTCTGCGACAGCCAGGCCACTTTGGCCGGGTCGCGGACGGTGATGCCGTCGACATCAGCGGGCGACTGAACCAACTGGATCCGCTCGGGGGCCTCGCCCGCGGTGCCCTCGACCTCCTCGTGTCCCTCATGGCCTATCAGCAAGATGTCGTAGTCGTCAGCGGCGAACCGCCTGGCCTCGTGGTGCACCTTGGTCACCAGCGGACAGGTGGCGTCGATGGTCTTCAGCGATCGGTCGGCAGCCTCGGTGTGCACCGCGGGTGAGACGCCGTGCGCGGAGAAGACCACCGTCTGGCCGGTCGGCACCTCGTCCAGCTCATCGACGAAGATCGCCCCTCTGGCCTCCAGATCGGCCACGACGTGCTTGTTGTGCACGATCTGCTTGCGCACGTAGACCGGGGAACCGTACAGATCCAGGGCCTGCTCGACCGTGATC
>JBBPYJ010000085.1:0-9148 GCA_038200025.1 Propionibacteriales bacterium | reverse complement strand
GACACCTTGTCCTGGCGGCCCTTGCGGACCAACTGGTTAATGGTGGGCACCTGGGTGGTTCCCTTTCTTTGCTGTCTCTGTGCCGGCGCGGTGCCGGGGCACGATGATGTTGCTTGTCGCGATGTGCCTAGGAATGTTCTGGACGAGTCCAGACACAAGGAACGAGATTACTCTGCGGCTAAACGGCGGTAAAAACGTCACGGTCGGGGGGCTCCGCCCCCCGACTACCCCCCGAACCCATCTCGGCGGCCCGACGCGTGGTGTGCAAGTACGCCGCACTGGCCAACGCCACCCCGATCATGGTCAGTGCGCCGCCCAGGATCAGTGTCCAGCGAGCCCCGAAGGCCTCCCCGATCCAACCCACCAGCGGTGCGCCCAGCGGCGTACCGCCCATGAAGATCATCATGTAGAGGGCCATCACCCGACCGCGCATGCCACGGTCGGTGTGCAGCTGCATGAAGGTGTTCGCGCTGGTGATCATCGTCAGCGCGTAGATGCCCAGCAGCGGGGTGAGCAGCGCGAAGGTCAGGTAGGTCGGCATCAGCCCGGCCGCGATCTCGACCGCGCCGAACACCAGGGCGGCGCCGACCACCAGCCGGTGCCGGACCCGCTGCCGGGTGGCGGCGAGCAGCGAACCAGTCAGCGAGCCGACCGCCATGAAGGTGCCCAACAGGCCGTACTCACGTGCTCCCTTGTCGAACACCTCGGTCGCCATCAGCGCCGAGGTCATCTGAAAGTTCAGTCCGAAGGTGCCGGTGCAGAACACGATCGCCAAGATCAGCATCAGGTCGGGGCGCTCGCGGACGTACCTGACGCCTTCCCGGATCATCCCGGGCTCGCGAGGGGCCACGATCGGGGTATCCAGGCGGGCAACGTCGAGTCGCCGCAGCGCCCAGATCGGACCGGCGTAGCTGACCGCGTTGAGCAGGATCACCCAACCGGTGGCGGCCACTCCCCCGCCCAGGGCGGCGATCATCAGCCCGGCAGCAGCGGGGCCGATCATCCTGGCGGCGTTGAAGGACGCCGAATTCAGCCCGACGGCGTTCGTCAGGTCGCCGGGGTCGACGATCTCGGAGACGAACGACTGCCGGGCCGGAGCGTCGAAGACCGCTGCGGTGCCGAGCAGCAGAGCCAGCACGTAGACGTGCCACAGTTGCGCGGTGCCGGTGACCGCCAGCAGGCCCAGCACCAGCGCGGGCACGGCCATCCCCAGGTTGGTCAGCTGCAGCAGCCGCTGCTTGGGCACCCGGTCGGCGACCAGCCCGGCCACCGGGGCCAGCACCAAGAACGGCAGGAACTGCAACCCGGTGGTGATGCCGAGCGCGACGCCGGAGTTGGCCGTCAGCGCGAGGACCAACCAGTCCTGGGCGATGCGCTGCATCCAGGTGCCGGTGTTGGACACCATCCCGCCGGCGGCGTACAGGCGGTAGTTGGCGTTGCTCAACGAGCGGAAGGTAGGGCTCACGGTGCTGTGCGTCCTTGCGGTAGTGACGAGTGCTGGGTGCGGGGCTGTTCGGGGGGACTAATCGCTGCTGGCGAGCTGGTCGAGCAGGGGGAGGGCGCGCTCCAGTGTGCGCAGATCCTCGGCCGACATCGCGACCAACCGGTGGTGCAGCCAGGCGTCCCTGCGTCGACGGTCGGCCAACAGCGTGACCCGGCCACGGTCCGACAGCGAGATCAGCGTCTGCCGTCCGTCGCCGGGATGATCCGTGCGGACCACGTAGCCGCCCTCGGTCAGGCAGTTGACCGTGCGGGTCATCGACGGCGGTTTCACACGCTCAGCACGCGCCAAGTCGCCGACCGTCTGCGTGTCGTCGCGGAACAGCAGCGCCAGCACCGCCATCGCTCCCAGACTGAGCTCATTGTCCGGGTGCTGCTCCAAGGCCAGCCGGCGGCGAAGCCGCATCACGGCCAGTCGCAGCTCGCTCGCCAGCTCGGAGGTTCGAGAGGTGCCAGAGGTGCTAGAAGGTCCAGACATATCGATAGCATAAGTCATTACCTTTGCTATCTATTCCCCGTGTGTCAGCGTTCGCTGGGTGCGCCGTAGCCTTGCCGCACAGCTCGACCAGGTGTTCCGCCCAATCGAAGGAGAACCCGCCGCATGTCTGATGTCTGGCGACGAGTGGCTGCGTCCGTGGCCGCCTCGACGGCCTGTCTCGCCCTGGCTGCTTGCTCCGGCGACACCGACGAGGACCCAGCCCAGACCAAACAGAGGGTGAGCGTCGAGGTGCTCCCCCCGATCGCTCAGCAGGGAGCCGGCAAGGCCCCGGCCGACGACGCCAGTGCGGTCGTCTCGGCGCAGGTGACACCCGAGGCAGCGGATCGCGAGATGACCCTGGAGGTCCAGGACGGCGACGAGTGGTCCTCGGTCGACACCGCCTCGACGCGCGCCAACGGCACGGCTGACTTCGTGCTGGATGCGGGCGCCCAGGCAGAAACTGAACCGGGCGCGACGTACCGGGTCGTGGCCGCGGCTACCGACGATCTCGATGAGTTGACCTCGAACCCGGTGACCGAGCAGCCGACCGCGCCCGACTTCGCTGACGAGTTCGACGGCAGCACCTTGTCCAGCAACTGGTATGTGCGCGGCTTGGAGTACAACCCCGAGGGTCTACGGGCCTGTTCGCGCGGCTCTGCCGACGCGGTCGAGGTGGACGATGGCGAGCTGCGCCTGGAGGTCATCGTCGATGAGAGTCGCAGCGAGCTGTGCACGGCCAAGAAGGCGAACGGCAAGAGCCTGGGTCGCTTCCCCTACCGCCTCAACGGGCACGTCGCCACCGTGCCCTCCGTCCCGATCAAGTACGGCGTGCTCGCCGCTCGCATCAAGTTCCAGCGTGAACAGGGCCAGCACGGCTCGTTCTGGCTCCAGTCCTTTTTGGAGCAGGTCACGAGTCCCGCGAAGTCGGGCGCCGAGATCGATGTCGTGGAGTACTTCGGCGACAACGACCTCGACCGTCTCGCCAGCTTCATCTACTACCCCACCAAGGACGGCTCGGTAAAGGAGGGCGACTTCATCGAGAACTCCAAGGACTTCCTGGCCGACAAGGACGACGACTGGTGGAAGAGCTACCACGTATTTGCCCTGGAGTGGACCAAGGACGAGTACGTCGTGCGGATCGACGGTCAGGAGGCATGGCGCACCGACCAGGGAATCTCTCAGCAGGACCAGTTCATGGTGCTGAGCCTGCTCAGCTCCGACTACGAGCTCGACGACCTGCCCGCGGGCGACCAGCTTCCCCAGACCATGAGCGTCGACTGGGTTCGGCACTGGGCGCCGGTGGCGTAGCGTGGTCGTCGTGGATCTCCACGACGACCAACCGATGCAGCACGAGATCGGCAACCGCACGTTCATCGTCGCCGACGTCGACGCCCTCGATGTCGACGGGGTCCGCACGGTCACGGTCGGAGTGTGTCTGTGGCTGGTTGGATTCTTGGCCCTGCTGCCGTTCTACGGTCGGTTGGCAGACTCCGGGCGCGGCTGGTGGTTGTGGACCTGCCTGGCCGGACTCGCGCTAGGACTGCTCGGTCTGGAGTACTGCCGACGCCGGCGGGTCGAGCGCGACGCTCAGAAGGACTCCAGCTCCACGTCGTAGGTGTCGAAGACGTGCTCGGGCATCGCCGCGGGCAGATGGCGCTGGGCCAGAGCCACCTCGGAGTGGGCGCCGCAACCGTGATCGAATGAGACCACGCGGCCGTCGTCGTTGGCGCTGCCGTTCGCACAGACTCCGAACATCGGCTCGAGTGATCCGCGCAGGCGCAGCAGGAACCCGCAGCTGTCGCAGGACTCCGTGGCCGCCTGCGACAGCGCCCCGGCGGGACCGGCGTCGCTGTCGTACCACCGCTCTGCGGCCTGGTCGAGCCCCTCGGGCGACAGCGTGCGCACCCGGCCCAGCCCCAGCTCGCGAGCCACCGATCGGATCTGGAAACGCTCGTCGTCGTCGAGGTCGTCCTCGCCGAAGGAGTAGGTCGGGACCAACCGCTCGTCGTCCTCCTCGACCGGCAGCAGGTCCCCCGGTGAGAAGTCGCCGGGCTTGATCCGCTCCTTGTAGGGCACCCATTGCGGCGCGGTGATCGAGCCTTCCCCGGGCAACAGGACGATCTCGTCGACGGTGACCATCTTGGCCCGAGACGCCCGGACCAGCGTCACCGACCAGCGCCAGCCGGCGTACCCGGATTGGGTGCAGATGAAGTAGTGGGTGGCAACACGCTCGGCCTCAGGCTGGACGCCTACGTGCTCGCCGACCACCAGCGCGCCGACTTCGGCGACCAGCTCGGTCCGGGCCACGTCCACGGCCCCCACAACGGCGGCGTCCGGCTTCGCGCGGGTCAGCGGAGGAGAATTCACACCACGATCATGACTCATCGACACGCACGCTGTCAGTTCGGGTTCGTCCCCGGCCTGTCGGTCGGACCCGTCATGATCGGCCCGGCAAGATAGGAGGGTGAGTCCCCACCGTCGCGACCCCACCGAGGAGTCGCCCGCGCCCGACGGTGCCGAGCACCCCACCCCTGCGCGCGACCGCGCCCGACAGGCGGGCCGTGCGGTCGGCGGCGGCGCCAAGTTCGCGGGCCGCGGCGTCGCCGGTGCAGCGATGTTGACCGGCCGCGCGGGACAGGCGACGCTGCGTCAGGCCCGGCGCGCCGCCAACGCCGAAGGCGCGGAGGCCTCGGGGCTGTCCCGGCTGATCGAGCTGCACGCATTCAACGCCGCAGCGGACGCCGCGGTGGCGATCTCGCTGGCCGGCACCTTGTTCTTCCAGGTCCCGACCGGCGAGGCCCGCGGTCAGGTGGCACTCTTCTTGGGATTGACGATGCTGCCGTTCGCCATCGTCGCGCCACTGATCGGCCCGTTCCTGGATCGCTTCGCGCACGGTCGCCGATGGGCGATCGGAGCCACAATGGCGCTGCGCGGGCTGCTGTGCCTGGCGTTGGCCGGGGCAGTGGTCGACGAGTCCGGCTGGTTGTTCCCGGCGGCTCTGGGGGTGTTGGTCTCCTCCAAGGCCTACGGGGTGACCAGGGCCGCGACCGTGCCCCGGCTGACGCCGGCGGACCTGACCCTGGTCAAGGCCAATGCGCGCACCTCGCTGGCCGGGGTGATCGGGGCCGCGGTGTCGGCGCCGATCGCCGGGCTGGCGTCGTACTTCGGCGCCGAGTGGTCGTTGCGCTACGCCTTCGTGATCTTCGTGGTGGCCACGATCTGGGCGATCCGACTGCCCCAGCGTGTGGACTCCAGCATGGGCGAGGGCGAGATGCTGATGCTCCCCGGTCCCGAGGAACCGGCCTCGAGTCGGCGTGGTCGCCCGCGGATGCGGATCCCTGGAACCGTCTCCTTCGCCCTGCGCGCCAACTGCGGTCCGCGCTGGCTGTCGGGCTTCTTGACGATGTTCATGGCGTTCCTGCTGCGCGAGAACCCGATCGGGGACTGGCGACCCGAGGTTCTCCTAGGGCTGGTGATCGGGGCTGCGGGACTGGGCTCGAGCCTCGGGATCGCCCTGGCGACGGTCCTCAAACGTGTCAACCCGGCGCTGACGGTGGTGATCGCACTGGGGGCCGGCACCGCGATGACCCTACTGGCCGCGCTCTTCTACGGGCTGGTGCCTCTGGTGCTGCTCGGCCTGGCGGCCGGGTTGACCCAGTCACTGGCCAAGCTGTCCCTGGACTCCACGATTCAGCAGGACGTCTACGAGCGGGTGCAGACCAGCGCGTTCGCGCGCTCGGACACCACCTTGCAGCTGGCCTGGGTGCTGGGTGGCTTCGTCGGCATCGCAATGCCGCTGATGCCACGCACCGGACTGGGCGTCGCGGTCGCCGTGCTGACTGCATGGTTCGGCTTCGTGGTCGCCACCCGACCCGCGGCGAGCAGCTCACCCCTGCCTGCAGAGCCGGCGTCGAGTCCCTGACTGGCTGCAGTTCGATCGCGGGCGACCTCGGTGCCGGCCCTGGTAGATACCCCCGGCTCGTTGGTCTCCTCGGGGCCGGCGACCCCTTCAGGTGACCCGGTCAGCCCCCTGCACAACTCATACACGTCCGCGCGATCGGGCGTGCTTCAAGGCGAGCCGCCGGGATGCCAGCACCGCAGCGCTCACACCATCCGTAGGTCCCTGCGTCCAGCCGGCCGAGCGCCGCGTCGACCTCGACCAGGTGAGCCCGGGCCTGGCGGATCAGGGCGTCGACCTGGGAGCGCTCGAAGGCGATGGTGGTGCCCTCAGGGTCATGCTCGTCGTCGACGTTGGCGTCGTACGCGCTGGCGACCAGGTCCTCGAAGCTGTCGATGAGGTCCGCGAGGCGCCGGGCGGTCAGCTCTCGCTCGGCGCCCAGGGTTTCGCGGATGTCGCTCACGATGTCCATCGTCTCGCTCGCCCCAGGGGACGATCAACCGCCCCCTCGAGCGGCTGTCGAGCATCCATCCGCGCGACGGCTGGCACGATATCCGGGTGATTCTGCCAAGGACGGTGGCTTACTTCGTGTCGGTTGTCGCTATCGCTTCGGCGGCAATGACAATCGACGCCACTTCCAATTGGCCGCCCTCAGCGGTTTGGTTGCGGTCGTCCTGACGGGCGCGTCAGCCACGGTCGGCCGAAGGCTCCGCCGTTGACCCCGTTCGGCCGGAGACTTCGGATCCAAAGTTGCATCGCAGAGTCTCTACTGCTCGAGATGGTCGGCGAGGGCGCGAAGCACCTTGGCCGCCGGTGCGGCGGCCTTGGCGTCGGGGTGCCGACCGTTGCGGTAGGCGTTGCCGACCTCGTCGAGCAACCGGATCGTGTCCTCCACGATGGTGGTCATGTCCTCGGGCGACTTGCGCTTGGCCTGCGACTTGTTGCGGACCACCGAGGGCGGGGACTCCAACAGCTTGACCTGGAGGGCCTGCTCACCACGTCGACCTTGGGCGATGCCGAACTCGACCCGGGCCCCGTTCTTCAGGGTCGTCACCCCTTCGGGCAGCGCATCGGCATGCACGTAGACGTCCGGCCCGTCCTCCTGGGACAGGAAACCGAATCCTTTGTCGGCATCGAACCACTTCACCTTGCCACTGGGCACGGCCTGATCTCCTCGTCCTCGTCACGGCGCGTCATCGCCCGCGCGGGCCAGCCTAGGGCCGACTCCCTAGCGGGGGCTACCTGGTTAGCCGCTAGGGCGGACCGCACCGGAGCCGACGTGCTCGTCGAGCCAGTTCGGGAAGGCATGCAGGTCGTCCAGCACGACGTCGGTACCGGCATCGAGAAGCTCCTGGCGCGAGCAGCCGCCGGTCAGCACCGAGACACTGCGCACCCCGGCGGCCCGGGCGCCCTCGACATCGTGGACGTGGTCACCGACGTACGCCGTGACGCCTCCGGCCCGCAACGCCTCGGCCTTGCCCACGCCCCAGACCTTGCCCACCAGGACGTCGACCTCGAGCCTGAGGTGATCCAGGTGCAGTTGGGCGTTGGGGGTGAACTTGCCGGTCACGACCACGATCCGGCCGCCGTGGCGGCGGACGGCGGCCAGCGCCTCCGCGGCGCCCGGCAGCAACGGCACCGGCTTGATCGCCAAATCGGGATAGAGCTCGCGGAACCGGTCGACCGCAGCGTCGATCTGCTCGGTCGGCAGGTGCTGACCGAGCGTCAGGTGCAGGGGCGGGCCAAGTCGGTAGGTCAGGTTCTCGACGGGGAACTCCACCCCCAGCTCGTGACCGAGGGCGGTCAGGGTGGCTCCGAAGCCGGGAACGGTGTCGATCAAGGTCATATCGAGGTCGAACCCGATCGCCACTCGCCTGTCCATGGCCCAGATAGTAGGACAGGGCGCGTAGGTCAGGGCCCGGCAGCACCTCAGCCCACGGGCTCGGCGAGGACGACGACGGCGACCATCAGCAAGCCCAGGGCGGCGTACCCGATCCGCGGACCTCGGCGCTCGCAGGTGCGGAAGGCGACCAGGCACTGCAGCGCGTAGTAGGCGGCGAAGGCCCGTGAGGCCACCGCCACGATCGTGAAGGTCGGCACCGTGGCCGCCAACGCGATGGCGGCCGCGCCGCTGACCAGGAAAGGACGCGGACCACGCATCCAGCGCGACAGGCCGCGCAGGTTGCCGTCGGCGGCGGCGGTGTCGGCGACCGCCGCGCTGAGCTGGCTGAACACCGCGGCCAGCACCAACGGCACCGTCAGCAGCGGAGTGATGCGGACGGTGATGTCGAGGAGAGTCTCGTTGGGTCCGGCCGGCGTGCCCAGACCCATCACCGGGGTAGCAACCGCGATGAACCCGATGTAGACCACCGTGGCCAGCACCTGGGCGAGGCGGGAGGCCCAGATCCGCGTCGCGGCGTCGTACTCCTCGCCGAGGTAGCGGACCGTCTCGAAACCTTGGACGGTGATCACGATCCCGCCCAGCACCAGCAGCGTCGGCCCGATGGCGACGTCGGGGACCGGCGGCAGGACGAAGGTGCCCTCCCGGATCGAGCCGATGTCGTGCCAGAGCAGGGCCGCCCCCAGCACGGTGATCAGGAAGAGGACAGCCCCCAGCGCGATCCGATCCATGATCTCGAGACCATGGAAGCCGCGCAGGATGCCGATCAGCAGGATCGCGACGACCGCGGCACAGGCCACCAACCGCTCGGCGAGCATCGAACCGGCGGGATCGAAGTAGGCCACGAGATACTCGGCCATGATCCGCAGGTAGAGCGCGACCGAGATGACGTAGGCGACCACGATCACCGCGTCGGAGATCCTGTCCACGCGTGCGGTGCCGGGGTCCAAGGTGCCGGCCTGGGCCATCGGTTCGACGACGCGGACACAATGCCGGATGGCGGTTCCGATGAACCACGCGACCACGCACACGAAGGCGATCCCGAAGATCGACCAGGCACCGAGCGTCTTCTCCAGCACCGGGGTCATGATCAGGAACCCGGATCCGAAGATCGAGGCCAACGGGGTGACGACGGCGAACAGTACGGCGCCCGGGCGCGCTCGTTCCTTCACCATCACCCCAGTTGACCACGCACAAGATGCCGCGTCCTATCGGGGCCTCTCCAGTCTATGTCGGTCCATCCGGGAAGTCGGCTGTGGAGGACGGTTGGCTCCATTGGGGTGCGGATGCGACGATAGAGAGTCAACGAGGACGAGACTTGGCGAGGCGGGGGTGGCAGGTGGTCGGCGCGATCAGTAGGTGCGGACGTCGT
>JBBPYJ010000084.1:0-10458 GCA_038200025.1 Propionibacteriales bacterium | reverse complement strand
GGCGGGGCGCCCCCGGGGCCGCACGGCAACTTCTGCGTTGTCCCGCGCAGGTCTCGGGTCTAGACCACTTCACTTAGTTGAACTTCTTCCAATCCGGCCCCCCCGCCACACCGAATCACTCCTGTAAGAAAGCCCGCCCCCAACCGGCGGAACATCCAACGAAAGGCATGATCATGAACAGCACCATCTCCAAGCGTTCCGCCGGACTGGCGGCCCTGGCCCTGACCATGTCGCTCGGCCTCAGCGCCTGTGGCTCCGACGACAGCTCCACTGCGGCCGACACCACCGCCGAGACCACCGAGGCCGCTCCGGTCGAGGAGACCCCGACCGAGGAGGAGACCCCGGCCGAAGAGGAGTCCACCACGGCCGACCCGGCTGCCGACACCTTCGGACCCGCCTGCGACCAGATTCCCGCCGACGGTGCCGGTTCGTTCAACGGCATGGCCACCGAGCCCGTCGCGACTGCGGCCAGCGGCAACCCGCTGCTGTCGACCTTGGTCACCGCGGTCCAGGCTGCCGACCTCGTCGACACCCTGAACGGCGCCGAGGACATCACCGTCTTCGCCCCCTACAACGACGCGTTCGGCGCCTTCTCCAAGAAGGAGCTCAACGGCCTGTTGAAGGACAAGGAGACCCTCACCACCGTGCTGACCCACCACGTCGTGCCCGGCAAGATGGGCCCCGACGCCCTGGCGGGCGAGTTCGAGACCCTGGCCGGCGACATGCTCAAGATCGAGGGCTCGGGCGAGGAGTTCTCCATCGGCAACGAGAAGGCGACCATCCTGTGCGGGAACATCCCCACCGCCAACGCCACGGTCTACGTCATCGACACCGTTCTGATGCCGGTCTTATCGAGGACTTCGGTCCCGAGATTAGTCGTGATCAGCGAAGATGTAGCCAGGCCTGGTCTGTCGCCCGTCCCCTCCGGCTCTACACCGGAGGGGGCGGGCGCGCCCGACCTGGCCTCGCTGCTGCAACGTTCCTCACGCGGTGACCAGACAGCCTTCGCTGCTTTGTATGACGCAACAAGCGCCCGGGTCCACGGCCTGGTCGTGCGGGTGATCCGCAATCCGGCGCAGGCCGAGGAGATCACCCAAGAAGCTTTCCTGGAGATCTGGCGGACCTCGGCCCGCTTCGATCCTCAGCGTGGCAGTGCACTGTCCTGGTTGATGACCATCGGCCACCGCAAGGCCGTCGACCGGGTCCGCTCGGCCGAAGCCAGCAGCCGGCGCGACACCAGCTACCACGACCAGACCCAACCAGTGGCCCACGACCAGACCTCGGAGTCAGTCGAGATCAAGCTGGACGCACAACGGGTCCGCAGCGCCATGGAGACTCTGACCGAGGCTCAGCGTGAGGCGATCGGACTTGCCTACTTCGGGGGATACACCCACACCGAGGTAGCCGCCATGCTTGAACTCCCCCTGGGCACAGCCAAGACCAGAATTCGAGACGGACTCATCCGACTCCGAGACCAGATGGGAGTAGTGGCATGAACGCCTACCAGAACGACATCCACCTGCTGACCGGCGCCTACGCCGTCGATGCTCTCGACGAGATGGAGCGGGCTCGTTTCGAGCAGCACCTCGAGATCTGTGCCGACTGCCTGCTCGAAGTCGCCGGGTTGTCCCAGACTGCTGCGCTGCTCCCTCACACCACCGCGCTGGCTCCGCGTCCCGAACTGCGTGCCTCGGTGCTTGCCGCGATCCCCACGGTGCGGCCCGTGCCGCCGATCGTCCACCACGAGGCAGCGCAGCACCGGGTGCCCCGGAGGGCATCTGTGCGTTGGTTTCCGGTGTTGGCCGTCGCGGCCGCGATCACGCTGATCTTCGGTCTCGTCTGGCAGCCGTGGAGCAATGACTCCGGGCCCGGCCCGGACGTGCAACTCACCGCTGCCGAGCGGGTCCTGGGCGCCCCGGACGCCGAGAAGGTCACCGTCGAGATCGAGGGTGGCGGTCAGGCGACTGTCGTTCGCTCGGTCGCCGAGGGCAAGGCCGTCGTGGTCACCGAGGACATGCCGGATGCTCCTGACGGCCAGGACTACGAGCTCTGGTTCCGTGACGACACCGGCCACCTGGACCCCGCCGGCCTGATGCCTGACGGGTCTGCGAACACCGTGATTCTTCGCGGCGATGCCAGTGAGATCACCGGAGTCGGCATCACCGTCGAGCCCGACGGCGGCTCCGAAGTCCCGACCAACTCCCCGATCGCGCTCTTCGAGTTCGCCGAGGTCAGCACGTGACATTCGCGACCCGACCGGCCCCGGAGATCCGGCGCCGGGTCGCCGTCGTGGGCTCAGGCGTGGCCGGACTGACTGCCGCCTACGCCCTGACTCGCAGCGACATGCAAGTGACCCTGATCGAGGCCGACGAGCGCCTCGGCGGCCACGCCGACACCCACCAGGTCGACGGTCTCGGCATCGACACCGGCTTCATCGTGCACAACGAGCGCACCTACCCGGTGCTGCTGGGACTCTTCGCCGAGCTGGGCATCGCCACCCAGGAGTCGGAGATGTCGATGTCGATCAGCGACGACGACACCGGCCTGGAGTGGGCCGGCGCCCTCGGCCGACGCGGGGTGTTCCCGACCCGCGCCCACCTGACCAAGCCGGCGTACCTTCGAATGCTCGCGGAGATCCCGCGTTTCCATCGGCACGCCAAGGCGACCCTGGCTGACCAATCCAACCAAGGCACCGGGGCCGACACCACATTGCGCGAGTTCCTCGCTCGTGGCCGGTACAGCGCCTACTTCATCCGGCACTTCATGGAGCCGGTCGTCGCCGCCGTCTGGTCGTGCGACCCGGAGGTCTCGCTGGACTACCCGGCGCGCTATCTCTTCGCCTTCCTGAGCCACCACGGGATGCTCAGCATCTTCGGCTCGCCGACGTGGCGCACCGTCACCGGCGGCTCGGGGCAGTACGTCGCGAAGGTCACCGCGCTGATCGACGAGATCCGCGTTGGCACCAAGGTCACCTCGGTGCTTGAAACAGCCAGTGGGGTCGAGGTCACCGACGGCAACGGCACGACCACGTCGTACGACGCTGTCGTGATCGCCGCCCACCCCAGCCAGGCGCTGACGATGCTGGCCGAGCCCACTGACCTCCAGCGCGAGGTCCTCGGCGCGATGCCGTACAGCCCGAACGTCGCGCTGCTGCACACCGACACCACGCTGTTGCCGCGCACCGAGAACACCTGGGCGTCGTGGAACTTCAAGCGACCCGCCGATGCCCGACCCGGCGAGGTTACCGTGACCTATGACCTGACCCGGTTGCAGCGGCTGCCGACCGACACCCACTACCTGGTGACCCTGGGCGGCGAGCACCTGGTCGACCCGGCCACCGTGATCGACCGGATGGAGTACGAGCACCCGCTCTACAACCCCGCGTCGGTGGCCGCCCAGGCGCGGCTGTCCGAGATCGACACCGAGCGGATCAGCTTCGCCGGCGCCTACCACGGGTGGGGCTTCCACGAGGACGGCGCTCGCTCAGGGCTCGCCGCAGCCCGACGGCTCGGAGCCACCGGCTTCGATCCGTTGGCCGCTCAGCCCTCGGGGTCCAAAGCGTTGGCCGCCCACCGCGCCGGTCGACGCTACGACACCGTCATCTCGCACACCCGGCGCAAGCCGTTCGAGCGCACCTTCACCAACCGCTCGCAGCTGTGGCTGGTCGACCTCGACGCTCTCCCCGACCACGGACTGTTGGGCAGGTTCGAGGCCCGCGACCACCTCGGCGACCCCGACCGGACGCTGCGTGACAACGTCGATGCCTTCCTGGCCCTGCACGACGTGGAGCGACCGGCCACGGTGCTGATGGCCGCCAACGCCCGAGCGTTCGGCTACTGCTTCAACCCGATCTCGGTGTTCTGGTGCTTCGACAGTTTCGACAACGGGCAGCCGCGCGCCGTGATCGTCGAGGTGCACAACACCTACGGCGACCGGCACGCCTACCTCGTGCACCCCGACGACCAGGGTCGGGCGCGAACCGACAAGGCGATGTATGTCTCTCCGTTCCACGGCACCGACGGTTACTACGAGCTGGCCGTCCCGGTGCCCGGTGAACGACTGACGATCGCGGTCACCCTGCGCTCGGACGAGAACGCGGTCTTCAGTGCCTCGACCACCGGCACCCCCTCGTCCACCGGACCGCTCCGTGCGGCTCCGACCGCCCTTCTCGCATCCTTGATTATCCGAGCCCACGGCATCTGGCTGTGGGCTCGGCGGCTTCCGATCCGCCCACGTCCCCCCCACCAGCACCAGGAGCGAGTCCAATGACCCTCACCCCCTCCCGCCCGTCCTCGTTGGACTGGCCGGGCCTCGACCAGATCCCCTCCGGCCCCAGGACCACCGTGAAGTCGGCCATCGCCCGACGCCTGTTCAACGCGGCGATGTCACGGCTGGCGGTGACCGTGCACGTCGGCGACCCCGGTTCATCGCAGACCAAGACCCTGGGCACCGGGGGTCCGCTGATGACCATCCACCGGCCCGAGGAGTTCTTCGCCCGGATCGGCACCGACGGCCTGATCGGCTTCGGCGAGGCCTACCTGACCGGCTCCTGGGACGCCCCCGACCTGGGTGGCTTCCTGACCGTGGCCGCCGCCGAGATGCCGCGGTTGATCCCGGCACCCCTACAGCGGCTGCGAGCGGCGTACGTCGCCCGCCCACCGCGGCACCAGGAAAGCTCGGTGGACAACTCGCGCAGCAACATCGGGCACCACTACGACCTGTCCACCGAGATGTTCGAGACCTTCCTGGACCCGACATTGAGCTACTCCTCGGCACTGTTCGGCACCGGTGTCGTCCCAGGAGCCGGCCCAAGACCCAGCACCGTCGGTGACCACCTGGTGGCGACCGCTCCGGATGCGAACACCGCGACCCGGGACCTGCTCGAGGCCGCCCAGGGACGCAAGATCGAGCGGTTGCTGGACGCCGCCGGCGTGACCGCCGGCACCCGGCTGCTGGAGATCGGCACCGGCTGGGGCGAGCTGGCGATCCGTGCGGCCCGCCGCGGTGCCACCGTGCACAGCGTCACCCTCTCGACCGAACAGCAGCACCTGGCCCGCACCCGCGTCGACGCCACCGCCACCGACGGCTCCTTCGCGGCCGACCAGGTCAGCATCGAGCTGTGCGACTACCGCGAGATCCCGGCTGGAGAGCACTACGACGCGATCTGCTCGGTGGAGATGATCGAGGCGGTCGGCTTCGATTACTGGCCTGAGTACTTCGCCACCCTGGACCGGCTGCTCGCACCCGGCGGCAAGGTCGGTCTGCAGGCGATCACGATGCCGCACGACCGGATGTTGGCCACCCGTCGTACCTATACGTGGATCAACAAGTACATCTTCCCCGGCGGCTTCCTGCCCTCGACCGAGGCGATCGAGGCGATCACCGCGGCCCATACCGGGCTGCGGGTCGGCGACCGGCTGGAGTTCGGCAGCCACTACGCCGAGACGCTGCGGCTGTGGGACGAGACCTTCATGGGTTCAGCGGAGCGGGTGCGAGAGCTCGGCTTCGACGACACCTTCATCCGGATGTGGCACTTCTACCTGGAGTACTCCCGCGGCGGGTTCGCGTCGGGCTACCTCGACGTTCAGCAGATCGTCCTGGAGCGGCCATGACCACCGCCGAGCGGCTGGCCGACGCCGTCCGCCCGCTGCTGCGCGGCGACCTCCCGGTGCGGTTGCGCGCCTGGGACGGCTCGGAAGCCGGGCCGCCCGACGCCCCGCTGATCGAGCTGACCTCCCCGAACGCCCTGCGTCGTCTCCTACGCCATCGCGGCGAGCTCGGGGCAGCCCAGGCCTACGTCACCGGTGAGCTGGAGATCCACCACGACCTTGGGGACCTGCTGACGCACCTGTGGTCGGTCACTGAAGAGCGAGGCATCAGCGGTCTGCGCCCGAAGCCGGCCGACGTAGCCCGGCTGCTGCGCACGCTGCGGAGCGTCGGCGCGCTCGGCCTGCCGCCGGCCGCGCCAGCGACCCAGGCCCGCCTCGGCGGTCGGTTGCACTCCAAGCTCCGCGACCGGCGGGCGATCAGCCACCACTACGACCTGTCCAACGAGTTCTACGCCGCGTTGCTGGACGAGACGATGGCCTACTCCTCGGCCTACTACACCAGCGACGATCCCGACTACTCGTTGGCCGATGCACAACGCGACAAGCTGGACCTGGTCTGCACCAAGCTCGGACTCGAACCGGGGATGCGGCTGCTCGACGTCGGCTGCGGCTGGGGCTCGCTGTCACTGCACGCCGCCCAGAAGTACGGCGCGCAGGTCACCGGCGTCACCATCGCGGCCGAGCAGAAGCGCTACATCGACGCTCAGATCGCCGAGCGCCGGCTGGGCGACCGGGTCACCATCAAGCTGCAGGACTACCGCGACGCGGTGCCGGTCTCGACAGGCTCGACCACCGAGTTGTACGACGCGGTCGGCTCCCTGGAGATGGGTGAGCACGTCGGCGAGGGCAACTACCCGACGTACGCCGCCGTGCTCGCCTCGGCGGTGCGCCCCGGCGGCAGGGTGCTGGTCCAGCAGATGTCGCGATCGGGCCGCAAGGGTGGCAAGCACCCCGGGGGCGGCCCGTTCATCGAGGGCTTCATCGCACCGGACATGCATATGCGTCCGGTCGGTGAGACCGTCGCGTACCTCGAGAGCGGGGGCCTCGAGGTGCGCGATGTGCACGCCCTGCGCGAGCACTACGTCCGCACGGTCGACTCCTGGCTGGCGACGTTCGAGGCCTCGATCGAGCGCTTCACCGAGCTGATCGGCGCCGAGGCCGTGCGGGTATGGCGGCTGTACCTCGTCGGCGGTCGGCTGGCCTTCCGTGATGGTCGGATGGGCGTGGACCAGATCCTGGCCGTGCGCCCGGGCGCCCCGCACACGCTGCCCGCGGTGCGAACTTTTTGATCTCCTGGTGACAATAGGGTCATGCCGCCTGCGATCGTGACGACCCTGATCGTCGCGGTCCTCGCGGCGGCCGCCGCGATGGCGATGGCCGCGGTCGCGGCCCGGGTCCAGAAACGGGTCGCGGTCGTCGATGTGGCCTGGGGGTCGGGGTTCGTCTTCGTGGCGCTGGCCACCTCGATCACCGCCCAGCTCGCCGACACCGGCGACGGGACCCGACGCTGGCTGCTGCTGGCGATGGTCGCGGTCTGGGGGCTGCGGTTGGCCTGGCATATCCGGTCCCGGGCCGTCGGCGCGGGCGAGGACCCGCGCTACGAGAAGATGCTCGGTGGCACCCTCGACGAGGTCGGGATGGGCCTGGTGATCCGCAAGGTCTTCTTGATCCAAGGGGTGGCGATGGCGCTGATCTCGGTGCCGGTCGCCGTCGGGGTCGCCTCGTCGGTGGACTGGTGGCCGGTGGTGTTCCTCGGCGTCGCGGTCTGGGGGATCGGCTTGATCTTCGAGTCGGTCGGCGACGCCCAGCTGGCGGCGTACAAGCAGAAGCCTGATCGGCCCCCGGTGATGGACCAGGGCTTGTGGGCCTGGACCCGGCACCCGAACTACTTCGGCGACGCCTGCGTGTGGTGGGGACTGTGGCTGGTCGGCGGGCTCGCGTCGGGCTGGCTGACCGGCCTGCTGACCATCATCGCCCCGATCGCGATGACCTACTTCCTGGTCTTCGCCACCGGCGCCAGGCTTCTCGAGCAGTCGATGATGAAGCGCAACGGCTACCCGGAGTACGCCGACCGCACCTCGATGTTCTTCCCGCTCCCTCCGCGCACCCGTTGAACCGAGCCATCCCGTCGGTTGAAATGAGACTTTCTGTCCGTTGAGGCGGGGATTCGCCGTCCTCGCCCGGACCCGCAGCCGGGGTCGCGTCGATCTTGCCACGATCAGTATCAGCGACGCTCGAGAGCACTTTCCCGCCGCGATGGAAACCGCGCTCACCGAGGCAATTATCATCGAGCGACGCGGACGTCCGGTTGTAGTCCTGGTGAGCCCCGAACGCTACGAGCAGCTGACCAGCTACCGCATTGAGCTTCGCCCCTCAGCTGTTCGCGCGCTTCGCGAACTCGACCTGGTGGCGCATCGACGTGTCCAGGGCGCGATTGCCCTCCTGGCTCAAGACCCACGCCCGCCCGGCGCGCAAGCACTGAAGGGGCGACCCGCGCTTCGCGTCCGGGTCGGCGACTATCGAATTATCTACACGGTCCGCGACGACGTCCTGGTGGAGGTCGTTGTGCGGCTGGGGCACCGGCGCGACGTCTACGAGAAGTAGCAGGACCCGATTCGACTGCGACTCCAACAGGCACCTACCTACCTGCAGGGGCCAGACAGATCGGAGGGCTCAGTTCGCCGCGGCGGCGAACTGGGCGTGGTAGAGCCGCCAGTAGGCCCCCTCAACGCCGAGAAGCTGCTCGTGGGTGCCCTGCTCCACGATCGCCCCGTCCTCCATGACCAGGATCAGGTCGGCGTCGCGGATCGTGCTCAGCCGGTGCGCGATCACGAACGACGTCCGGTCGGCGCGCAACGCGGCCATCGCCTGCTGGACCAGCACCTCGGTGCGGGTGTCGACCGAGCTGGTGGCCTCGTCGAGGATCAGCAGCGCGGGCTTGGTCAGGAAGGCCCGAGCGATGGTGACCAGCTGTCGCTCACCGGCCGAGAGGTTCGAGCCCTCCTCATCGATCACGGTGTCGTAGCCGTCGGGCAGCGAGTGCACGAACCGGTCCACGAAGGTGGCTCGTGCCGCCGCCAGGATCTCCTGCTCACTGGCGTCGGGCCGCCCGTAGGCGATGTTGTCGCGGATCGACCCGGCGAACAGCCAGGTGTCCTGGAGCACCATCCCGATCTGAGCTCGCAGCGCCTCGCGCGGCATTGCGGTGATGTCGATCCCATCGATGGTGATCCGGCCTGCGTCGATCTCGTAGAAGCGCATCACCAGGTTCACCAGCGTGGTCTTTCCGGCGCCGGTCGGTCCGACGATCGCGACCGTCTGGCCGGGCCGGGCGACCAGTGACAGGTCGGTGATCAGCGGTCGGTCGGGGTCGTAGCGGAAGGAGACGTCCTCGAACGCCACCTCGCCGCGGCGTACGGGTGAGGCCCCCAAGGCTGGCGCCTCGTCGGTCTCCTCGTCGGCATCGAGCAGCTCGAAGACCCGCTCGGCCGAGGCCACGCCGGATTGCAGGAGGTTTGCCATCGAGGCGACCGTGGTGAGCGGCTGGGTGAACTGGCGGGAGTACTGGATGAACGCCTGTACGTCGCCCAGCGACAGCGAGCCGCTGGTCACGCGCAGGCCGCCGATCACCGCGATCAGTACGAAGTTGAGGTTCCCGACGAACATCATCGCCGGCATGATCAATCCGGAGACGAACTGCGCGCCGAAGCTGACCCTGTAGAGCTCGTCGTTCTCCTGCGCGAACGCCGCCTCGACCTCACGCTGGCGGCCGAAGACCTTGACCAGGTCGTGGCCCGAGTAGGCCTCCTCGACCTGGGCGTTGAGCGCACCGGTACGCCGCCACTGCGCCACGAACTGCGGTTGCGAGCGCTTCATGATCGCCCGGGTCAACAGCAGCGAAGCGGGCACCGAGATCAGCGCCACCAGCGCCAGCAGCGGGGAGATCCACAGCATCATCCCGAGCACCGCGAAGACCGTCATCAGTGAGGTCAGCAGCTGGCTCATCGTCTGCTGCAAGGTCTGGCTGACGTTGTCGATGTCGTTGGTGACTCGGCTCAGCAGCTCCCCACGCGGTGATCTGTCGAAGTAGTTCAGCGGCAGCTTGTTGATCTTGTCCTCGACGTCCTGGCGCATCCGGTAGACGGTGTTCTGCACCGCGTCGTTGAGGATGAAGCCCTGCAGCCAAGCCAGCAGGGACGCGCAGACGTAGACCGCGAGGACGAGCAGCAGCACCTGCCCGACCGCGTCGAAGTCGACACCCTGACCGGGCACGACGTTGTCCATCCCGGAGAGCAGGTCGGCGAGGTGGTCGTCGCCACGCTGCCGGGCCGTCTCGATCGCCTGCTCCTGAGTGACCCCTGCGGGGAGCCGACGCCCGAGCAGGCCATCGAAGACCAGGTCGGTGGCGTGGCCGAGGATCCTGGGGCCCAGCGACATCAGTAGGACGCTGACCACCCCGAGGCCGGCGACCGCGATCACCTTGGCTCGATCGGGACGCAGCCTAGCGATCAGCCGCTTGGCCGACGGCCCGAAGGTCATCGCCTTCTGGGCGACCATCCCGCCACCCATCGGGCCGCGGCCCGGGCCGCCCGCGGGCACCTCGATCCGCTCGGTGGCCCGGAAGCCCGCCCCCTTGCCGCCGGGCTCCGGGCCAGCTTTGTCACCGGCGGGGTCCGGCTGCGCAGTGGCGTTGTTGACCGGAGTACTCATGCCACCTCCTCCGCGCTGAGCTGGGAGCTGACGATCTCCTCGTAGGTCGGGCAGGTGTCCAAGAGCTCGCGGTGGGTGCCCCGGCCCACAACCCGGCCGTCCTCCAGCACGATGATCTCGTCAGCGTCGATGATCGTGG